>NZ_JBHFKW010000041.1:0-39897 GCF_042879395.1 Photorhabdus sp. RM322S
TCTGAAATCGGGCTTTGGGAGGAATGAACCTTAGTTCATCGTGACAGCTTCGGATTTGCCACCAGAATCATCGACCCCGACCAGAGAGATGGTCGGCATCGTTTCATAGGTGCCCTTGCTGATAGTGACGCGATCAGAGCTGATGCTCTGCAACTCACCGGCAATAGTCCACTCATAGGACTTCATACGACCATCGGTATCTTCGCAGTTCGCATAGACAATCCACGAACCAACAGTCTCCCTTGAGCTCAGGCTACATGCAGGCAACTTGTTCTCTGCCACATTGATGTTCACCTCACCCTCAGCTTCATACCCCATCTCAGAGGTTATTTTCAGCTTGATGCTGTGCTCACCAGTGCCCAGAGTGGCTCTGCCATAGTAACCGCTGCTATCCAACGGAGTTCCGTCTACCGAGTAGACACGAGTTGAAATACGGTCGCGTGGGTGGCCGCCCGAAATGTACGGTCGCAACAGTACGTCCAGAGGCTCACGCTCGTATTTATTCGAGCCAGAGTATTGCAGGTCGATAGCGTAGGGTTCTGCCAGGCCGATCTTGATCTGTTGTTCGACCACTGTTTCATGGCCGCGAGCATCACGGACTGTCACCTTGATGGTGTAGTCACCTGGCTCATTGATCACGAAGGAACGGACAATATCCTGCCGCTTATCCTGAATCACGACACCTTCCGGCAACTCCCAGTCATAGGTCGGCTCTTCCAGCTTGCCGTTGAAGGCAATTGGCCGCACTGATGCAGTGATCGTGGCAGGAGCCACGTCCGCGCTCTTCCGGAGCTGCATACCAAAGCTCGGCCACACATACTGCCAGACTCGGGAACGTAGGCTATGCGAAGCTTCCGCCCCCTGATCTCGGTATCCTTCGATCCAGGTGGTGTACTTCGTTTCTACAGTAGCCTGGTTGAGATCGGTATCCGAAGGTACGTACTCTGCGGTATCACCCTGAACAATCGAGCCATCTGGCAACGTAAAGAACCCGCTCAGCTTCACGTCCATCCCACGATAAGGCAGGCTTGTTTCAGCTTTAAACACGTACTTCTTGCCGGTCTCGATGACTCGCGGCCCTTTCACGTATGAACGGGGAGCCTTCACTGCTCGGAAGTCAACAGCCGTCTTAGCCACTTCATAGGCATAACCATCATCAGCAGGTGCCGAGGCGGAGCGTACTCGTGCCCACAGACGGTATCGGGTTTCTTCATCACTTGAAAGCGTGATGCTGTTACCAGTCTGCGAGTAGGTTTTGCCACCGTCAGTGGACCACTCAACAACAGCGTTGCCCCCAGAGATCGGTTCATCGTTTAAGGTCAGGCTCGCGGTGTACTTGCCTTCACTGCCCACAAACAACGTGGTCGGTCCAACAACAGAAATGTCAGGTTTGTCGTAAGCAACAACGCTGACAGCTTTGGTGTACTTTTCCGCACCAGAGTTAACGTTCACCACCTTGGCGCGAACCTGGTACTCACCCTTGTCGAAGGTCTTCACAAGCTGATACTTGTATCGATCTTCTGGGATGAACTGCTCCCAAGTTTTACCGTCGTCCTTACTGGTTTCCCATACGACCTGACCGGTAGCCCGGAGGTCCTGACGGTCGTCCAGAGACAACTTGAACATTGCGGTGAACGGCGCTTCACCAGACAACTTACGAGCCTGAACTCCAGCTCCGATGGCCCCCCCACGGAGAACAGTCAAGAAGGCCGGTCTGATGGACAACTCAGTTCTGTTGTACCCTTCAACAGGGCTTTCCAGAACAGCCTCTGCCGCAATACGGACAGATGATGTATCGACACCAGACAAATCCATGGAGAACTGAGCTTCACCGTTTGATGCTTTCACATAGTCAGTGAGAGCCACGGTCTCGTTATAGGCCTTTTGCTGGATCAGGCGGACTTTCCATACACCCATCGTGTTCGCGTCATAGTCGCCGTCAGGTTTGTACTGATCACGGATGAGAACCCGTACAGGTAAGGCCTGGGTATCAATCGCGGTATCACCTTCAACCTCAACGATAGGCCGGATGCTATCAGAAGGTGCTGATATAGCCCGGTAGACGACCTCCGTCTTCACGTCAGGTACTTTGTTGTAGGCAGCATTCACTTTGTAGGAGGTTTCCTCCCACAAAGCTCGCTCATCGGTATTGATGCGACGATATACCTTGTTGGTAGCTCCCCACCCCGGAGTGAAGGTTTCAGACTCCAGAACATCTGAGTTGCGCGAGATGGCAATGTCCAAATCAGCTCGCTCAGAGTTGATAATGGCATCACCCAGGTAGTTACCTGTCATCGGCACCATGTAGATGTTGTCTTTGAAGTTGTACTCAGAGGACAGTTCAACGGTCGGAGCTGGTGGATCAATAGCCTCGATATTGAAGGTTTCATCGTTCAACGTCACCCGAGTACCATTGCGAGTGAAAATACTTACCCGCCAACCCAGTGGGTGATCACCGTTCTCAGCCAAAGAGCCTGACAGCGAAGGCGATTCCGATAACTGGTCTTGGACCAATCCATCGGGGATCTGCTGCCACTCGAACAGACAGGTGCGACTCGCGCTCCCGACAGCCTTGTTCGCGGCCTCGTTTTTCGCACGGTCTGCGCTAAGGGTAATCGAACAATCAGGCCCATTGCTCTGCTTGAGGTTTACATCAAAGTCTTCAATGACGCGATTCACCTGAGCAATATCATCAATCGGGGAATAACCAACAGAACCATAAGCTGTAGTTACCGTCAGATTCTGAGAGCCGGAACCAACCTTGACCTTGGAGCCATCACCACTGAACAGGTACAGGCTATATTCGACAGGTTGTTCGCCAATACTCACAGCCTGCCCCACCAGCCCAGCTACTTTCATGCCGTTGTTGTCCTGGGTGGCTTGTTCCGCCTCATCCGGAGTTCTGTCCCACTGGAGCAAACACACTGGGTCACGAATCGGGTCTGCGGCCATAGCCACATCCGTTTTCGTGGTGAATCGGCAAGGAACTCCTGATTCTGGCAAGGCATAGATTTTCACCGGGTCGATAACCTGGCGAATTGTCCACGACTCAGCAGAGAGTTTGGCCGCCCCTTTCCAGGTATTGATGTCCACAACCAGGATGGGCGAGTTCGGCGCAGAGGTCATGACAAGGAGGTTGGAAGAGCCGACCACATCCGGTACAGCCGGTTTAACCGGAATACTCAAACGACCACCTGACGCACCGAAATCATGTTGGCTCATGATCCCCATTGTCTGACCCGGTTCGATACGAACACCATTCACCACCAGCGGCACTTTCGCATCAGAACGGAGGGTCGCAAACACGTCGTATGAGCCTGTCACGACAGCACCATCACTGAGCGTCAGCGGTTTAGTCTCGATGATCCGCTTGCCATCAGCATGAACAAATTCATGAGTAACAGCGGGGATCATGACTTTCCCGTCCATACCATCTGCCAGCATCACCTGACGAGGCTTGTACTCGAAGCCAACGGCTTTTTGCACCGAGTTACCTTGAGTGTCCTCGCCGATAACTGTCAACGTGTAAGATTCCCCTTCCTTCAAAGATGGGAACATTACTGGGTACTCCAGACGAAACCGTCCCTTCGACTCTTCACGCCAAGACAATTGAACCTTGTCATTGGCTGGGCCTCCAACAAGAGTAATAGACGTCAACTTAGGCGAAGGATCGATGGCATCAGACAATGTGATCACAACATCATCTAGAGTCTGAATAGCCGAACCATCAGACACACTGAGGGTCATCGTTGGCGCAGTCCTGTCAGACGTGATCTGGAACATGGGTTGTCGAGTTAAAGGCCCGTGCATTTCTTCTGCGGCGGCAACAAGGTTGTATTGCCCCTCAGGAAGAGTTTTGAGATCCCACTGGTACGTATAGTTTTCCCAGTTATTGGCGATTAACCCACCAGTAGGAGCCAGCTTGTTGCCTTTGCTATCTTCAATCCACGCACTTCTCAAGCGTAGCCTATCAAAGTACGAACCTCGCCCAGGTTGAGTGACAAATAAGGTAAACACCTTGTTCTTTTGATCGTATTGCTGATTGAGCTGAGGATAGTGCTGATCGTTCCAGTTAACTTCTGCCCACATTGGGTTAGAACGCAGTGATTTGTCCGAGTTGAAGACACTCACGTTATCGTGAACATATCCCGTTGTGCCCTTTTCCATCACAAAGCTGTTTGAAATGACGCAGCTATCTTGCCCCGCTGGAATTTCACAACTGCCACGATGTTCTGCTATTTGGACGTATGGCCTTGGCTCAACTTTTACTTTCATACTACTAACAGTGATAGGGAGTGCAGAATTATTCACCCCATAGCGATACATGTTCGACCAGCCAATATCACTGTAGTTGTAGTCAACGCCTAGCAATTTAGGACTCTGTGGTGCAGAAGGTGACAATGTTAAGTTGTAGGCTATACCACCACCGCCCCATTGGCCGAAATTAACCCAACGCCAATAGTTACCATCTGTATTTCCGTAAGGAGATGTGGTAACGAGATAGACATACTGACTATCTTCACCAGCCTTAGTCATTTCCCCGAGGTAGTTGACCATGTTGATACCACCTTCTCTATGCTCATGCCAGTTATCACGCGGCACCCGCCAAGCTAACTTAACCGGGTTGGTTTTAACTGTCATTCCAGCCGTATAAGCAACAAATCCCGACAGTCCAGGACCCAAGTTGTTTGTGCTGGATGGATCATAAACACCAAAAGGTGAAGACGGTGCATTGGTTATGCTATCAAACATCACCTTTTGGCGAGGTGAAAGATAGCTATTCCCGGCACTATCACTTATCTCAAATTGAAGTGTAAAAACTTCATCCAAGTCAGAGGCAGGGAAAAATCCAGATTGGAAAGACTGTCTAGCTTGTCCATTAGCATCATCGTAGTTAACTGACACATCTTTGTAGAGTGAACCATCTTGACGATACAGCTTTGCTTTGACGCCTTTAATAGGAGATTCATCAGAAATGCCAGACATCAAGAAAGCATTATCCTCAGAACCACCTAAACCCAATTTCCAAATATCACCGCTAGTGACCTGTCCATAGTTACTGTAAACAGGTGCAATCGAAGTGTAGGTTGGAGGGGTAACATCGACAGTCAGAGGGTATTCATCTGTCTGGACTGTAGATCCATCAGAGGCAAGAATTTCCGCCCTGACCAGATATGCACCAGCAACAGGAGCTGGTAGTTGAAGTTCCGCACCATAGTAAGACTTTCCACCTACAGTGATGCGATCTGTAGCCCCAAGAAGATGGCTGGTCGCTGTTGAAACCACTGTCCCATCCGTCCGAAGCACCGAGATCCTGACCTTTCGATCAATACCGGCACTCAAGGCAAACGAAACGTTGCCTGTCGGGTTGGCATAGTTGGCATTCGGAGGCAGAGACCGTTGCGTACCGTCTGGAGCCTTAAAGGTATATTCCAGCAATTCTGCATGAGCAGCACCAGCGGTAAGAACCGCCAAAGCTCCCAGCAGAGCCGGAATTTTAGGCTTGAAATTGATCATCGCATTCTCCATTCGTTTTGAGTTACAAGAACCCAATGCTGGAGGTTACGGGAGTGAGTGCATAAACATGGGCTGCGGAAGTGCCCTTTTTGAGCAAATAAAGAAATAGTTGAGATTTGTTATGACTAGACTTTTCACAAAAAATAAGGGCAGCTTCTTAGGCTGCCCTTATCACCCGTTCACGAACGGCAAGGTGTCTTTTACACCCCCAGACCATTGCTGAGTTGCACAACAGCCGGGACGACCTTCTCTGCATGTTCCAGAGTTGCAGACATGATAGATTCCACCACGGTCGGGGAATTGTACAGGCCCATACCGCCACCGATCCCCATAGCGAACGCCATGAGGCTCTGGCGAGCGATACCGCCAACAACGCCAACCAGGATCATCGCACCCGCAACGATTCGACCCAGAGTACCTTGGGTCCAATCTTTGAGAGTTACCCATACGTCGTCAAACGCTGTACCACCAGTACCAGCGTGAGCCTGATCCGGCACGAGCAGGAAGGCTACCACCATCAACCCTAGGAAGAGGAAGAGTGTGTTGTTTTTACTTGAGGCATTATTCGTCAACTGATTTGCGTTCATCAAGAACATCTCCTATTTGGTTGTTTCAGACTTCGGTTCGTGTGTTACCGTTTGCAGCGGTCTCAAAACTGGCTCACTTTGTGGTGTGCCATCCCCAATCACCCACCTGCGCGGTTCGATTTCGGTGTAGACGTACCCTGTCACGATGAGATCACCATTGGTGTCCTCCCAGGGAGCTACCCAAATCCGCATAACCTGCGTCGGTGTGCGAATTGGAATTGGGCGATCCGGAAGACGCGGTGCGACATAATTGTCGATAACCGAATCTCCGGAGTTAGATGAGTTCACTGAAACGTCGGAGGAACCTCCGCCATCCGCTTCCGCTTTGGCCTCGATTTCCTCAGGCTTCATGGGGCGAGGAACATTTCCGTCATTAGTTGCGGCGTAAACATCTCGCGCTGACATACACTGAACACCACTCGGCATTCCCGGACAGCTATACTCATCGCTACCGATGTTGAGCGAGGAACAGCCCGACAGAACAAGAAGCACTGCGCCCACCCCCAACATCTTTGCGGATCTTACTGTCTGTTCCTTTTGAGCCTTGCCTCTGGAACTGCCCTTTCTGGTCAAGATGTTCAAATTTTTCATTTTTTAGTGCCCCCAGTGGAACGAATTTGTAGCTTGGTGCCTTTGGTCACAATGATGTCCACTTGGCGGCCAGCATCGACCTCGATGACCGGGAAAATGCCTTCGGCCATGTCGATGTAGAATTGAGCGATACGATTCAGGGCCTTACTGGCTCCCTTCACAGCGGCCCCCTGCAACATCTGGCCAGAGAAAATAGACTGATACTGGGTATTTGAGTCAGGGTTGGTATTAACAACAGGCACAGGATTGACATCAAAGGCCTCAGATACACCACCGAGGAATCCAGCCATCAAGCTCTTGGCGATGATCTGGCCTTGCTTCGATACGACGCGCCCACGAACACCAGCCTTGCCATCCTCGCCTACCGCATAAGAGTCAAGTCTCGCTTCGATTACCCCCCCGTCTTCCCGGACACAAGAGAATGTCTCACCGCGTAGGTAAGCTCGCTCCGAACTAAGGTCGCCATAGCCTGAAACGATTAGGAAACATTCTCTTACATCCGCACGGAAGCGATTGGGCAATATGGCTTCTTTCTGAATCCGAAGCGTTGAAGGGAAAGGGTCTCTACGGGCACCTTGAGAGGTTGGCGCATCCATACCATTGATAAGCACACCTGTTAGGATGGAGCCAGACGGCAGATAGAGGGACTCATCATCCTTGTCGTCTTTCGCTTCAACTTCTGGTGCCTTCTGTGAGTAGCTTACGATCTGGATACCTGGCTTGGTGGCGTCACGACCATCACCTTTGCCAGTTGCAGGAGCTCCCCCCTTTGAGTCCGGCAATGGCGCATCACGGAAAAAAGATGCTGGATCTTTGTAATCGAGCTTTTTCTCCACAAATTGACTATCACCGCTAGAGGAGCCGGTAACATCATCTAGCACATCCCCTGATGATGAAGCTGTTTTGCCACCAGCCGCGCCAGTTTCAACCTTCTTCGCCAGTTCCATGTTTTTCTGAGTCAGTCGATCAATGTCCTGACGTAGGCGAGAAATCTCTCGGCCAACATCGCTGGATTTACCGGCAGTATCCTTTGTTTCCTCCAGCCCCTTCTTGACTCTCTCCAACTCCTTTTTAAGGTCAGAGTTCTCACGAGACACCATTTTCACATCCGCAGACAATGAATCTATCCCGATTTCACGGGTATTTTTGTCTGTGAGGACATGCTTGATAGTTTCTTGCCTACCACGTTTTTCTTCCTTCTTGGGCTCGCCAGAGAACATCGTCACAACAGTAAAAAGAACAAAAACACCACCAGCTATTGAGACCCAACGTTTTTTCTTCGGGTCCAATTCGGTCCAAAATCTTTTGATCATTGACCACCTCCTAATAGCGACGGACGCTTAGACGTAGGAGCGATTCCCCGCTTCTGCTTCTTAGCCACATAGAGTTCGGTTTTATGGCCTGGCTCAAGCACGTTAAGCGGCCACGTAGTGACAGCAGCGACGTCCCAGCTTCCACACAGAGCTTCTTTGAACTCGATAGGCTGGTCAGAAACGTTTTGTGCGACACCAATAAACACATTCAGGTGATGACCCATCATGTATTGCCCCTTGCTGAAATCCACCTTAACCCCTGGATGGGAACAGCTAGGCACAGCAGCTCCGGCAGGTATACGGTTCAGCGTGTAACCCTGAGGGACTTCGCCAAGGGCAATCTTTCGGAACACAGATCGGATTGTTTCGACATAAGGCTGACTCTGTTCCCAGGTCTCCGCCTTGGTATTAGCAAATGCACCGGTGATCCCTACACCACCATCGAGCTTGAGAAACACTTCTCTCGGCGGAATACGACGAGGAACCATCGTCAGGCTTAGCGCTTGGGCTTCTGAACCTCTTTCCGTAATGAACATAGTCACTGGGTATTGTTTATCCGTAGCGACATAGACCACGTTCTCTTTGATGCAAACCTCACCGCATTGGCCGTTATCGGCTGCTCCTGTCAGCGAAGTGGAGACAATCTCCGGATTGCTGAACGGCGTGACAACACGGTTTGGATGACCAATGGCAATTGGGATTATTTGGTTCACACCGGGCTTCATCGTCAACACGGGGTTTTCATTCACACTACCCGCGACTTCATTGGAGTTTTGTCCCGACGTCACAGGGGGAGGAACGTCCTTTTTCATAACGCTTGCCGGGACGACTGGAATGTCATCCGAGGCATAGGCCAATGATGTTCCAAGCGCCAAGGACAGCGCCAGGAGCGAAAGTTTAGCGTTGTTCTTCATGCTTTCTCCGGTTCTCTTCTTTGCGCTGGAGTTGCACCAAAACAGTTTTGGTGCGTGGCTTTCCTACATAGGTGTCGATGTAGTCCAGCACGGGCGCGTAGTTAGAAATCTTGATGGCAAACTCGTAGGAGCGTTCGCTACGCTCCTCGTTAGAAGAAGCCCCTTTGACATAGGAATATCCGTAGACAAAAACCTTGTCGCTCTTAGGCTCATACTCAACAAAACGCGGCTCGAACCGCATGGTCACGCGGTCGTTCTTGATCTGTTGAGCTTGAATTTCGATTGCATCAACCACGTCCTGATAGATGCTCGGGGAGAGAAGCGGAGTGATCCGTTCCTTAACAAAATCCACAGTTCCGGGCGTCACGTTCCCGAGGAGTTGAGCAAAGGCGAAGCCCCAAGACTCTTTATACGACTGTGAGGCGTTGCTTTTCGTCACCCAGGCTTCTTCCGTCAGCGTGAACGGCTGGATAGTGACGATGGTTTCCTTGCTGAACACCTGGATCACCAGCAGGAAAACGATAGCGATCAGACCACCCTGAAAGATTCGACCCCACTTTTTTTCTATTTGGGTCCCTTCCCAGGTCTTGAGATAATTTTTCAGGTTCAAGGCAAATACCTCCGGACAAACGGGTTCTTGAGAGATTTGGCTTTGGTCATGATGAACCCGGCCCAGTAGATCATGTGGAGCAGGTATCCATCCGGATGATTATCCCTGAACCGGCGATAAAGGTTGGTTACAAGTACCCCCCCCCCAGAAAGCAGATCAGGGCCTTACCGATGATGACCCCAATCGTCAGTCCCAACAGCATTGGGGCCAACTCATCTGCGCTCCACAACAGCAGATGCGGGGGCTCATCGACCCGGCGCGGTATCTTTACAGGCTTCATAGCAACCCTCTTCTTTTCCTAGTGGCCTGTATTCTCATTCAGGGTCACTGATTTTCTGCCACGGCTTCGCGCCCTTTTCGGGCACTTCCAGCGACAAATAAAAAAAGGCGGTCTGAACCGCCCTTTTTACGTTTACCGGATCGATTATTGATTTTGAGGAACCACCACCGAGTCTTTTTCCGACGTAACAACGCCAACCTCATTGGCCGGGCGAACACTCGCCAGAGCGGCCTGCTCCTTCTTCGCTTTGGCTTTAAACTGGAACATGAAACTGTACGCCGCCAGCAGGAAGAAGCTGAGAATGCCCCAGTAGGTCTGAACAGTGCCCAGAGCCTTGGCAGGATCGTTTGCAGCTCCGTTGACCGCCTCGGAGGCAATCTTGACCCACTGAGCCCAATCAAAACCTGCGGCAAAAGCCGAAAGCCAGAACGCAACCGCCACGGGAACGATGAAGATGCACATCAGCACCGCGTTCATCAGAAACCAAAAAAACTCTTTATTAACGTTCACGACCTCTCCCCTTAACCAAGAAAATTAAATGCGTGTTCCAGGTTCACCTCTGCAACAACACCGATAGCGAACATCACCTGCCAGACAAGGAACTGCCAGGAGACGAATGAGCCAGATGAACTTTCGCTTTCTCTGATGTGAGTTTGTGCGGACATAGACCCTCCAAATAACTTGTCGTCATCACGGAGTAATCGTCTCTTAATTGAGCAATGTCGGCACAGTGCTGTTACGGCCCATTTTGGGCACCTTGCGGAGGTTTATTCGAGGAGCGGCAAAAGAAGGGAGAAAAACTTTCACATGTGAAAGTTCAGAAGCGGCCAATGGCCGCCTGTTTCACATCGTCCTGTTGTGTCGGAGTTCTCGATAAGCATCCCATGCTTGTTCTGACGAAACACCACGACGGCCAACATCCGTAGCACACTCAAGGTCTATCTTGTACTCGTTGGCCTTCTGGTCTGTCGTATCGCCCCAAGTCATGGCTGATGGGTACTTGGAAACCTTAAACACCTTCTCAAGCTCAGCTTGGTGGTAGTCGTTTTGCAGTAGAGGTTCAGTTTTGCCATCATCCCAGAGGATGTAGGCCTTATCCTGGAGAGCCTTCAAATGCAGAGGTACGAGTCGAGTAATGTGGAAATCACTTCATCAGCCCGGATGTCTTTGTAAGCACACCAGTGCGGCTTAACTGTGATCACGCCATTGACCAAAACGATGTCACACGCCAGTGTTGCCTCAACGTTATCGTTGACGTCTTGACGGGCATAGATCTCCACAAAACCAACCTGTTCAGTCGCAACCTTGTCAATGAAACTCCAAAAGCTGGGGTGAGAGGTTTCATCGCTGATCGTCAATCAGCCACCATGCTCTTTCAGCATTCGATTCAGTTGTGCTGTAAAAAACTCTGATGACACTTTTCAGGTCAAAGGCTCCATATCACTCAGTCGTAGAGTGTCCCCACCACTCCCCTCATATACCTCTCCAAAGAAGAAATCATTTTTACTCATTAGACCTTGCCTTCTTTAATTGCTTGCTGGGTCAGTTTGATCCAGTTCAACGGGTTCTCACAGTCAACATGGGTGGCTGCGACCCCTACCACTGTTTTGTAGGCTTCCGTACCAGCCGCCGTGTGTACCGCCAGCATAAACGAAAACATGGGATCATTTTGCATGGTGCCTATCATCATCGCACTTGATGTATCTTTGAGCTGGCAATTCTGGACCCGAAGGTCGAGTACATCTTTTGCCACCATCTCACAATCAGGACACACCTTCTCAAGGTTCTTTAGTTTTGCGTCGTCATTGAGCACCTCTGGTGCTGCGATGGTTGTACCGGCCATAAACAGCCCCAGTGCCAGTAATTGAATTTTCTTGGTTACGTTCATGGTTCCTCTCTATATCGTTCCAATTTCGTTTCGGTAGAAAAACAGTGGCCCAGTGACTGTTCGTAGCTCTGGTATTACTTGCTTTACTCTTGAGCAGATATGATGCTTGAAGAAGTTGTGGTATCCGTACATAGCTGAGCGTGTAAACACGGCCCACCCGATCACGTCTGGAGAAAAAAGCCCTGACACATCAGAGATGCGTTCTGGATCTACCAGGCGACACACCACTAGCACCCAGAACCACATCACCGGCATTACAAAGAGCATTCTTCCGATGCAAGCAACTACCACCTTCACCAGATTCACGCTCTGCGCCCAGTAAAGCCAGAACGCTGATAACGACTGGCGGCGCGACATTTGGTAAACGTTCAATGGGATGTCGCATAGATGCACCCCATCTTGGTTGAAAACCGAGTAGCTCATCTCTCCACCCTATACTCGTTTCTGGAGGTTGCCGAAGGTCAGGCCAACCAGAACGCAACACGTCATCATTGTCAGCGGAATGACAACCGGATCGAGTGCTATAGGGACGAAGAATGCGATGAACAACCCCGCCATCAGGTACATTGTTCCGCGAACGCTATAGCGATGCAGGACCGGGCTTGCATAGTCGAAGTTGGTCCGTTTGATGCGCCAGGTCATCATCCCGTCATACACGGCAGGCACAAACAGGATGAGCATATAGGGAGCCCACGCGGCCAACAGCGCCAGTCTGGTGTAGAACTGGTAAATAACGTTAACAAAGGCTTCCATGCGACCTTTGACCCACACGAACCAGCCCTTACCCATGTCCTGCATACCTTTGGACTTTTGGCGCTCCTCTTCTGAGGGGATCAGCGTTTGGTACATGCCCTCATAGAAGCCTGAATCAATAACGCTCGACCGGAACCAGGTAGATGCTTTGTCCTGTATCCAGTCTCTGGCTTCGGTCCCAAGGCTCTGCTCCACCAGCACAGACTCTCTTTTGATCGCTCTGTCGGTCCAGTCACCTGGGATCAGTAGCAATATCGCCAGCAGCTCAATAACCAGCAGCCATGCGACCAGTAACCACGGCTTCTTCATAGTCGGTTCTCCTTAAAACAGTTTTCACGCTCTCACAGGTGATGAGCTCATACAGTAAGCCGCGCAAAGAGGTTTCATCCTCATGGGGTTGCGGGTTAATAGATAATTCTCCTGGATGGGAGGAAAGCCACAGGGAGAACGGTTCTCCTGAATCGACAGACCATGAATCACCACCGCTATCGACTATTTGCACTTCCAGCGCCCGGCACGTTTCAGTGATAAGGGTTTCCAGAAATGCCCCGATTCTGGCCGGGTCTTCGTACTTTTCTCTCTGCTCATGAAACACGAGCTGGCTGTAGCGATGGAGAGCCTCCTCAATGATCGGGTAAATTACCGGCTCTTGATTCGCCTTAATACCGTCTGTGATGTAGCAGCTCAGCTTCTCGATGATGACCTCAGATGCAGGCCAGTCGAATTGAAGGATGCTCAGGATATGAGCGTTCTTGCGGCCACGACTTTTCAATTCATTCATAACCCTGTCGAAAGGGTTCACATCGACCATGATGGCTACCTCGTAATCTCTATACGTCTTGTCACACATAGCTCTGCTCTTACTAGGTCAATATGGGCAGGCGGCCTTTTACGATTGTTCCGCCTGAAATCTTGGCTATGTATTCCAGGTTCGGAAGCATCCCCAGTAACTGGGCAGGGAACAGATCTGCCTCCTCCTCCATCAAACGCTCGCCTTGGTTGCCTCCGTGCATAATGGGTTCCTTGCCATCGGAATTCTGGCCCTGAGTCCGCATGACGTACTTGAGCCTAGTCTTGGGCAGGTTATCCGCAATGTATTCCTGGGTTTCCCCATCCACAATGCGAAGAGCAAAAGTGTTGTTGATGTTCCCCAGTACCTGGAGCGCTTTGTCTTTGCTGCCCAATCGAGCGGCGAAGTCAGCAAAGGTCTGGGTTGCGACGAAGAGACGGAGTTTCGCGCCACGGCCTTTGTTCAGAAGCTGGATGAACGGGTCGTTGATCACCTCCGCAGCTTCATCCACAAAGATGTTTACAGGCCTGTTGTTGACACCATAGTTGTATCTGTCACCGGCAACCGCAGTCAGGTCTGATAGGAAGATAGATCCCATAGCACTACCCACCATGTTATCGGTCAGAGAGTCGAGCCCCAGGTAGGCCACTTGGGCGTTATTGATGATCTTCGCGGAGTCAGTGATTTGGCGCTCGTCACTCAGATCAGATGAGTCAGGTGACAGCAGCGGCCCGAGCTCTCCGGACGTCAGCATGTTCATGATTGGAAGAAGGTTCGCCACCATCTTGGAGAAGTGGGTTTGGTCGTGCTGGAACATCGACAGCAGACCTTCAAGATCTGAGTTAGGGTGTTCAGGCTGAATGATGTCGTAGTAGAACTTCATCAATGCGAAAGCGATCTTCTCACGAGAACCGTTTTTGGCTTTCTCTAGGTAAACCGTAGCTTCCGCCTCCCAGTCAGGCATCACTCGTTCGGAATAGGCTTGCACGGCTTTGATGACTAGACCAGCTGCGCCACCTTCAAGGAAGCGACGGAGCTTTGTCAGGTTAGGACGGTCATGAGTTATAACCAGACCCTGAGCGATGTTGTTCAGTGCTTGCCAGCCAAATGACTTGAATGGGTCGGCCCCTGCTTCGGATGGGATCAACGCGGCCAACCGACTTGCGATTTCAGTTACGCGGGTAAAGTTCCGCAGAGGGTCGATACGCACCGACTCTTCCGGGAATGCCGGGTGGAATGAGACGAATCTTTCCGGTTGCCCCATTGCCTCACAGGCACGTCGGGCATTGTCCCGCATCTCCTTATCCCCTTTCGGGTCTATGATGATCACGGCCTCCCCACGCAGAATGGCCTGGGAAATCAGGATGTCGAACATACGGGTTTTGCCCGAGCCGGTGGTCCCGACGATCAGAGAATGTCCCTCCGTGTGCTTGAGAGGCTGCATCAGTTTCTCTTCTTTTGGCTCAACCCCGTGAATCCAGAGTTGACCGATCGGCAGCTCCTTTTTCTTACCCTGTATCTTCCGAACAACCCTTTTGACCGTCGATTCCTTACCAACGATAGAGGTCCAGTCGCGTTTCAGGATCTCAAACACGCGCTGGGCATGGCGGTTTTCCCACAGAAACCCACTACCGAGCCACATGTCTTCCGGCGTGTCCTTGATGTACTTCTGGAGCTCAGCAATGGAGATGAACTCCAGATCCCGGCCCTTCAAATGCTTTTGGAGCAAATGGAGTTTAATAGCCTTGGGCAAACGAGCCATTGCCATCACGCCACAGATCCCCGTCATCCAATAAAAGGGCTCCGGAGGCATAGTGCTGACTTGCTCCACGGCCAAAGCCGCACCGGAGGCGGCGAGCCAGCCTGCCACAGCATTTTTTTCATAGTTGGGCCGCCACGGCATCTCGTAGGCGAGCGGGTCATAACTCATTGTCATGTTTCATCTACCTCTAAATACAATTTTCCCTGACGTTTCTTGAGCAACGGGCGTCTCTGTGCCCGGCTCAGCATCCCGCAGAGGATGTGCTTGCTGATGCCGATGTTTTCCCCGGCAATCATGTCGAAGGCTTTGTCGCTGGTGACTAAGCAGCCGTCCTCTTCCAGAACGGGTGTGACCAACCACCGGCCTGAGCGCGTCTGGATCATATCTTTGAGCATCTGGAGCGCTTTCTGAGGGGTGACACCAGATGGCAGGAAGTCTTTCTCATTGATGTCTTTCGGGTTCATTTTCGCTTTAGGCGGCTCAAACTCCCTCACCTCTTGCTCTTCCCTTTCTCGCACCTCGACATGCCCCAGCTCCTTCTCACGCCCGACTTTGGGTTCTGGAGCTGTTGGTTGAACCTCTCGTTTAGGAAGGCGAGCCACGTTCTGCTTTTCTTCAACCGGCTTGCGTTCCTGATCCTCAACCACAGCGGCGACATCGGCTTTCTTCTCCTTCGGAGGTTGCAGGGAGGCTTTGCCTTTCGCCTTTTGTGCCGGTGCAGCTTTCCCAGAACTAACGTCAGTCTTCTGCTGTTGTTGTGGTTTTTTCCGGCCCTGCTGCCCCTGTTGTTTCGGAACAGTCTTGCTCTTACCTGCATCCGCACCAAGAGGAGAAACCAACTCAAAAGCGTCTTGGTATCCACCCATTGATGCTTCTGCATCCTTAATGGCCGCAACGACTGCATCTGAAAGCTGTTCCGCCAGCACAATTGCTTTCACGCCGCTGAAATCACGAACTTTGCGACCAGGCATAATCGGGTCAGGGACAATCGCGTTGGCATGGGATAGCTTCGAGAGGACCTCTGACGGAGCACCCAATGACCGAGCACCTTCTGGGTACAAGATGACTGCCTGCCCTTTCATCAGGCATAGAACCTCACCCAGCATCGTGTTCCCTTCCAGAACAGGCATGATCGCCTGCTCAAGCAGCGCGGAGGCATCCCCGTACCCTGCCAACATTTCAGCCAGCAACGTCTTTGCGTCCTTTTCCTGCTGATTAAGTTTGTCCATATGTGACACCTCTGGTGTGGGGGTTGTTTGTTCTGGCGCGTCAGTCAGCATGGGTAGCGGCTCAATCGCCCAGGATGGGGGCTCGTCTGAACCACCAAACATTGGGAAGTCATCGCCCTGCAGGGAGTTTTGTTCTTGTGGAACGAAGTCCGGTTTCAGCTGTTCGCTCGGCTGTTCAAGTGCTGTTGCATCTGGGTTTTCAGAGGCTGTTGCGTCAGTGCTGTTTGTGTCCGCAGATGCGTTAAATGCGTCAAATGGGAAATCAATGTCCCCCAGACCACTACCAACATCCTTGAGGGCTTGCAGTGGGTTGTCATTCGCCAATGGTGGCGCATTTTTGGCGATGTCCTGAGGGGACAAATCTTCTTTTTCCTCAGGTTTCTGAGTTTGTTCTTCTGTGTCTTTCTTGAGTTTGGCCTTGCCCTTCTTGCTTGATTCTGCTTTAGGCGCGGCTGTTGTTTCAGCTTTACCACCTTGGGCAGGCTTCTCGTCGGTTTCCGGTGAGGTGCTTTTCAGCATCTCCATCGCATCACCGAAACCAAGACCGGCTAGAGCTTTCTCGGCTTCCCGCTCTACGGCCAACATATCATCGTTAAGAGCAGCTTCATCCTCCTCTTGGTCATCATCGCCCTCATCAGGATCAACGAACTCAATCTCAGCGTCCTCAACGTCGCCAACTACTTCAGCTGCAACTGCCGCTGGAGGCTCCGTGGTAAACACCAAGTCGTTCGATTCGAGGCGGAGCATCAGAATCTTCACGGAGCCAGCTGCTTTCTGGAGCATCATCGGCAGCACTTCCCAGTAGCGGTAGTACGCTCGCTCGCCTTTCTCCTGCACCGTATTTGGGACAGCAAAACCGCGCTCGATGAGAATGTCGGCCAGCGTATCAGGGTCTCGTGGAATGCCGGGGATCTTGTCGTGGCTGATCAGGTCGTAGAGATCCCCAAGTTGTTTCCATGCAATGAAAACGCCTTGGTTAAGGTGCCAAACTTTCGCGCCAGGCTCATTGACCTTCCATTTCCCAGTTTTCACCAGGCGACGGATAGCATCGAACACGTACCGCTCGACAGGCACCCCGTAAGAGAACTCGTCCACATCGAGACGGCTTTGGCGAAGATCCCTTGAGACACTCTCTTGGTCAGCACGAAGCATCAGCTTAGTAACAGGCTGATTGACGCTGGTTCCCGAGATAGCTTCAAGCATCGCCTCCATGATGGAAGGTCCAGACTTAGACAGGAACTCCCGTGTCTCCGCCGGAATGATTCGATCCACCGCCAGCAGCGAGAATTTCTCGTGTCGTTTGTATCGCTTATCGCGCCATCGGATAAAATAACGGTCTATTTCGTGACGGTGTGCCCAGTCATGAAGTGACTCTGAGTACGGATTCCATGTGATCGACCCATCTTTGTCCGTAATGGACACATCTGAAAGCGGTTTGCCCACATCATGCAGGAGCCCGGAGAAACAACTAGCAAGTCGCCAACGAGGCTCATTATCGCGGCGTTCCCGAGGCGTCCCCTCAATGGAGAAGATAACCGACTCCGAAGCCTGAGCCGCCCAAAAGGCCACTTCAAGTCCATGCCGGAACAAGCCACCAGCTCCACGGTGATGATGGGATTCGGAAGCTGGCAACAGGTGAACAAACGCGGCATAGCGCTGGATCACCGGCAAAACGAGCCGGTTGAAGTCGTCCACAGTGAAACCGAGAGAGTTCCGCACTTTCTCAATCAGTTCAGCTTGGGTTGCCAGTATCTTGTCTAGTGGGGCCACTGGCAGGCCCTTGGCAAAAGGCGGGTATCGAGGAATTTCTTCATCTTCCACGTCTTTAAGCGGCAGCACTCTGGCGATTGGCGCGGTCTCGATCACTCCGCTTCGCCCACCAAATAACTTGTTCAGGGCTCTCAGCATGTAGGTTGACCATATTCCTATCGTATTTTTCGTCGCTACATGCTCTCAAAACACCTTTAGATCGCACACACGCCTATCTGTCCAATTTGGGCAGTTTGAGAATCCAGCTTTCCATCTCCCCCCTTTTAGAATGGGCTCATCGACAATTTTTGATGAGGAACGACACGATGAGACAACTGATAGCAATTCTGGGAGTGGCAATTCTGGCCGGATGTGCCTCAAACGCCACCGAGCAAAAACCTCAGCCCCAAGTCGCCACTGCCGAGAATGACAAACCGGCCCGAGTTAACCGGGAACTGTCTCTGGCATGGGACAACATGGGCCGCGGGGGGACGGCATTGCGCCAACCTAGTTATATCCATGTGCTGGGAGACGGTAATGTCAGCGCAACGATGAACAAGGTCAAAGATGGTTCCGCTGATGCAGACAAAACTTTGGTTGGAATCAAGCAGCAAGGGGATGTGAATGAAGCCATCAACACCTTCAAGTCTATGAACAAAGGCAAAAGCTACTCGCTGTACGAGTTGTCACGCTGGGAACGCTATTGCGATGGTGGCAAAGGCATGGACGAGCACGATTGGAGCTTTATTGAGGCTGAGGACGCTACAAACATCCCCAAAGATGTTGTAACTGGCTGCATACCGCCCACCCATACCTATCAAGATTACCTGAATGCCTGGACGCACTTTTGCACCAGTCAGGCCGTAACCGACTCAGACCGCCGTATTGTGCGCGAATCCGTGCGTCCCTATTCAGTGGTGAACCCATGCAAAGCTCTGATAAGAAACCACACAGAGCCCGGTCGAAAGGCTGAGCTCTACGATGCTTTATCAATCATGCTCCAGGAGGCTGGTTCGAGGGATAATTCCCGCGAAGCGGCCTATGTCATTTATGGAGTCCTCGAAAACCTCTCCAGAAACTACCCCGAGGTAAAAGGTCTGGCACAAAACTGGACTGAGCTGACGAATCTGGAATCAAAGATGAATGGGGCTGCTTAATGGACCTTTATATCTGCGAAAAGCCCTCTCAGGCCAAAGAATTGGCTGGCTAATGAGAGCCTCCCAAAGGGGTGATGGATTTCTCCACGATGGAGAAAACAGGGTTATTACGTGGGCCTTCGGCCACCTTCTGGAATTGTATATGCCGGACGACTATGACGAACGATACAAGTCATGGTCACTGGAGATGCTTCCCATTGCTCCTGACTCCTGGCGGTACAACATTCGCAAGAGTGCGTTCAAGCAGTACAAAATCGTTGAAGGCTTGGTTAAAAAGGCCAGCACCATCTACATATCTAACGACTACGACCGCGAAGGGAAAGCCATCGCCCGGTCACTTCTGGATCGGTTCTGCTATTCTGGCCCCATTCGTCGGGTTTGCTTGACAGCTCTCGATGAGTCAAGCATCAAGAAAGCGCTGAACAACATAAAGGACGGCAACGAAACAGTCTCGCTCTACTACGCTGCGCTGGCAAGGCAACGAGCTGACTGGTTGGTGGGAATGAACGTGAGCCGACTCTATACCGTGCTGGCCCGAGACGTAGGTTTCAACCACACCCTTCACGTTGGCCGGGTAATCACCCCTACCGTCGCCCTCGTGTGTCAACGAGACCGTGAGATCGCGGGTTTCACTCCCTCCCCTTACTGGACACTGGGCGTGAAGGTATCCGTGCAGAATGGTCAGTTTTTCGCACAGTGGATACCACCAGAGGAGTGCAGTGACGAGCAAGGCCGATGTATCAATAAGGCCTATGCCGAGCAGGTGGCCTCCCAAGTCAACGGTGCCAATGCTGTTATCAGCAAAGCAGAGACGAACCCCGGCAAAGAGTCTGCCCCCCTCCCCTTCGATCTGACTTCGCTGCAACAATACGCAAGTAAACGATGGGAATATACCGCTCAGCAGGTACTGGATGCAGCTCAAGCTCTGTACGAAACGCACAAAGCAACAACCTACTCTCGCACCGACAGTCGCTACTTACCCGAGAGCCAAAAGGAAGACATTCCGGAGAGCCTCCAGGCGCTTATTTTGTCCGATCAGAACGTATCCGGGCTGGTGGCTGGCGCAGACCACCATCGTAAGGCCAGAGTCTTCAATGACTCTAAAGTGACCGCGCACCACGCGATCATTCCAACACCAGCCAGAACAAACATCAGCGCCATGTCTGAGATCGAGTTCAATCTCTACGACGCTATCCGCCGTTTCTACATCGCGCAGTTCTACAGCGAATTCGAGTTCACCAAAACCTCCATTGAGGTGCAGTGTGGGCGTCACCTCTTTGCTGCCTCTGGTAAGACTCCGGCCAAACAAGGCTGGAAGGTTTTGTTTGCTTCTGACAGTGAAAGTAGCCCCAAAGACGAGGGTGAAGATACCGATGCGCCGGTTGAGCAAGAGAAGCTCCCCAGAGTTAGCCAGGGAGAACCTGCATTGCTCAATGGTGCAGAGCTGGCAAACAAGATGATGCGGCCACCGCCACATTTCACCGAAGCGACATTACTTGCCGTGATGGAGAACATTGCCCGGTTTGTGACTGAGGAGAAGTTCAAGCAGATTCTCAAAGACACTGCCGGTTTGGGAACGCCAGCAACACGCGCAGGTATTATCCAAGGAGCTGTCGATAAAGGCTACTTCAAGAGACAGAAAAGCGTGTTGCTCGCTACCGATAAGGCTCACGCCTTGATCGCTGTGCTTCCACCAGCGATCAAGTCGCCAGGCATGACTGCGGCCTGGGAACAGGAGTTGGAAAAGGTTGCCACTAGCTTCGGCAACATGTCTGTCTTCATAAAGCAAATCTCCACTTGGATTTGCCAGATGGTTGAACAGCTCAAAGTGGCTGCGCCGGCCCTGACCAAAGAAGGTGGTGCGATGGCAAAAGCCTTTGAAGGTGCGAAATCCCCCTCACACGAATGCTTCAACTGTGGCGGAAAGATGCACCGGATCAAAGGGAAACACGGCTTCTTCTGGGGTTGTCAAAACGAGGCTTGTAAGAAGACCGTCCCTGATAACTGTGGCAAACCCGATAAGCGTATCACGGCAGAGGATTGTCCAGATTGCGGTATCGCGATGCGGCTCAGAAAAGGAAAAGCTCCTAGCAAAAAACGCACATCAAAATTCTGGGGTTGCACTGCGTACCCTGACTGTAAGGGTACCCTGCCATTTAAGAAATCTGACTTTCTGAAATGACAGAGGATACACCCTTGTCTATTTCAGCATTCATTCTAGCACTACAATATTAATTTCTTTATAACCATACTGGCGATGATAATGACATTGTTGTGCACAGCATTGGTATCGTCGCCACCAGTACGACCAATGTGAAATCTGTTCAACTGTCTCTCTCATTTTTTTTCCATCAATTTTGACAAAAGTTTACCCAGTTCCGATACACTGGTTGTTCGGTCACTATGGAAGGGGAGACGATTGGAAGCATTTTTTCAGCCTTGCACCATTCGGTCAACGCGCCGGAGATGTTCGTTACTATGGCAGAACTCATCAAAGGACTTCCCACGTGGCTGTGTCTCTTCTATTGCGATCAATCGGTTCACTCACAAACCCTTCACTGGAAAAAATAAGAGGGTTCTAAGAATGAATATTCATAAAGATAAATATTGATCTCATTGTTTCGGAACTGATGAACCTCATCAATTTTGATTGTCATTCGTTGACAGGAAATATCAACACACCCCGTTTCTTTGACCATAGAAAGCAAAATAAAATCACCTTTACAGACATCAGTGGGCAAGCATTGATCATCAAAGAGATTTTCAATTCCAATATATTTAAAAATAAAAAAGCTGCTTACTCTCTCTAAAAAGTTTTTATTAACTCCTTCCTCACCAGTATCTGCAACACCAATACATCTATTTTTATTATTTTTGATGATATTAAATTCTTGTTCACTGACCGCGACACGATACAATTTATTCATCTTACTCACCTCGTCTCATCAGATAGGTAGCGGCACAGCGCACATTAACTCTTGTCCTGACGGCGCATAGTTACCCTTGTCGTTCCACTCAGCATCGGCTTTGAGTGCACGGTTCGGTGTAGTCAATACCTCATTCTACAGGACGCCAAAACGCCCATTTTGGGCAATTCAACAATTATTTTGAGAGGTAACTGGGTGACTTGTGCTGAGGAAGAGACTTTCACATGTGAAAGCCTTCGATTATAAGATTCATTTTGATTGCCAATATCTGTGCAACATAAATGCCACCAGCAGAAGTCAAATGAATGCCATCTTCAGTACGTAATCGATGAGCCTGCGTTTTATGAGTAAAACTAAATTGTCTTCCCAGCCTATCTGGGCGTTGCAAGTCAACATACGGTATCCCCATATAGTTTAATGCGTGATGTAACGCAAAAGAAGTGTTAGCCAATTTTTCATTTTTTATAGAATTTTGCAGTGGAATTGGGGATACCCAAATAATTCTAGCCTGTGAATTATTTTTACGTATCGCATGAATAAATTGCCAAACCTTACGCGCATAAGGAGCTATATCTTTTGGCTCAATTAGATCGTTTGTACCCATCACAATCACTATCTCGCTATATGGTGTCAAATCGAGTTTAGCAATGTGTTCAAACCAATCAAATCGACGTTGGCTATGTAAACCTGAACCAACCTGGTATTCGGCTTCAACCGATTGATCACTGAGGCGTTGATAAGCTTGGCTGATGATCGGTGTGAGAGAGTCTCCTAAAAATAGGGTTTTCGCCCAGAGAGGAGGACTTAATAACATACTAAATATCATCATAAAAATAACTCTGTTGATTATGTGCATTGCATGTCCCCTTTTTACAGTTTCAATATTTATGTTTTTATTTTCCATCTATTTTCTCTGAAATTTGCTCAATAAACTCAGTGTCACCCATGCTTACATGACTGATAATTTTCTTTTGGCTGCAACAACCGTATATCCCGATAGTCAATTCAGAATCTTTAGGGAACTGATGGAAATTGTCGCTACAGCCACTACCTGTAGCCCTAGCTTATAAATATCCCACTAACATTTACTTTATACAGGACGGCTAACCGCCTATTTTGGGTAGTTCTACAAGTTATTTGGATAGATGATTGAGTAGTTGATTCAGAGAAATATATTTTCATATGCGAAAGTTTTGTATTTCATAAGATCATATTAATATATATTGATATTATTTTATGATGCTGTAATAATCATAATTAAGGGCCGCACCGCTCTTCTACCTTCGTTGCAGCCCTTACAACACAATCAAGTAATTAAGGAACTTTATTTATGCTGCAAGACAATACTAACACGAAAAAGTACATCCCGCTCGTGACCTTCATGAAATGGCCTCTAGCAAAACGTCGAGACTTCATTAACCGAGAAATGTCTAACTGTCCGGAGTTCATCAAGGCGTCTTTGCTCCGGCACTAAGACAACTAAAAAGTAAAGAACCTCGCTTCGGTGAGGTTCTTTACTTTTACCTCTTAAATGTTTCGTCAGAACAAACTGGAGCGCTTATGTCATCAAATGTCATCAGAAGTACAATAACTTACCTAGTGGACATAGCCCCATTGATGGTGAGGAGCTGTATACTCCAGCTCTTTCACTATTTTGAGTCACGCGACACCACTTCTAAAAAACTGAGCATCGTCGGTATAGATACCCTAAGCAGACAACCAAAGACGTTGCTTACTATGCAGAGAAACACGCTGTAACGGCAACCGTGGCTGCATGAAAAACTGCCTTGGGCAGGTTTTATTTTCATAAGCAGCTCTGCGACAACTTATAGCTTTCCGTACCTATTCAAGAACGAAGACCTGTCTAAGATCCCCCAGTTCGTAAGCATGTAATAGCCAGTTGCACCCCGTTCTCCGGTTGACTCCCTGACAAACAAGATGTTCATTCCAAACTCATCACGCAGAGCAGACAACTGTCTCTTGATAGTTGATTCAGGAATCAGTGTTGCCTTGTGAAGGTCCTGGAGACTTGGCTTCTCCGTTTTAGACAGGGCATTCACCAAAGCAAATTTTCTTTTCATGTCCTGTGAGATCTTCATATACACCTGTTATTGACAGGCCCAACCTTTTTGATAGGGCCTCCTTTGTTAGCCTTCGACACTCAAGAGTTCAATTCCTGACACAGGCACATGAACATGCTTCTCCTTGCCTTCATTGTCGAGCGTCTTAACCCAGACAGTAGACGGGACAAGAGCAACACGATCCATCATGATGACACCGCGTTTGATCTCACCATCCAGATTAATGTTAACAGCAAAAATCAAACTGTCGGCACGGACGTTCTTCCATTCCTTGTTCTTTAGCAGAGGCGGAAGCGCATCCCCACCCTCATTGCCTTCGGCTTTGCTGTTGTTATTTTGCTGCTGGCTAGGAGCCTTATACTCTTCCTCTTCATCACGCGAAAAGTCGTTGTCATGATTATTCTGCCCATCGGGATCGCAGTTCTCTGCCAGCTTCGTCTGGTCAGTGTCTTGCTCCCCAACTTGCTCTGACGCACCATTCCCACCTGAGTTCTGGGTTTGGTTATCACTGTTTCCAACACCAGGTTCCTCGCGCTGGCTGGAACCAGAACCAGTCAGAGGGACTTTTTCCATTTCCTCTTTAATACGCTTAGCGTCGTTCAAGAGCTCACGGCTTTGCTTACGGGTGATCCCGTCAGACATAGCCACGGCACAAACGGTGCGGCATCTTTCTTCGTTCAGATCGAACAGAAGACGAAGATTATTCAGGGTTTCTGTATCAGAACATACTTCATTATCGTACAACTCGCGCACGCAGTCAGGCAACTTGAGCAATGATAAATGCGTGGAGATGAAAGTGATGTTCTTCCCGAGGCGATCAGCAATGTCTTTTTGCTTCCAGCCATCCTCGATGAACTTATTCAGCGCTTCGGCAATTTCAATCGGCGTCAGGTCATCACGCTGGATGTTCTCGATCAGCTCACCAGCTGTCTCGTCCAGGTCATTTTTCACCTTATCATTGATAACCAAGTCAATGGTTTCAATGCCGGCATGTTTACACGCTCTCCAACGACGCTCCCCTTTCTGGATGACGAACTTACCCTCTTCGTTTTTCGGGAACACAATGATTGGGGATTGCTGCCCTTCGGTAAGCAGGGTTGCCGCCAGCTCTTCAATGTTACGAAAGCGCTTACGAACCTGGACTTTGGATACCACATCGTCAACAGGTACAGTAAGAACTTCTTTGCCTTTCTTGCCCTTGGCGGCTTTAGCAAGTTCGGACAGGCCTTTTAAATTATTTAGTGCCATCGCTTAGCCCACCTTTTCTAAAAGTTCTTCCAACACCGCTTCAACCTCTTTGGCCGCAACGTGCCCATAGCGCAGTTCCCAGACAGGAATGCCATCTGTGGTCGCGGTATCGAGCGGAGGACGGTGCATAATCTTGTTTTCAAACAGAAGATCTGGAACTGTGTTCTCCAGGGACTTAAGGGCCCTGTCATGATTGACAGAACGGTCCATATCGTTGATCACAATGCCCAGAATCTCTAGGTCTTGGTTGTACGCCTCGCGCACACCAATAATCGTATTCAGGAGGCCTTCTACTCCGTCCACAGCAAAGCCAGAAAGCTTCACCGGACATGCCACATGGGTAGACATAACCAATGCGGCCACCAGCTTTCTGCCGAGGCTAGGAGGACAATCGATCAGCACATAATCATAGTTCTCAAAAAGGTCAGCCAAATGGCGAGCCGGATTCATAGCCTGATCGAGAGGTACAGCCTCCATTTCAAACAAATCCGGGTCGTTCTTCGGAGTGTGAATGAGGTCTGCTCCGCATGGACAGCGCATGACCTCAATGCCGTCTAGCTCGTAAGCGAACAGCTCTGCGGTTTTGGTTCCAGTGAGGACAGGCTCATAATCGCCATCCTCCAGCTCTCGTCTGGGGGCCAATCGAGAGGATGTATTCCCCTGACCATCCATATCCAAGACCAGCACTTTCTTTTTCTTCTGTAGTGCCAGATAAAAGGCCTGCTGGATACAGAGGGTACTCTTACCCACTCCGCCTTTCTGGTTGGCGAAGCTGATTACTTTTGCCATACCCACCTCTATTTTGGTTTCTCGCAGGTGATTCAGACCACCCCCAAACTTTCACATGTGAAAGATTGTAGCGTTCATAAAATGATACTTCAACATCTAATTATGGTTCAGTTAAAACAAACTTGAAACAAAAAAACGGCCATAAAGGCCGCATATTCACAAGGTTTGTGCTGTCAGCGCAATTGCTGAGCTGCCCCAAGCCCATTCGCCAACATCCCGGAGAGATGATTGGCCCTCCGCGTGGAATAACCCAGTTACCGATAAAACCCCAATCAATTTTTGTCGAGATAGCATCAGGCTGGTATTGATCCCCCCAGAAATTGATTGCTGCCTGCTGATGCTGTTTACCGGCATAGTAGATATATCCGGCCACGAGCAGCACTGAGAGGACAAACATAATCGCCAGATGGCGCAAGACTGTTGCTATAGAATTTAAACTCATAGGTATTCTCTTAGTTCAAAGCTCCTCCGCCCACGGTCGCTATGGCAGGGTTCATCCAAAAACCATCAAAGCCGGTGAACATCTCCGCTTGGGTGCGGATGTACTCCAGAATGATGTCACAGGCGATCCAGCGCCGGTTATTCCTTTGTGCGGCCAACCCGCTCTTATTTGACCCACTGAACGGATCGACAACCAGGTCCCCTTCTTTCGTTAGGAAGCGGATCGCCATCTCAGGTATGTCTGTTGGAAACATTGCTGGGTGTGGTGGCAATCCCAGCTCTTTAGCGATTCTCCGAAGCTCCAACGTATCCGCACAGCGGTGGCCGCGCTGAATGACGTTTTTCGGTATCCGTCCTTCCGTGACGTTAGAGAATGCGTTCCCTCTCAGCCGGTAGGCTCCATCACCATAACTCATCACCCTGCTGTCACCCCCTTGAGCCATCAGCTTTTGATGCTTCTCAGTGTGAGGGATCAAGACCCTTATGTTGTCTGAACGCACCCTATCAGGGTCGTTAGTGAACCAGTACACAGGTTCCCAGCCGGCGCACAACTGATAACGGTTCACACAGGCCCAGTGAGTTGGACTTGGTGGCTTGGACAGGTTGATCCACGGCCATCTATCCATGAGGGACAATCCGAGCCGGTCATGTAGTGCCAGCACCATCCTCTCAACGTAGAGAGACCTTGAGGGACTCTTGACCTCGAAGATGTCATTACTGACATTCAGGACGACGCTCCCACCAGGCACCAGATTCTTAACTATGGGTTCGAGCGCCTGAGTGATGAAATCCACTCATTTGGCTTCATCAACATTCCCATAGCCACGCTGTATCCGGAGCGGGAACGGCGGCGATGTTACACACAGATGGACCGGCTCATCGAGGTCAGAGAAGAAGCTCTTGTTGTTTGACCACACCGCCAGCCCCAGATTCGTTGAATAGGCAACAAGTCGAACTCCACCAAGAGCCTCATGCAGGCCCTTCTTGGTTTTGCTTGATAGCTCCCAGACACCCCGCTCGCCGTCAACCTTCTTGAGAAGGTTCATCGACTTGAGTGTTTGTTGATACCAGCGGATCTGTCTTTTCAGCTTGCTCCGTTTGACCTTCGCTTTCCCGATTTCACTTTGTTCGTCCAGAGCACTTTTAGGAATTCCCGCCAGCTCGGCCACCGAGTCGTAAAGCTCTTCGTTGGATAGCGGCTTGTCAGCTCTCACATACGCTTCCTGGACATGAAAAAGCTCTAACTGATTACTCATCATGCCCCTCCGCGCTCCGAAAACAAGAGCAGCGGAACTGGATTGTCTGATCTGTATGGACTTTGAACTCCAAACTTTTCTTCAATCCAAGTGGATGACATTGACCCTTGGCTCAAACCTTCGCTGTTTACCCAATAAACCCTGTTGACAGCACCAGCAATATTGATAAACAAGAAAGCCAGTAATGCCCCGGCCTTCGACCATACAAAAACACTTCTCACAATCATCCTTCCTGCTTAACAAATGGGCCTCTGCCATCGAGCAGCTTTGAAAAAATAGCCCCCGGCTCAGACATGGCCGCTTCTACCTAGTGCTTGTTAAATGTCTCTGTCCACCAGCTATTCATTTGGTAAACCGAGATATTAAGAATGGACGCAGCCCTACCTGAGTTATCGCTGGCTCCTGCGCGGCGAGACCAGAGGCAGAAACCAAAAACAACAACAGAACGGCCATCGCCGCCCGTACCATCATGCTTGAGCTTTTCCCTCTCCCGACGCAAATACCGCAAATCGCTGTTATGACCTTTCAGTGCAGACCGTATAACGGCGATGTCCTGGCGAAACTGCCAGAACGTTCTGATTTTTTGTCAGAGCCCAACTGAGCGCGCTGCTGACAGAGCTCTTCGTACTCAGCTCCTTTTTCTTCAACCTGACTGAGAGCAGCGACAATCCGATCCTGATATTGCCGGTCGTCAGACAAGTAACTTTGAATCTCTTGTTCCATCCAGTTTCACCCCCAAACTTTCACATGTGAAAGTTTTATTGGTTAGCTGAGTTGTCTTGTTGCAACTCAATCATCATTTTTCGCATCACCGCCATGATGGCTTGTGCCGGTTGTTGACCACCGAGGAGCTGGCTCTTGCCGGTATGGTTGTCCACCACAAAGGTGGCCGGAGTACCGTTGACGCCATAGCTCTTGGCTTTCTGGATGTCAGCTTCAACCTTGTCTTCGTACTTTCCAGAGGAGAGGCACTCCCGGAACGTATCGAGATCAGCTCCAACCCCCGTAACCAAGGAGGCTAAGTCGGCAACCCCCCGGCCATTACCCTGCGAGTGGTGGAATACATCGTTCACGAATACCCAGAAGCCACGGTTGCCTTTCTGCTCCGCAATACATTCAGCGGCCAGAGCCTCTTTGTGAGCAGCCGGGTTATGGAAATCGAGGGGCATGTGCTTCCACTGCCAGTTCACATTACCTTTACTGGCATCCACGATCTGCTTCGGTGTATCGTGGAACTGCTTGCAGAATGGACACTCCAGATCAGAGAACTCAACCAACGTGAAGCGAGCCCCTAGTTCCCCATAGATGTGCTTACCATCCTCGACCTTCTCTGGCGCTGCCTCGAACTGGGCATACTTCTGATCGATGTCTGCTTGTTGTTTCTGCGCGACAAACTTGTTGATGCTTGCGGCCACAGCCGCCTCAAACTCGGCCTTGCTCTTGAAGGTGACGCCTTCCGCATCCTTCACTTCATTCACGGTGGACTTCACACTGGCGATCTCTTGCGTCAGATCCTTCCCTTTCACGAACTGGTAAATTCCCAAGCCGGTTCCTACAACGCCAAAAAAAACGGCGGTGATAACCCCGAGGCGTAGTGATTTGGTGCTTTGTTCTGTCATGTCAAACTGCTCCTATCAGTAAACTTTCACAGCGCTGAGTTCTTGCACGAAGGAACTGGCTTCGAGCTTCGCACGTTGGGTCAGTCGCTGGATGATGTCTTCGGTTGGTGTGTAGTCCACCAAATTGGTCTGGTGGATCACGTCTCGTGCCACGGAGTTCAGGCTACCCAGACCATCAATGAGGCCAATCTCTTTGGCCTGCTCACCGTTCCAGAGTAATCCAGAGAACACTTCTTGGTAGTCTTTCAGTCGGTCCCCACGACCGTCCTTCACTCGTTCGATGAACTGTTGATGGGTTTTCGATAGGACACCTTCCCAGAACTTCTTCATGTCAGAGGTGAGAGGGGAGAAAGGATCGAGAAGTGCTTTGTGCTCTCCGGAAGTGATGGCTCGACGCTCGATGCCGAGCTTATCCATCAAGCCCGTGAATCCGAACCCGGAGCTGATAACGCCAATAGAACCGACCAGGCTGGCGCGGTCAGCGTAGATTTCATCGGCAGCAGAAGCGATGTAGTAACCGCCAGACGCCCCGATGTCATCAATGATGGCGTAGACCTTTTTCTCTGGGTGAAGAGCTCGCTGAGCTTTCACCTCTTCATAAATCCGCCCAGCCTGAACTGGGCTACCACCGGGGCTGTTTATACGAAGCACGACAGCCTGGGAGTTCGGGTTATCGAATGCTGCCTGGATGGACGGGATAAGGTGATCAGCATCCGCCAGTGTGCCAGCCGCAATTTCACCACGGATATTGATGTAGGCTGTGTGAGGGACTCCCGCTTTGGCACTTTGCCAAGGCATCCCACCTGGATTAGACGCTAGGATGATGAAGCCGATCATGAGAAGCACGAAGCCCGAGGCACGGAGTACACGCAACATAGTCCGCCAGCGGCGGTCTTTTACCTGCTCTTTGTGAAGGGTGAACATGTACTTCTCGATGAGTTCTTTCTCCCAGGGGATCTCTTTGCTTTCTGCCATTAGTCTTTCCTTTTGCATGTTTCGATAATCTGCCCCCAGAACTCTTCATCAGCGCTATCAGCCCGGTCTTTGACTTTCTGGTAAACAAGGTTGGTGTTGAGCTGATGCTCACGACAGAACTGAGCAATGTTGCTGTAGGTCCTGTCCAGGTAAGTGAAGGGTTTGCCTTTGCCTTTTTTCTTGGCGAGGATGAGCTTCCACTCATCATTGATGAGTTTGTCTGCGGCCTTACCGGTGTCCGCGATTCGCCTACGCACCGTAACCGGGTCAAGGCCGTGTGCCCTGGCTATGCTGGCAACGCAATTAAATTTCCTACCGTCAATCATGACGGTAGGTAAATCACCTGCGGCTGCTTCCTTGAACCGGAAGCCTCTGTAACCGGGTTTGAAGATCCCAGGTGCAAGTTGCTCCCGGAACTCGATTGCTTGTTCTGACCTGACAAACTTGCTGTTGATCTTGCTCAGCATGTACTTGGCCCGTGCTATCACCTAGTAGAGTGTCTTTTCCAAGAGCATGGCATCAGCAGCTCTACTCGGAAAACCAATATCGTCTTCTTGCTCGATACCCAGCATCTCTGCGTGGCTGGAGCCTTCGGCATGTCGGAAACACCCGTCGTACTCAAAAAGAAAGGAAGCCAAACCTCCTCTCAGCTTTGCTTTGAACCGGGTGTTGGCCGCGTTCTCTGGCGCTGGTGCCAGATCGGACACATCAATCCCTAACTTGGCGGCCAACGCTCGCAGGTCTTCCTCTCCAATCCGGCATCCGGGCTGCATGACCTCAGCCAGAGCAGGGTCATCAGCACACCCGCGTTCTTTAAGTTCAGCTAAGAGATAGGGAGCTCGTACTACCCCCATAAGCTCAAGCTCCCTGAATCGCGTGGATCACGAGCTCACAGAGTTTCCCGTAAACAGGTGCCAGACAGAGTGAAGCCATCACCATGCCAAAGGCTTTCGACGGAGCTTCTTTGGCGAACTTGGTCAGCCACGGCATCATGCCGCACAGAGCTGCAACCATAGCGCCAGCCACCCCCAGGGAGGGGAACGCCAGCACTTGGGCCAGAATGAAGAAACACTGGGCATATGCCGCATGGGTCATCGCCTTTTTATCTGCTGCCGTGAACTCCACAGCATCTACGTTTTTGACTTTTTCCATCACATTGTCCTCATGCAACTTCAGGTTTTCCGAAAAATCTCTCATACACTTCAAGGTCAAAGGCCAGCATGGTCTTTGCAGCCTTTTCACTAAGCTGGTGGAGGCTGAGCATCTGAACCTTGTCAGTACCGGTCACTTGCAGGTCCACTGCGAACCATGTCCCGCCTTTGGCTACTGCCAGAACTTGCACCGCCCAGGGCTTATCCAGTCGTTCGGGCGGGGTGAGCATGCTCGATACCTTGGCGACCGTCGCGGTTGAACCTACCCAGTGCTTGTCGAACGCAATGATGTTCAACGTTTCAAACGCATCCTTCGCAGCCTTGAAACGGCTTCGGACTGTATCTTGTTGCTTCCAAGCCATGATTTGGAGAAAAGCCATTCCACCGGTAATTAGGGTGAGAAAGCTCAACCCGTTGGCAGCGGCTACGACAGTTACCACCAGGGACCTCAACATGACGAAGCGGTTGTGTTTAAGCTGGGCCACGATTCACCTCCTATACCAACCAGCGTACAGGACTTTTCAAAAATGCAACCCCGCCTAACTGCCCAATTCGGGCAACCATGTTTTCATCCCAAAAACTTTCACATGTGAAACTTTCCGCCACAGGTACAGGTGGACTTCACCTGACCAGAGCGAAGGGATTTGTAGAGGTGCCACAGCTTGACCACTTCTTTTTCGCTGAGAAGATTTGTCTTGATGTAACGGACTCTATCCCCGTCCGCTGTCTCTACAACGGTTCGGACATAGCCGTACTTGGCAACGGGTGCCTTGTACTTGTGTAACAGAATTACCCGATAAACCGAGAGCTGAATGATGTCCGACTCATAGATGTGGTTTATCTGGCGTAGCTTGGTGTCCAAGGGGATTAATACCCCCTTTTGGGTTTGGTACACCTGGTCAACCCTTCCGTGCATTGGCACCAGCAGGGTGGTTGATATGTCCTGTTCGGACAGAAACAGAGTGGCTGAGCGCAGCTCATGAGGCATGTTCTCTGATTTCCACCACTCCCAAGTGTCTCCAATGCCGCGTTTGCGCCACTGGTCCCCTTTCGCAATGACGAAAGGGGCGATGATCAGGACGAATATCCAGAGAACTGCCTTCATGACTACCTCCGGCCTTTAAACCACTCAGGATGATTGGACACATCCATTCTCTTGACCTGCGACGAGAAGACCAACACCTCTTGGGCAGTCAGCACTGTCTCAGTAGCCCGAGCTATGCCCGCGTAGATGTTGATGATCATGTGCAGTCGTTCTGTTGCCCCTGATACCCTCCGCCAGCTCCGGTAGGTTTCGGTTGATTTGGCATAGCCAACGTGTCAGACTCCTTGGTGTTCAACTTCCCCTTTGCCGCTTTCGATACGAACTCAGCGACCACCGAAGCCAGCATGTCGGAGGTAAGGTGCAGAGGCAGCTTTATCGTGTCGAAATCGGTCTGCTTGATAGTGAACAGGCGAACATGATCGTTGCGGTAGTCACGCACGTAGATGACATGGCTCTCGAATGGACTGGAGTGATTAAAGGCATCTATACCCCAGCCTGCTGCCTCAAGGTGTGCGTTCGACACTGACTTATCGTAATCAAATTCCACGCTATTACTCTCCGTTTTGTCGTTCTGGAACTTTCACATGTGAAAGTTTTCCGTCGGTCATGATGTCTAGGACAGCCTTCCCCAATCTCATCTCTTTGTGGTTCTGATTGTGGTTCTGAACTGAGTCTCCCTTATAGAAGAAGCCGGGCTCGTTCTCGGGATGAAACACACCATGAGGAATGCTGTCGTGATCTCCAAGCCACATGCGAAGCCTCAGATCCACCAGCCACCCATCATCAAGGACAACCCAGAAATGAGGGGTTACAATGTCTTTGGTTTTTTCGTTTCGCACAAAGCCGTACATGCAGTCGTGCGGAACACCAGCTTCATTCAGCAGGTGGCTTACTGCCCATGTCATGCCATCACATTCCATTTGGCAGTCATCCAGGGTCATAAGGACAGCTGCTTCCAGTTCCCGGTGCCACTCAGTCATCTGCTTGGCCGCAGGTTTCACCACCAGCTCGTTTTTGTTCTCTGCCAAGATGATGTCATCCTCATCAATGTTGCATTCTTCTATCGCTTCTGAACGGATGGATACCGCTTCATCCCAGTTATCGCTCGACCCAAAAATGCTCCAGCCCTCAAGACCATAATTCACCCATACGATGAACCGCTTTATCGTTTTCATGTGCGGCCCCCTTTAACCGTGCAACGTTCCCACATACTCACCCCGCAAACCGTAACCCCACCAAAAAACCACTTCCTGATGATCTTCAACCAATCGCGACGGGCTATCCCTGAACGCACCTCACCGAAAAACCACCTTTAGATTGCTTTTTGGTGTTTCTCAAGTTCTCCTGAGTGATTAGTCGATCTGAAAACTTTATCTTTTACAGAATCATTTTATAAAACTGTAAATTATAAAAACAACTCAGTAAAGAAAAAAGAGCGACTTATGTTGAGACGAGAAAGCCAAGGAGATCTGTTCGATGACCAGGTGGTGTTGCCATCCCTGGAGTCGGTTCTTACCGATATATCCTCTAGTCAGCGTTGTAACCACAGAACAACGTACTTCTCTGCTCCGGATGTAGACCTTGATTTGTACGATCACATCATTGTTTGCCTTTCTAGAGGCAAAGATTCTATCGCTGCATACCTGCGGCTGGTGGACATGGGAGTTGACAAGTCGAAGGTGGAGTTCTGGCACCATGACGTTGACGGTCGGGAAGGTAGTTCGTTGATGGATTGAGCCTTTATGCGTGATTACTGCCGTCAGCTTGAGGGCGAAATGCTCAAGGAGAATCTAGCCACCCCCATCGCGTAGAAACGCCTGATAGGCTTCTGGTGCTGCCTAGAGACCACAATCGCTCCAAGCTTAGCAACTCCTTCGGTTTCTCCAGCAGTCCCCGTCACTGCAAACAAGGTGGTGCTCATCGGCATTGAAGATTGATGTGGGCCGCAGAGCGCTCAACAATCAAGATCGCTTCAAGGGAAAGAAGATCCTTTTCATCACTGGCGAGCGCCGAGAAGAAAGTGTGAGAGGTGATTGAGCGCCATCGAATCATGGCTCCAGTCACATTGAAAGTGGTCATGGTGCGAGTGCTTAGCGTTGGCTTGGGGTTTGCCATAGGCAGGCTCGCATTGTGGGGTATGGGGTATGCAGTATGGCCTATTGAGTGAGTCTGTCCTGAGGGAACATGCTCTTGTCTCTGTGGTTTCGGGTCATTAGTTGCGTTTCAGTGGATGGGGGTTGAAGTCCAACGGAACTAAAATGTACGCTAAGAGCTAATGCGCAGAAACCTACTGTTTTGCCCAGCTAGAAGGCTTCAAAACCATAAGTTTCTATAGAGAAATCACCTGCCAAAAAAGTTAGCGGTTATCGCAGTTATCTGGTCATTACCCAAAATATACTCCGTGAGTGGAATTCGATTAGGACGGGGGCCACTGCTGTGCAGCATGTAACACGCGTAGTATTCGGATGATAAAGGGGGTCTCCTCGTATACAAGGATATAATTCGCCCAGGCAACCAATTCCCTGGTTCCTTCGACTCGTCCAGGGCGACCTATTTTCGGGAAATTTGGCAGTTTTTCAGCCTTAGCCTCAATATCATCCTTTACGCGTTGTGCCGCATCCGGATTATCGTCTGATATATAATCCACTATCGCCAGTAGGTCGGCACGTGCCAGTTCCAGCCATTCCAATTCAGGCACGGTGACGTTTCCTGTCGATCAAAGCTTGAGCCTCATCCATTACCTGCTTATGTGATACAGTGGGTTGTGTGTCCGCCAAAGCCTCTTTTACTTTGTCTCGGAACCAAGCATCATGTGCTTCCGGATCTACCGTCAGTCCAACGGGTAATCCACCCTCTTTGGTTATGCGAGTTAACAGAATGCGGACGGCATCTGATATTGTTAGGCCAAAGCTGGCGAGTTTTTCTGTCGCATCAGTCTTCAGTTCATCATCGACCCGAACATGTAGCATTGAAGTGTGAGCCATGATCTGTTCTCCGATTGTTATTCACAACCATATTATGTATCTCAAATGAGATGCAGTCAAGGCGCTTATGCCAGCACTTTATGAACGGTTGATCGGCCTATCTTCAACTACTTGACAATTTCCGTGGTACCAAGCTCTTGTCCGTGTTTGGTTTCTATGGATTTCAAATTCCTGGATCGTGGGAAGATCGATCAGTATCGCTTCGTTGATCAAAACAGTTGATGTACGAGTCTGGCTACTTTGTGCTGTCGGTGCTTGATTTACTGGTGATATTCGTCGTGTTTGGTCTCGCATAGGAGACTTCTTTCTAAAAAACAAATCTGATTATTTTTTATTCGGTGATCATAAGGATCTTTAGATCTTTGAATAAAGGGTAAAAGCGGTTAAAAACAGGTTATGTGAGCTAAAAACATCAGCAAGTTTTTGACATAGTTAGTTTTTTAGTATTTATTACGTGCAGCGAACCCATATAGTTACGTGCAACAAACCCATAGGTTTCCGTGCAGTGCTCCCATATAGCCTTTGATCTTATTCACTGTTATCCACACGTATCCACCTTTTTTCCACAAAATGTTTTAAAAACAGAGCATTCGTGCAGTGTTCCCATATAGGCGATCTGGCATCCGTGCAGCATCCCCATATACGCGATCGCAAACGTGCAATAGACCCATATATGATGCTCCTATCGTGCAATGTTCCCATATATTAAAATTGGTCGTTTTTTGATCCGTGCAGAAAACCCACATGTAATCGTGCAGCGCTCCAATATACTAATACCCCATTTATCCACAGGAAATGTGGATAACGTTTAGCCACTTTTTGTTGTTAGAGTCATTCTTTCTAGGTTTGTCCTGATCTGTCAACCTTTGTCCTTCTTCGTCAACCGTGCAGGATTCCCACATACAAGATTGCCCATTATCAACTTCCGTGCCAACGTACCCATATATCAAAGCTCATATCGTGCAGATTTACATATAATAAACAATTAATTATTAATATATTACGATCAACTATTTCTGCCTTGGCAAGCAAAATCCCACTCGTATTTGGCCTGTCTTGTGCGTTTGTCCGACACAATGTAGTTACCGTACAATGACCCACATATAGTGCCTCAGCCTCTGCTACATTTGGGATTCAGCGAGATCGAACCGTGCAGCGACCCCATATACAGAGACTCTGCTGTCAGCGTCATTACTTATGTTCTTTCGGTAGGTAAAAAAAGGCGCTGACGCACTTCTGTTCTTCACTTGCGCTGTGTCTTATCATTGATATGATGGTCTATCTGCCCTTGTTTTATAGCTCGGAGTTCCGTTTGCTGTTTGCGCTTATTGGATGCCATCACCTGTTTCACGAAGTTCTCATGAGGCCTGATGACGTACCGCACGTCGATGATTCTGCGGCCATCCTTGATCTGGTTCGCATCGTAATCGCTTATGACCTCTTGTTTGATGAGAGCTTCCAGAGCGAACTTCATTGCTCTGACGTTCTCTGGCATTCGTGGGCTCAACTCACGAGGGCTCTGGGTCAGGAAGCTAATGAGTGAAGGCGTGTAAGGTGACTCTGGTGAAGCTTGAGTCCAGTAATGGCTCATTCGCTTGTAGATGTACCGGGCGAGAGGGGAGCGGATCTGCATTCCGATCTTGTAGTTGTACAGACGAAACGACAGGTTCATGATCGATTCGTTGACCAGCGGATTGAACTGTACGTAGCACTTGGCGTTACCGCCTTTCTTGCGAAACTCACCTCTGGTGGTCAATCCCACCATCGGGAAGAAGCTGGAGCTAATGAAGGCTTCACCGTCATCACTGATACATTCGAGTGTTGCGCCGCGACAGACTTGAATCGCTTCTTTTATCTCGTTCAGGTTGTAACCGTGGCACATTTTCGACAGTTCTTTCTGGAGCTCGTACAGAGTGAACATAACGCCAGCTTTGCCCTCGATGATATGGCCTTTGCCGTTCACCGCGAGCTTGCGTAGCGCGTCCTCAAGGATTTCCTCTCGCTGTCCCGCGTAGATCAGCACGGTTCTCCCGTCATCTTTTTCGATGATGGCCGGTTTCAACTTCACTGTGAACTGCTGACCTCTGATGGTGCATTGTCGCGTCACTACAGCGTTGGACAGATCTTCGTGTTCTCGCTTCTGGTCCCAAATGTACTTAGGCAGCGCATCGTAAATTTCGATGGTGTTGGAGTAGTCGTCTTTCTTGGCCGGAGATTCAATGATCTCAAACAGGTTCATTTGTGGTGAGTCTTTGATTACGTCGAGTTTCTCCAGGTCTTTGTCTTTGGTTCTCTTGCTCATGATTGTTCCGTCGATACTTTCTAGCTGGTGGTCCATGCTGCCAGCAGTGTCAATACTCCCGCTGCTACCGTTGCTGCAAACACTAACTGGTAGATGCGACGCCTAGCCCCCGCAGTGCTGCTCATGAAGCGCAGGGCTGCCGCTTCATACCGGAAATGGGCGAACTCACCCCGAAACCCCGAAGGGTGTTATCTGTCCCTTGGGGCGATTGTGGGCGCTTTGCTGGTGCAGGGCGAGGATGGCTGGCGCTTTTCTTGATCATCGCTTCACATTTGCTCAGCTTCGCCAGTTCAGTGGCCGCTACAGATGCTGTCATGTTGTCACACCTCGCCGCTATGTGTTTTGTTTAGCAGACGCTCGTACTCGTTAAGCGCCCGGCGAATTTTGGCTAAAGCGGTAGCACGTTGTCTTAACGCGGCATACCTTGTTTCTACTTGCTGGATCAGTTCTTGTGCCCATGCTGGCTCTTTCTTGAAGTGCGACATGCTATAGGCGTGGCCGCGACCCTTTTTGATATGTGTCGATAGAACCCTTTTCTTTTGACCTGGAACCTGTTCGACAAATCTGTTGCGATACCACTCAGCTACGAGTGATACGCCGAGAATCCGCACCCGTGTTCCGACGCGGCCTTGTTCGTCTTCTGACGCTTCTTCACGCGCTGATTTGTGCGCGTTCCAGTACATGTCAGCTTCTTGCTGCGCTTCGACAGCAAGAACTGCTAAGGCGTGATCCAGCTTGCTCCGTACCTCTGAAACAAACTCTCGTCCTTCTGCCTCTAGCAGATCCTCCGTTATCTCAGATCGTTCTTCTTCGAGCTTAGGATCTAGCAGATCTAACCATCGCTCCGTTGGTAGCCTCACCTCAAAACCCTCCCAATTCCTATCCAATTTCTATCCACATAACTATCTATCTGGAATTTAAAACTGATTATTCCAGTACTGGAATCTAGTTATGTCATTAGGCTAACCTATATATGGAATTTGTCAAATACCCCTCTATATATCTGGAATCTTAGTGGCTTGATTCATATAACCTCGATTTTTATGTGTATTTACCATGTAAGATTCCAAATATATTGGAAATAACCTAGGGGCTGTTGACGTTTTGAGAGGAATTACGGAACAGCATGATGATGGGGTATAATTGCTTTCGCCAAAAAACGACTCTACCTCACCATCATGCCAAGAACTATGTTAACAGATGAAGTATGGAATACGCTATCCTCATTGATGCGACACAGTGGCCGTGTCTATAACAAAGCAGGACACCGTATGACGCTGGAAGGCATTCTCTATCGAATGAGAACGGGCTGCCCCTGGCGGGATATCCCTGCCGATTTCGGTCAATGGAATACGGTATTCTGTCGTTTTAATCTGTGGTCAAAGAAAGGTATTTTGCAGTTATTATTCAAATGGTTATCTCATCACACTGATTCAGAATGGTTGTTCATTGATGGCAGTATAATCCGGGCGCATCAGCACAGTGCCGGCGCAGCTTCAGGGGAAGATACATCAATAGGCCAGAGTCGAGGGGGACGTTCAACCAAAATCCATTTGGTGGTAGACAGTTATGGACTTCCTGTCCACTTTGAACTTTCAGGCGGTCAAGAAAACGACATTGTTCATGCCGAGAGTCTGATTATGCAGTCACCTCCGTCAGAGTATGTCATTGCCGACAAGGGATACGACAGTGAAAAGTTCAGAGACTTTATCCGAAAGGGTGGAGCAACAAGCGTGATCCCTTACCGGAAAAACAGCCGCCAAAGTGACCAAAGCATTGACAGGCACTTATATCAGTATCGGCATCTGGTTGAAAATGCCTTTGCCAGAATTAAACATTTTCGAGCAATAGCAACAAGATACGACAAACTTGAGCGAAATTATGCCAGTATGGTTGCCCTGGCTTTTATGATGATGTGGTTACCCATGTGGGCTGTATA
>NZ_JBHFKW010000042.1:0-38788 GCF_042879395.1 Photorhabdus sp. RM322S
CATATTCTCGTTTAACTTTATCACCTTATTAATAAAATTAAAACCTATTTCTCCTAATGTTTTCTCTTCCAATATCAATATAACATCAGGTTTTTTACCCAATTTAAAAATCCTTAATCAATTATTTTTACCTTTAATGATTAAAGTTTTCATCTGTTTTTTTCATGATACGCTTGCCATTTTTTCAGATTTTAAAACCACGCTGACAGACAAAACAATGGCTTTTCTCAACTGCTGTTTTATCACTTTCAAATAAAGCGTATCTAATCTTACCTTACTAAAAACTCAGCAGCGATAGTCGGGGTGCTAAAGTCAGCAATCTGAGATACAGCGTAATGCTGTGTTTGTTAATTTCGTATGTTATCCTACAGTTATTCATTAACTCACACTGAATAATATCCATGTTTGCCAAGTTACTGCGTTCTGCTTTTTTGGGATTACTTGTCGCTGTCATTTTGCTGATTATCGTTCCATCACTGCGCCCTAACGGGCTGGTATCTGCAATGTTCAGCAACAGTCATGATGAAGTTCCATTCAGCTTCAATCAAGGTGTCCGCAAAGCAGCACCCGCAGTGGTTAACGTCTATAGCAGCAACATGGGTAGTTTTTCTCATGAAGGCAGAGAAAACCATACCCTCGGTTCCGGCGTCATCATGAGTGATAAGGGTTTTATTCTCACTAATAAACACGTCATCAACAATGCAGGACAAATTATTGTCGCACTGCAAAATGGTCATTTTTATGAAGCCCTGGTTATCGGCTCTGATAGTTCAACAGATCTTGCCGTCCTGAAAATTGATGCCGAGAATCTGCCTGTCATTACTATTAATCCAGATAGAGTGGCCCATGTGGGAGATATCGTTCTTGCCATTGGTAACCCTTACAATTTAGGTCAAACTATTACCCAAGGGATTATTAGTGCTACCGGTCGCGTTGGATTAAGCCCTACCCGACGCCAAAACTTTCTCCAGACAGATGCTTCCATTAATCAAGGTAACTCTGGTGGTGCGTTGATTAATACACTTGGTGAACTGGTGGGTATCAACACATTATCATTTGATAAAAGTGAAAACGGTGAAACACCAGAAGGGTTGGGTTTTGCTATTCCTACTGAACTCGCCACAAAAATTATGCAAAAACTTATTCGTGATGGACGGGTTATTCGGGGCTTTATCGGCATAGCATCACAGGAGCTTCCACATATTCGCTCTTATAACGGCAATATTAATCAAATTCAGGGGCTACGGGTATTCCAGGTTACCCCAAATGGACCCGCTCAAATAGCCGGTATTAAGGTCGGTGATATCATTATCAGTGTAAATAACAAACCTGCTATTTCTGCGGCTGAAACAATGGATCAAGTGGCTGAAATACGCCCCGGCAGCGTTGTTCCTGTGACTTTATTGCGTAATGGAAAAATGCTGTCACTGCAAGTGACGATTGCAGAATTTGATGAATAGTAATTAACCTGAATTTCGCTTAAGAAGGAAATTCAAGACATTTCAGTCCGCTCGGTTTTTTGCTTAATATTCCTTCAATATAAAAGAAAGTATGCTACCATTCACCGATGAAGAGAAAAAATACACCAACGCCACATGACGCTGTTTTTAAACAGTTTTTAAGTCATATTGATACCGCCAGAGACTTTTTGGCGATACATTTGCCTGCGACATTACGGGCAGTTTGTGATCTGGATACACTGCGGTTGGAATCAGGGTCGTTTATTGAAGACAGTTTGCGTGCGCATTATTCTGATATCCTGTATTCGCTAAAAACAGCGCAGGGTGACGGATACGTATATTGCGTGATTGAGCATCAGAGTTCCCCGGACAAGATGATGGCATTCCGGCTGATACGATACAGTATTTCCGCAATGCAGCGGCATCTGGAACAGGGACATGAAAAATTGCCGCTGGTCATTCCGGTGTTGTTCTATCACGGGAAAATACAGCCGTATCCGTGGAGTACCCGTTGGCTCGACTGCTTCGATGATCCGGCCCTGGCGAAGGAAATCTATTCTGGTGCATTCCCGCTGGTAGATGTGACGGTAATCCCGGATGATAAGATCCTGACGCATAAACGGGTTGCGCTACTGGAAATGGTGCAAAAGCATATCCGGCAGCGTGATATGGCGGAGTTACTGCAAGAACTGGTTATGCTGCTGACGTATGATTACTATACGGATGAACAGCTAAAAAGCATGTTAAACTACTTATTACAGGTGGGAGATACCGCCGATCCAGAGGGTTTTATCCGGCGACTGGCAGAACAGTCCCCGAGGTATGAGGAGGTACTGATGACAATAGCGCAGAAACTGGAGCAGAAAGCACGCAAGGAAGGACTCCAAGAAGGATTACATAAAGGCGAAAAACAGGGGGTCCTGAAAGTCGCGAGTGCGATGATGGATATTGGTATCGACCGTGAAACGATAATGAAAACCACTGGGTTGAGCCAGAACGAACTTGAGCAAATACGCCACTAACTCGTATTGCGAGTTCTTAATCAGCATTCAACGATTCATGTTAAAAGAGGATTTTACGGTGACTGTCAGAACAGTCCCCGAGGTATGAGGAGGTACTGATGACAATAGCGCAGAAACTGGAGCAGAAAGGGCGTCAGGAAGGACGTCAGGAAGGACTCCAAGAAGGATTGTATAAAGGCGAAAAACAGGGGGTCCTGAAAGTCGCGAGTGCGATGATGGATATTGGCATCGACCGTGAAACGATAATGAAAACTACTGGGTTGAGCCAAAACGAACTTGAGCAAATACGCCACTAACTCGTGCTGAGAGTTCTTAATCAGCATTCAACGATTCATGTTAAAAGAGGATTTTACGGTGACTGTCAGAACAGTCACCGAAGTATGAGTATCGACCGTGAAACGGTGATGAAAATTACCGGGCTGAGCCAGAGTGAACTTGAACAAATGTCCGACAAACTTACTGTTGATACGTTATCGGCATAAAAATGCGTGAGTCAATGCACGAAACGCATAGAAGCGGCACATTTACATTCCAAGCGATAAGATCGAGTCTGAATCTACGTGCTTCTGAAATCTCTGTTCTTAAGCAGAGCTGAGATTAATTACTCAGTAAAAATCTTTCAATCACAGCCATAATGATGGGTAGATCGCAATAGCACATAAATATTTTTTATCGGCTTGAGCCAATGCACCCTACGGATACACTTTACTTCTCTACCCATCATCAACCTGGTTTGCTAAATTACGCGGCTTCCTGTTTCCAAATAAAGAAACAAAATCACTTTTCCACTTATTTCACTCGTTCAATATCCGCACCAAGCCCGCGCAGTTTATCTTCGATATGCTCATAACCGCGGTCAATATGATAGATACGGTCAACAACCGTCACCCCTTCCGCAACACAACCCGCCAGAACCAGACTCGCAGATGCGCGTAAATCAGTCGCCATTACCTGAGCACCTGACAGCTTCTTAACGCCATGACAAAGTACTGTGTTACTTTCAATTTCTGCATGAGCCCCCATACGAATTAATTCAGGGATATGCATGAACCGGTTTTCGAAAATAGTTTCGGTGATCATACCAACCCCTTCCGCAACCAAATTCAGCAAGCTGAACTGGGCTTGCATATCTGTCGGGAAACCGGGATGTGGAGCAGTACGTAATGTCACAGCCTTAGGTCGTTTACCGTGCATATCAAGGCTTATCCAGTCTTTACCAATTTCAATATCAGCACCCGCCTCACGCAATTTAGCCAATACTGCATCCAACGTATCAGGCTGAGCATAACGGCAAACAACCTTACCACCGGATATCGCAGCCGCAATTAGAAATGTACCTGTCTCAATACGATCAGGTAATACCCGGTATACACCACCACCAAGACGTTCTACGCCTTCAATGATGATATGATCAGTACCTGCCCCTGTAATTTTTGCCCCCAAGGTATTGAGAAAATTGGCAGTATCTTCAATTTCAGGTTCGCGTGCCGCATTCTCAATAACCGTTGTCCCTTCAGCCAATGTTGCCGCCGTCATAATCGTGACTGTCGCCCCGACACTGACTTTATCCATCACAATGCAAGCCCCTTTCAGACGACCATTAACGGAAGCTTTAACGTAGCCCTCTTCCAGAACAATTTCAGCACCTAGCTGTTCCAGGCCACTGATATGCAGATCAACCGGACGTGCGCCGATAGCACAGCCACCAGGCAAAGAAACTTGCCCCTGACCAAAACGCGCGACCAAAGGGCCTAACGCCCAAATGGAGGCACGCATCGTTTTTACCAGATCGTAAGGCGCGCAATATTGATTCACACTGCTGGCATCCACAAAGACAGAACCATTACGTTCAATTTTGGTCCCAAGGCAATTCAATAATTTGATAGTAGTATCAATATCTTTCAGTTCTGGAACATTTTGCAATTCAACAGGCTCTTCAGCCAACAACGCGGCGAACAGGATTGGCAGTGCAGCATTTTTTGCCCCGGAAATAGAAACCTCACCCGACAGACGAGTTGGTCCCTTCACACGAAATTTATCCATCTGTGATGACTCTCTTAATATAATTTGCTGTTCGCGGCGAGGCAAACAGCATTAAAAACCGTTGAGCTTACGATCCCGTTTCCAATCATCCGGTGTATAGGCTTTAATTGACAGAGCATGAATACGATTGTCAGCAATGTATTCCATCAAAGGCGCATAAACGGCTTGCTGCTGTTTTACCCGGCTCATGCCGGCAAACATTTCACCAACCACAATAACCTGGAAATGGCTGCCATCTCCGTTAACGATGACTTCATCCAGTGCTAATTTATCCATCAGCACGTGTTTAATCTCATTAGTATCCATAATTGCTCAATTCTGTATGTAGTTAGAAATAATAGACCGTCGTCCATCCTAATAGAATCCGACTTATTCTTAAACTATGAAAACGCCCTTGTAACATTTCTGCTTACAAGGGCGCTGATTATACAGATAATTATAAGATTATCGGCTAGCTATCAATGATAATTTCTTGCAGATCGTAAAGTGTAATCAAGGTACTAAGCCGTTCACTGACGCCGGAAAAGAGCAATTTAACCCCTTCCTTTTGCATATGATGTTTAAAACGGACTAAAAGAGCCAACCCGGTAGAATCCACATGCTCAAGCTGTGACACATTGACGCCGTTGATACCGGCCAGTAATTTTTCTTTTTGCTGCCAGAGAGGCAGCAAAATGTCACGATCCAAAATACCTTTGAGGATCAATGTTTGCTCTACTTTTTCCCAACTCAAACACTCACTCATCTCACTTTTTCTCTTCCAGCGTAATTGGCTGACGAGCGCTGATTTCAAGTTGCTTAGTCAAACCATCAATACCTTGTTGACGTAAGATAGAAGCCCATTCACTCTGCTTAGTTGTAATCATACTGACGCCTTCAGCAATCATATCGTATGCCTGCCAGTAGCCAGTTTTACTGTTTTTACGCCACTGAAAATCAAGGCGAACTGGCGGGCGACCATTCGAATCAATGATAGTGACACGAATCGCAACGATATTGTTGTCTCCCAATGGTTTTTCAGGATCAATCTGATAAGTTTGATCGTGATACATTGCCAGAGCCTGCCCATAAACCTGCTCAAGGTAAGATTCAAATGCGGTAAAATAAGCCTCGCGTTGTGCTGGCGTCGAATCTTTATAGTAGCTCCCCAGAACTAATGCCCCAGCATATTTGATATGTACATAAGGCAGTAATTCTTCTTTCACCACCTGGCGCAAATAATCTGGATTTTGTCGAATCTGTGACTGACTATTCTTCAAGCGGGTAAACGTCTTTTCTGCCGCATCCTGCATCAACTTGTAAGGGTTCGTCTGATCAACTGCGCTAGCTAATGGCGCAACCACCAACAGCGCCACCATTAATAATCTCTTCAACATAATTGATTCCTCTCAATGATATTCAATTGCGGGTTGGTGCTGGAGTATGTTCTGCTCTACTCTGGGAGTTATCGCCCCCCTTATACAAGAATTGACCAATCAGATCCTCAAGTACCATTGCTGATTTAGTATCCTGCACACGGTCCCCCTCTTTCAGGATATTGGTTCCCATATCTGGATCTTCAAACCCCATATTCAGGGAAATATATTGTTCACCCAATAGACCAGAAGTACGGATGGAAAGAGAGCTGGTATCCGGGATGCGGTCATATTGCTTCACGATATCCAGTGCCACCTGCGGTGTATAAGTTTTTTCATCCAGAGAGATAGTTGCAACACGACCAATCACCACTCCACCAATTTTTACCGGTGAACGCACTTTAAGACCGCCGATATTGTCAAAAGTTGCGTACAAACGATAAGTCGGTTGGTTACCGACCGATTTAATATCTGCCACTTTCAAGCATAAAAAGACGATTGCAGCCAGTGCAATTAAGACAAAAAACCCAACCCAAACTTCAATTTTCTTGCTTTGCATTGACTTAATTCCCAAACATGAGTGCTGTCAGCACAAAATCCAAACCTAAAACGGCTAACGACGCATGAACTACCGTTCTGGTCGTTGCCCGGCTGATCCCTTCTGAGGTGGGGATCGCATCATAACCATTAAATAAAGCAATCCAAGTCACGGTAATGGCGAAAACGACACTTTTAATAAAACAGTTAAGTAAATCTTTCTGCCACTCTATAGCAGACTGCATTGCAGACCAGAAAAAACCGCTGTCGATCCCTTTCCAATCAACACCAACCACCGCACCGCCCCAAATACCTACCGCCACAAAAATCAAGGATAATAACGGCATACTGATAAACCCAGCCCAGAAACGGGGTGCTATCACACGCCGTAATGGATCTACCGCCATCATCTCCAGACTGGAAATTTGTTCCGTGGCTTTCATCAAACCTATTTCGGCGGTTAGCGCTGATCCTGCACGGCCAGCAAACAATAGTGCAGTGACAACCGGCCCCAGTTCACGTAACAGAGACAGCGCCACCATCATGCCAAGACTGGCTTCTGCGCTGTATGTTGTCAGTATCAGATACCCCTGTAAACCGAGCACCATGCCAATAAACAACCCTGAAACCATGATAATCAACAATGACCGAACACCCACGCTGTAAAGCTGTTGTCGGAGTAATGGCCATTGTCTGGCAGGTTCTGGCTTGCCAATTATCGCGCTAAAAAGCATAAAACCGGCACGGCCAAAAGAGGCGAACGCCTCAATAGCCCGCCTGCCAAGTGCCGCTAGCGCCTGTGTTAACATCAACATTCCACTATCCTAATAACTCAGTTTTATAATCCCCGGCCGGGAAACGGAAAGGTACCGGCCCATCAGCAATACCATCAAGAAATTGCCGTACCCGCCGATCAGAATTAGACTGCAACTGTTGAGCGGTACCCGCTGCAATAATCTGTTGTTCAGCCATAATATAAGCATAATCTGCAATGCTCAGAACTTCCGGCACATCGTGGGAAACAACCACACAGGTCACACCAAGCGCCTTATTCAGTTCATCAATGAGTTTCACCAAAACCCCCATCGTAATCGGGTCCTGACCAACAAAAGGCTCATCAAACATAATCAGATCAGGATCAAGTGCAATGGCGCGTGCCAAAGCAGCACGCCTTGCCATACCACCGGAAAGTTCAGAAGGCATCAAATTCGCGGCACCACGTAACCCAACAGCCTCCAATTTCATCATGACCGTCGTCTGTATAATTTCTTCAGGCAGATTGGTATGTTCACGCAGCGGAAAAGCGACGTTCTCAAAAACATTCAGATCAGTGAATAATGCCCCGGACTGAAACAACATACTCATCTTCTTACGGGCAGCATATAAACGAGAACGAGATAAAGCAGGAATATTATCGCCATCAAACCAGATTTCTCCTCGTTCAGGACGCAATTGACCGCCAATCAACCGTAATAGTGTTGTTTTCCCTATGCCAGAAGGCCCCATAATTGCCGTGACTTTTCCCTTGGGCACCGCCAGATTAATATCAGCAAAAATCGGACGGTTACCACGGGTAAAATACATACCACGGATCTCGATGAGATTTGCTGTTTGTTGACTCATTATTGATAACCCTTAACGGTTTATAAATTGGCTTTATATTTGGTTCACATATTAATCACATATACTACAAAAAAACTGGCGAGTTTTCGCCACTAAAGTTGTGACAAATTTTACTTTTCCACCCGTCGCCGTCAGAATATACCTCATCTAACTGAACAAACAATTTTTGTTTAAGAAATCAACCAACGTTAATATTAAATTCGGAATATACCTTACAAGGGATGCTTCATGCTTCTGACCTTTTTACTCTTAATTACTGGGTTGATTTTACTGGTATATGGTTCCGATAGATTAGTATATGGCGCTGCCATTTTTGCCCGTACTCTGGGGCTGCCTCCCTTTATTATTGGCATTACCATTGTCGGCATCGGAACTTCTTTGCCCGAATTAATGGTTTCAGTTACTACCATGCTAGATAGTCAACCTGATATGGCTGTTGGTAATGTTATTGGTTCCAACATTACCAATCTGCTGTTGATCACCGGTGCTGCTGCATTTATTCGCCCTCTGGAAGTAAAATCAGATATGTTGCGGCAAGAACTGCCTTTAATGCTGCTGATCACCGCTTTCTGTGGTTATTTGATGAGTGATAACTATCTTAGCCGGATGGATGGGTTAGTATTACTGGTTTCTGCCATTGTATATATATTACTGATGATAAAAATGGCGGCTTTGCCACGCCGTGCCGAAGCTGATATTTACACACAAGAGCAGGTTTCTGAATTACCGTTGGAAGGCAATAAACGCATTGCCCTGCTTTGGATACTATTAGGGCTGATTATTTTACCTATGGCAACCCGCATGGTTATTGATAATGCGACGGTTATTGCCCGCATTTATGATATTAGTGAATTAGTTATCGGACTGACTGTGCTTGCGGTCGGTACCAGCCTGCCAGAATTAGCAACCGCTATTGCAGCCGCGTTCAAAGGAGAAGATGATATTGCATTCGGGAATATTATAGGTTCGAATATATTCAATATATCAATTGTTTTGGGCCTTCCCGCATTACTCTCACCAGCAGCCATTTCACCTCAATCTTTCCACCGTGATTTTTGGGTCATGATGGTAGCCAGCACAATATTTGCTGCATTTTGTCTGGGTCGTAAACATCGGTTAAACCGATTTAAAGGTGTCCTGTTATTAAGCTGCTTTATCGCTTATTTTATCGTGCTGTTTATTTTCAATTACAGTATTGAATAAACACAAATCAGTAGGAAAAAGAAATGCCTAAGATTGATTTTCAGCAAGCGGGTAAGAAAGTATTACAGATAGAACGTGATGGGTTGGCAGAACTTGAACACTATATCAATGAAGATTTTGCCCGCACCTGTGAACTGATGTTCAACTGCGAAGGTAAAGTTATTGTCATGGGGATGGGCAAATCCGGCCATATCGGGTGTAAAATTGCCGCAACTTTCGCCAGTACCGGCACGCCATCCTTTTTTGTTCATCCGGGAGAAGCCAGTCACGGCGATCTCGGTATGATTACGCCTAAAGATATTGTTTTAGCTATCTCAAACTCGGGTGAATCCAATGAAATTCTGTCACTGATCCCCGCATTGAAACGCCAAAAAATTCCACTTATTTGCATGACTAACAATTACAACAGCAACATGGGAAAAGCCGCAGATATCCACCTGTGTATCAAAGTCCCGCTGGAAGCCTGTCCATTAGGTTTAGCGCCAACAACCAGCACCACTGCAACATTGGTTATGGGTGATGCTTTAGCGGTTGCATTGCTCCAGGCACGCGGCTTTACCGCTGAAGACTTCGCACTATCACATCCAGGCGGCACACTTGGACGCAAACTTCTGCTGCTGGTGAGTGATTTAATGAATACAGGCGATGATATCCCAAGAGTGAATCGTGATGCCTCTTTACGTGAAGCCCTCGTCGAAATCACCCGCCAAAAATTGGGTATGACCGTCATTTGCGACGAAAATATGTATATTGATGGTATTTTTACTGATGGTGACTTGCGGCGAGTGTTTGATATGGGACTTGATTTGTACAATGTCAAAATTTCAGCTGTTATGACAGCTGGCGGTATCCGTATCAAACCAAATGCCCTTGCCGTTGATGCATTGAACTTAATGCAGTCACACCATATCACTTCCTTACTGGTTACCGAGGAAAATAAATTACTTGGTGTATTACATATGCATGACCTGCTACAAGCTGGCGTAGTTTAACCTGAGAGAACGTCTTAATGAGCCAATTAGTTTATCTGGATACCTGTTATGGTCCAGTTAATAAAGACATTATTGAAAAAGCCGGTAGAATCCGTCTGCTGATTTGCGATGTTGACGGTGTGATGTCTGATGGCCTGATATATATGGGCAATAACGGTGAAGAATTGAAAACGTTTAACGTTCGTGATGGTTACGGAATTCGCTGCCTAATTACTTCAGGAATCGAAGTCGCTATTATTACCGGCCGTAAGGCAAAATTGCTGGAAGATCGAGCAAACACCCTGGGCATTACACATCTTTACCAAGGACAAAGTGATAAGGTTTTGGCGTATAGAGAACTGTTAGATAAACTGGGGCTAAAACCAGAACAGGTTGCTTACATCGGTGATGACCTGATTGACTGGCCGGTCATGGAACAAGTGGGCTTATCTGTCGCTGTGGCAGATGCACATCCATTGCTACTACCAAAAGCGCATTATGTCACCCAGATTGCAGGGGGACGCGGCGCGGTAAGAGAACTTTGTGATTTGGTGCTTTTCGCTCAGAATAAGCTGGAAGAGGCCAAAGGATTATCAATATAGTAGGTTGAAGCGAAACGAGAATGGATAAAATCAAATCCTGGCTGGCTATAATACTGGCGTTAATCACCCTGGCGTTAATTGGCTGGAGCTTATCTGATTCAGACGAGACTAACTCATCTTCTGCTACAGATAACAATCAGCCAACATATCAAAGTCAGGAAACCATAACTTTTGTTTATGATCCTACGGGTAAGCTGACGTATAAACTGGTCGCAGATGATGTCCAGAATTATGCTGAGTCAAAAATTACCTGGTTTACCAAGCCGGTATTAACGACATATGACTCAAACGCCATTGCTACATGGACAGTTCGTGCGAACAAAGCCAAACTGACCAACGACAGAATGCTCTATCTTTACGGAGATGTGCAGGTTGACAGCCTGACTGATACGGCACAATTACAGCGTATTACCACAGAGAATGCTATCGTCAATCTGGTCACTCAGGATGTTTCATCCGACGATCAGGTCACACTGATTGGCGTAGGATTGAAATCCGTCGGTATGAAAATGCGTGGCAATCTGCGGAACAAAACCGCTGAACTGATTGAAAAGGTTAACACCTACTATGAAATCCAACATGAACAACAGAATCCGTAATGCTCTTATTGCCAGTGCCATTTTTACAGTCAGTCTTCCGGCTCTGGCACTGAAAGATGACACCCAGAAACCAATTTCTATTGATTCTGCTAAGCAATCCCTTGACATGACTGGGAACACTGCCACATTTACAGAAAACGTGATCGTTAAACAGGGCTCTATTGATATCCACGCTGACAAAGTTGTTGTGACCCGCCCGGATGGCGATTCTAAAAAAATGGTTATTGAGGCATTTGGTAATCCGGTAACTTTCTATCAGCTACAGGACAACGGCAAACCAATCAAGGGCCACGGTGCCAAAATGCGTTACGAAATGGATAAAGAGCTGGTTACACTGACTGGCAACGCCTATCTGGAACAGTTAGACAGCAATATAAAAGGCGACCGTATCACTTACCTGGTCCCAACCCAGCAAATGGAAGCGTTCAGTGAGAAAGGTAAACGAGTGACAACTGTTCTGTTACCTTCTCAGTTACAAGAAGAAAGCCCTGCGGTTAACAACAAGAGTAAATAACGAGATATGGCAATACTAAACGCAGAAAACCTGGCAAAAGCTTACAAAGGCCGTAAGGTCGTTGAAAATGTCAGCTTAAATGTGAACTCCGGTGAAATTGTTGGCCTGCTTGGCCCTAACGGCGCAGGGAAAACCACGACTTTTTATATGGTCGTAGGTATTGTTGCACGGGATGCCGGGACAATTACCATTGATGGCGAAGATATCAGCCTGCTGCCACTTCACGAACGGGCGCGCCGTGGTATTGGCTACTTGCCTCAGGAAGCTTCTATTTTCCGCCGTCTGAATGTATTCGACAATCTGATGGCCGTATTGGAGATCCGTCAGGATCTGACACAGGAACAACGGAAGGAACGTGCCGAAGAGCTGATGGAGGAGTTCCATATCAGCCACCTACGGGACAATCTGGGTCAATCACTTTCCGGTGGTGAGCGTCGTCGCGTAGAGATTGCCCGCGCACTGGCCGCCAACCCTAAATTTATTTTGCTGGATGAACCTTTCGCCGGCGTAGATCCAATCTCAGTAATCGATATCAAAAAAATTATTCAGCATTTGAGAGATTACGGGCTAGGCGTCCTGATCACAGATCATAACGTCCGTGAAACATTGGATGTATGTGAGCGCGCTTATATTGTCAGCCAGGGGCAGCTGATTGCTCACGGCACACCGAATGATATCCTTAATAATGAACAGGTGAAGCGCGTCTATTTAGGCGAAGGTTTCCGGCTCTAATTCAGCCAAGAGAATTGGTTTAACGCTATGAAGCAAAGTTTGCAACTTAGGCTCAGTCAGCAACTGGCTATGACACCACAGCTCCAACAAGCCATTCGTTTGTTGCAACTTTCTACGCTTGAACTTCAACAGGAAATACAGCAAGCGTTAGAAATGAACCCTTTGCTTGAGCAGGATGAAGATCATCAAGAAATCAGTCATCAGGAATCTCCTGACAACGAAACTGACGTTATGGATACGCTTGATGCCCTGCAACAAAAAGATATGCCGGATGAGTTGCCACTGGATGCCAGCTGGGATGAAATTTACACCGCGGGGACGCCTTCCGGTACACGTAATGACTATAGCGATGACGACTTGCCACTTTACCAAGGTGAAACAGTCCAAACCCTGCAAGACTATTTGATGTGGCAGGCAGGACTGACCCCTTTCACGGAAACAGACGCGGCAATTGCTACATCAATCATTGATGCCGTAGACGATACAGGCTACCTTACTGTACCACTGGAGGATATCCTTGCCAGCATTGGCGACGATCAACTGACTCTGGCAGAAGTGGAAACCGTGCTCAAACGGGTACAACATTTTGATCCTATCGGTGTCGCTGCCCGTGATCTGAAAGATTGTCTACTGATCCAGCTATCCATGTTTCCACCAGAAACACCTTATCTGAAAGAAGCGAAATTGATCGTCTGCGAGCATCTGGAGTTACTAGGTCATCGGGATTTCCGCAATTTAATCCGTTTAAGTCGCTTGAAAGAAGATACACTAAAAGAAGTGATTGATTTCATTCAGTCACTTGAGCCAAGGCCTGGTTTGGCAGTAAACACAGGTGAATCAGAGTATGTCATCCCTGATGTGCTGGTTCGAAAAGAAAGTGAACACTGGCAAGTAGAATTGAATACAGATAGCATTCCCCGTTTACACATTAATCAGCAATATGCGGAACTTGGGCAACATACACACAATGAAAGTGACAGCCAGTTTATCCGCAATAACCTACAGGAAGCTAAATGGCTTATCAAAAGCCTGGAAAGCCGAAATGATACTCTGCTGAAAGTGACGCGCTGCATTGTAGAACAGCAACAGGAATTTTTTGAACATGGCGAAGAACATATGAAGCCCATGGTTTTGGCAGATATTGCCTTCCAGGTTGATATGCATGAATCTACCATTTCCAGGGTGACTACCCAGAAATTCCTGCACAGCCCACGTGGCATTTTCGAATTGAAGTATTTTTTCTCCAGCCATGTTAATACAGAAAGTGGAGGCGAAGCCTCTTCAACTGCAATACGGGCTTTGGTGAAAAAACTGGTAGCAGCGGAGAACTCCGCCAAACCATTAAGTGACAGCAAACTGACGAGCATGCTAGCCGATCAAGGCATTATGGTTGCCCGACGGACTGTCGCAAAATATCGAGAGTCGTTATCCATTCCGCCATCAAACCAACGTAAGCGTTTGGTTTGAAATGAACAGAGAAGGAAGACAATATGCAACTCAAAATAACTGGTCACCATATTGAAATTACTGATGCATTACGCGACATTATCACTGCAAAATGCAGCAAGCTGGATCAATATTTCGACAGGATCAACCTGATTCAGGTAATCCTCCGTGTGGAAAAGGTACAACAAATCGCCGAAGCCACGATACATATTAACGGAGGCGAGTTGCACGCATCCTCAGAACATGAAGATATGTATGCAGCAATTGATGGACTGGTCGATAAACTGGCTCGTCAGTTAACCAAACATAAAGATAAACTGAGACAACATTAACAGTTATTTAACAATAGCTGTAGTAAAAACAGCGGAGTCTTGCTGTAAAACAGTGCACAAATACCGGATGCCACAGATAACCTATGGCATCCGGTATCAATTAAGCACCTAAGCGAATAGAAAAATGAATAACCAAGCAGATTTACTACTAAGCTCTGTACTTTCCCTCGAATGTACGCGCAACAATGTACATTGTTCGAGCAAAAAACGGGCTTTAGAGATTATCAGTGAGCTGGCATCTAAGCGGCTTAAATTACCCGAGAATATCGTATTCGAAGCAATATTGACCAGAGAAAAAGTAGGCACTACTGGAATTGGCAGTGGTATTGCTATCCCTCACGGTAAGCTGGATGAAGAAAGCTCAGATCAAGCTGTTGGCGTTTTCCTCAATCTGGAACAACCCATCGCTTTCGATGCCATTGATAATCAACCAGTCGATTTGCTGTTTGCTTTACTGGTTCCAAACGATCAATGCCAAACACACTTACACACATTGTCATTGATTGCCAAACGCCTTGCAGATAAAAATCTCTGTCGTCGTTTAAGATCGGCACAAAGTGATGAAGAACTTTACGCAATTATCACTGAATAGCTGTTGCAATGAATGGAGAGCAACAGATAACAGTGGCTCATAATAATAACCACTGAGAAATTAAGGGGAGTCGCCTCATGGTGCTGATGATAGTCAGTGGCCGTTCCGGTTCGGGTAAATCCGTTGCCTTGCGCGCACTGGAAGATATGGGTTTTTATTGTGTAGACAACTTGCCGGTAGTGTTGCTGCCGGAATTAGCCAATACACTGGCTGACCGCGATATTTCTGCTGCTGTCAGTATTGATGTAAGAAACATGCCGGAATCCCCCGAAGTTTTCGAAGAAGCCCTGACTAAACTACCAGCCAGTTTTTCACCGCAATTACTGTTTCTTGATGCTGACCGTAATACGCTAATCCGCCGTTACAGCGATACCCGCCGTCTGCATCCACTATCAAGCAAAAACCTTTCTCTGGAAAGCGCGATTGATCAAGAAAGCGATCTGCTGGAGCCACTTCGTTCAAGAGCAGATTTGATTATCGACACTTCCGAAATGTCAGTCCACGAACTGGCTGAGATGCTAAGGACCCGTCTGCTGGGCAAACGGGAACGCGAGCTGACAATGGTCTTTGAATCTTTCGGCTTCAAACATGGCATTCCAATTGATGCCGACTATGTTTTTGACGTACGTTTCCTGCCAAACCCACACTGGGACCCAAAACTGCGACCAATGACAGGTCTTGATCGTCCCGTCGCCGCTTTTCTCGACCGCCATACGGAAGTGCATAACTTCATCTATCAGACCCGCAGTTATCTTGAACTTTGGCTACCCATGCTTGAAACCAATAACCGCAGTTATCTGACCGTGGCAATTGGCTGCACCGGCGGTAAACACCGTTCTGTTTATGTGGCAGAGCAGTTGGCTGACTATTTCCGCTCCCGCGGCAAAAACGTACAGTCGCGCCACCGTACTCTCGAAAAGCGGAAATAATGACTGTCAAGCAGAAACTTGAAATCAAAAACCGGCTGGGAATGCACGCCCGGCCAGCAATGAAGCTGTATGATCTGGTACAGCTCTTTGAATCTCATGTTGTCTTGCGCAATGATAGCCATGTTGAAGCTGAAGCCAGCAGCGTGATTGCCATGCTGATGCTGGATTCAGAAAAAGGCAGCTATATTGAAGTTGAAGCCAGTGGCCCAGATGAAGAACAGGCTCTTGCCGCTATCATTAATCTATTTGATTCAGGATTTGACGAAGAATAACGCCCCCCACTCCTCCGGCTTATCATGTTCTTAACTGCTTTCATTAGCAACACAAAACAGTTCGTGATCATGATCTCTTTCTTTTCCAGTAAGAACAGCCTACTATCAGGTTAATCATTTTAAATAACACCCCCCTCCTCACGGTGCGGGGTGTTATTTTGTGTTGGATTCCATTTGGAGTGTGGTATGACTAAACCAGCAATTATCATCAACGAATTAGACGCAGAACGTTTAGATTCCCTGTTGGAACAGCCAGCGTTTGCAGATACTAGTATCGCTGACGCTTTGAATGAGGAGTTAGATCGTGCAGAGATTGTACCTCCAGCAGAAATTCCATCCGATGTTGTGACTATGAATAGCCGGGTTCGTTTTCTTGATCTGACAAGCAGTGAAGAGCGAGTGCGCACTCTGGTTTACCCTGCGTCACTGCAAGACAGTTCAGACCAGCTTTCTGTTATGGCTCCTTTGGGAGCTGCATTATTGGGCCTTCGTATCGGCGACGAAATCAGTTGGAAATTGCCAAATGGCGAAGAAACCCGAGTCAAAGTATTAGAATTACTTTATCAACCAGAAGCTGCCGGTGAATATCACAGATAAAACCCTATTAAATCAATACAAAAAACCACTATCTCACAAGTGGTTTTTTGTCTTTGATAGCCAAATGGCGACAGGAATTTTATATCTTCAAGGAGGTTGGATAATACTTTCTGCTACAAGTCCAGATAACTATCCTATTCACTCAGTTTTATTAGGTTTCATTCCTTAACAACTAATTTCAGCTCTATGTGTTCAGTAAGGCCGCGTCCTACTTGAATTCTTAAAATCAGCGCGGCTTCTGGTCATGATCCTATCTCCCACGTAAAATAGAATTTTTCCCTTAATATCATTGTATTGATATTTTTCCCGTGATCCGCTTTTGATCCGAAAACTGAAATTCCCTGAAAATCTTTTCAATCATTTCAGTTTGCTGCTTCTCTCACAATGCCAGTGCTGGCACGGTTTGGCTGTTCGATTCGTAGTATTTTAAAATTGAAAAAATTTTTTGATCCAAAACGTGCGGGCGGGTGCGGTGTAGTGCCGTTTTCGTCATAAGCGCAGCGAGACAAACCGTCACTAAGGTATTTATTTGATTCTTGAGTCAGATAATACAATCAGTTAAAGCAGTGTCGCTATCGGCAAAATCCGATGGTCAGGGGGTCGCAGCCTTGAATGAACATCCCACTGGTAAGGTTATTTTCTTACCAGTGTGCCTGTTATCGCTCTTTCTATGGCGGTTCAGACAGGGGAGGCTATGCCTCGCCGGATTGGATGTTCTCCGGTACTGCGAACCCTGTTTGAACCGCCACCATCAAAGATGGTAAGCAGGAATATGAAAAAAGCCGATATTATCGCTGCGATACGTAAGAAGAATAAAAACGCTGGCATCATTATCCAGAGAGCACGATTTAAGCTCTTCAACATTAGCAAATGCTTTAACGCGGCCCTGACCTAAAGGAGAATTGTTGATTGCTCAGGAAATTGGTGTAACCCCTGCTGAAATATGGCCCAGTCGGTATTTTGACGAAAATAAGCAGCCTATCAAACGAACCGTCCGAAATGATTTACCAAACAATTCTGATATCACATCAGTTATTTCTATACCCGAAAAAGTAACGACAACTTTTAAACCACTAAACTAATATAACACTCTGAATTATCAGTTTGTTATTCCATTCTTTAATATCAGAATTGTATTCAAACTCTATGAAGGTGTAAAAAAGCCCGCATGTTGCGGGCGAGATAATTGTGTTTCAGACCATCAGAACACAAACCAGTAGCGCTGATTGATACCGCATTTAAGAAAGGTGTCCCAGTGTTATTATGTGTATGACTCGCGGTAAGCTGCAAATTGTTTAACCACACAAAACGCTTAAATTATTAATTTTATTAATCTGTTTATCACCTTCCCATACTACCAGAGCAATGAAGAGTAGAAATTATAAGGCACGGTGGCTTGATCAAAAGCAGTAAATGTTAAAGGCCACCAGGAGGTTACCCCGATGGCCTTAGCTACGTTTCCGTTATCTATTTCAGAAATGCACGGATCAGCTCTAAAAGCGCGATTAACGCTTTGAGAACGATGATAGCAGTGTCAATAAATGCTTTCACCCGTTTGCTCCAGTTAGGAGCACGACTTAACCAGCCATTGCCTTTACGCTGCCTGTCCGGCTGGCTTCCATCAAGTCAGTTAAGGAATATCGCGCTCTGACCGAGGCACTGAAGCAGCACCACCTGTTCTTCAGCCAGGACTTACGAAAACTTGCGTCAGAGATACACAGGCCAGAACGCTACCCCAAACTAACAGCCGTTGATTATAGGTTTATTTTCAGATGATTCAATCAATTAAAATGATGAGTTGGTAAAAACAAAAAAACCAACTGGTGAGGTTGGCTTTTTTGTTTTTACCCATACAGGGCGGGGGTATCTTTTGTGCTATTACCGAGATTAGTAGCCTCAGTCCTAGCGCGATATTCCTTAACTGACGTAACCAGTCTAATACCTATAGCATAAAATATCAACCTAGGGTACAGCGTAAAGGACCTCACACAAATGGACGATATTCACCCAATCACTGGAGAATATTTCTGTTTCAGCCCATCCGATTTATAGGTCGTATTCCTTATTTCGCTGACGTTCTCCGGCATACCTGTGTTGTGGTGCGTATGCGCGGCGGTCAGTTCAGCTAATTCCTTAACCACGTCCAGCGTTTCTAACATCAATGTCATGATATTGATTTGCTGGCTGCCCACCCAAACCACTGGCGCGACGATTTCTTGCCTGGCTCCGGCGATACTCTGCTTAAGCAAGCCGATTTTCTCTATCAGCGTTTGTCCGATTTCGATATTGGCCTCTTTCCCTACACTGGCGACAAAATTTGATGACGTTGCTATGCAATAATCGCCGTCAGCAATTTGCTGAACAGCACCCGCCAATAGCGTAGACGTGCCCAAAACCGTGGTTTTATCCGTGGCCTGAAGTGGTTTCCCGTGCGACTACGTTACGTGTTTCCGTGTCTGCCCTGACTGCACGGTGCATAGACGATTCATTAATCGTTTGGTCAGTCTGACGAATCCAATGCCCTTCCTGAGTTACCCTCTGCAAGACTTCTGCCCGCTGCTGCTGCAATTGCTCGCCTGGCTTGATATCCGGCAAAGTGTTGCTCTGGCTTAATGTCTGCCGGATAAAGGGCTTGTCTGGCCTGCCTGCTCCAAAGGCAATTTCAACTATCGTTCCGACTGGCGGATATTGGAACATACCGGATTCACTGCCCGCCATCGGCAAAGGCAGCGGGACAGCGTGGTAAACAGGGACAGAGGAATCCTGACCATCATTATCTAGCAATTGAACATCAACGGCATAGCGTGGCCGGAATGGATCGGAAATATCACCGCTAGCCGTGCTTTCGGTGTGTGCCTCAATACGGACAAATATTCACAGGATTAGAATGACTTTATCAACCAGAAGCTGCCGGTGATCTCCACCGTTAATTAGCCAGCCCCTTTGAACAGGGCTGGCCACTGTAACCTAATCTGAGTATCCCTTATTGACCAGCGATACTCATTTCCGGCAGTAATACCGAACCACATTGGATATTACTGCGAGTTTCAATATCATTCCCAATAGTGACCATATTGGCCCACATCTCTTTCAGATTACCCGCAATAGTAATCTCGCTGACAGGATACTGAATCTCACCATTTTCTACCCAGAAACCGGCGGCACCACGGGAATAGTCACCGGTTATTGCACTAACACCCTGCCCCATCAGTTCAGTAACTACTAATCCTGTTCCCATCTGACGTAGTAAACCAGCAAAATCCTCACCTTGCCCTGCAATGCACCAGTTATGGATCCCACCAGCATGGCCTGTACTTGCCATTCCCAATTTACGAGCAGAATAATTTGTCAGAAGCCAGGTCTGTAATACGCCATCTTTAATGATATCCCTGTTACTGGTGCACACACCTTCGCTATCAAATGGAGAAGATGCCAGCCCTGCCAGCAAATGTGGACGCTCTTCAATCGTCAGCCATGATGGCAGGATTTGTTTACCCAGATGATCAAGCAGGAAAGAAGATTTACGGTAAATACTGCTACCACTAATAGCACCCACCAAATGTCCGAAAAGACCCGTTGCAACTTCCGCAGCAAACAGCACAGGCGCCCTCATGGTTGGTAATTTACGCGGAGATAAACGGGATAACACACGGCGAGCACACTCATGCCCAACCCACTCCGGCGATTTTAAATCTTCAATACGACGACTAATGGTATACGCATAATCCCGTTCCATATCGCCATTAAATTCAGCAATCACACAGCTCGACATCGAATGACGGCTAGAGCAATAGCTTTGCAACATACCGTGACTATTGCCAAACACCCGGATACCATAATGGCTGTTAAAACTACCGCCCTCTGTATTGGTAATACGTTTATCTGCCTGTAATGCCGTTTGTTCCGCGCGGGCAGCCAGTTCAATTACTTTATCAGTATCCAATTCTGTTGGGTGGAACAAATCAAGATCCGGCGCATCAAACGCCAATAACGCTTTATCCGCCGGACCAGCACAGGGATCCTGAGAAGTATAACGGGCAATATCGATAGCAGCCTGGACAGTACGGGCAATAGCATCCGGACTTAAATCTGTTGATGATGCACTCCCTTTACGTTGCTGATGGTATACGGTGATCCCTAGCGCACCATCACTATTAAATTCTACATTTTCTATTTCACCAAAGCGGGTACTGACACCAATACCCGTTGTTTTATTAACAGCAACTTCCGCAGCATCACAACCCGCGGTTGCCAGTTCTAATGCCTGTGAAACTGCATTTTCCAGTTGTTTGCGTTGTTCCGCAATTTGATCAGTGATTTTCATTAATTACCCGTAATTTGATGAATAAAGGGAAAATCTGTCAGGAAAATAGAACCATTTTATCCACAAAAGTAATGCCGAGTGGTAATCAGGCGTTTTTCCCAGTTACAATACCCAATATTAGGATGTTAACACCCACCGGGCTACAGGTCATGCTCCAAAAATCAACCTGCCAGATCCGGCCTTTTTAAAAGGAAAACTACCATGGCAAAGCAGCCTGAAGATTGGCTCAATGATTATCCTGCTGAAGAGGAAGAAGAAGAGATAATTTGGGTCAGTAAAAGCGAAATTAAACGTGATGCCGAGGCATTGAAAAAGCTGGGGGCAGAATTGGTTGATCTCAGCAAAAATGCGCTTGAACGCATTCCGTTGGATGAGGATCTGCTGGCAGCCATTGAACTTGCACAGAAGATAAAAAGAGAAGGGCGCCGTCGCCAATTACAATTAATTGGTAAAATGCTGCGTGCCCGGGATGTCGAGCCTATTACCACAGCAATTGATAAACTGAAAAATCGTCACAATCAGCAAATCATTTTGTTCCATAAGTTGGAAGAATTACGTGATAAATTGATTGATGGCAATGATGATGTTATTGATAACGTTGTGGAATTATTCCCACAAACCGATCGCCAGCAATTGCGCACGCTGATCCGCAATGCGAAAAAAGAAAAGGCGGCTAATAAGCCACCTAAATCTTATCGTCAGATTTTTCAGTATCTTAAAGATATGGCCGAATCAACCTAACTATCTAAAACATACAAGACGCTAATTCTGTTAGGGGAAAATTTTAAAACCAAGTTCCCCTTCCAGCGCCTTTTCCGCTTCTTCAAACAAGAAGACTCACCAGCCAAAAATCAGGCTGTTCCTCCAACGGTCAAGTTGTCCAGTTTCAAAGTAGGCTGACCAACACCAACAGGTACGCTCTGGCCCTCTTTGCCACAAACCCCAACACCGTTATCCAGTTCAAGATCGTTTCCTACCATAGAGATCTGCTGCATAGCCTCAATACCAGAACCGATAAGGGTCGCCCCTTTCACTGGCTTGGTAATCTTGCCATTCTCAATCAGATAAGCTTCAGATGTCGAGAACACGAATTTACCGGAAGTGATATCCACTTGACCACCGCCAAAGTTTGGCGCATATAAACCATTTTCTACACTACCGATGATCTCTTCCGGTGTGGAATGACCTGCCAGCAAATAGGTGTTAGTCATACGAGGCATGGGCAAATGGGCATACGATTCACGGCGGCCATTGCCCGTCGGCGCAACCCCCATCAGGCGCGCATTCATTTTGTCCTGCATGTAACCTTTGAGAATGCCATTCTCAATCAATACATTGTATTGCCCAGGCACACCTTCATCATCAATTGCCAATGATCCTCGACGGCCTTGTATCGTGCCATCATCAACCACTGTACAAAGCTCCGAAGCGACTTTCTCACCAATCTGACCTGAGAATACGGAGGTACCACGGCGGTTAAAATCGCCTTCCAACCCATGACCAACAGCTTCATGCAGCAACACACCCGGCCAGCCCGCTCCCAGAACAACCGGCATAGTACCCGCCGGTGCAGCAACAGCGGAAAGATTTACCAGTGCCATACGAACAGCTTCACGCGCAAATTGTTCTGCACGGATCTGACCACTTACCATTTCCAGAAAATATTCATAACCATAACGGCCGCCACCGCCGCTGGTACCATGTTCACGTTTACCGTTATCCTCCACCAGCACCGTGACAGATAAGCGAACCAGGGGACGAATATCAGCCGCTAAAGTCCCATCGGTTGCCGCAACCAATACCTGTTCGTAGACCCCTGTCAGACTGGCATTCACTTCCTGCACTCTCGGATCTTCGGCACGGGCGACTTGATCCACTCGATGCAATAACGCAATCTTCTCTTCACGGGAGAAACTGCGCAGCGGATCGATTGCCGCATAAAGTTGAGAGTAGGCCACTTCGCCAAAGGTATGGATTTTACCATTTCCTTCTTCATGGACGATGCTGCGGGCAGCCTGTGCGCTTTGTTGCAACGCATTCAATGTGATCTGGTCTGCATAAGCAAAACCTGTTTTTTCACCACTGATAGCCCTAACACCAACGCCCTGATCAATATTATAGGAACCATCCTTAATAATCCGATCTTCCAGCACCCAAGATTCATGATAGCTGGACTGAAAATAGAGATCGGCATAATCCAGCCGACGTTCAGCCAGTTGACCAAGTACTGAAAACAGATCTTGATGGCTTAATTTATTTGCAGCCAGTAAATGTTCACTGACAGAAGTTAAACTCATAATTGATACTCTTTAATTTGCTGTATTCTTTTCAATCAGGGAAGTCAACTGCGGCCGGAAGCGGTTATGTTTCACCACTTTCATCTGCTCACGCATAATCTTCAGGCTATCCACCCTGACATTCAGTTGTAATGCACTGACTGCATCTGGATTTTTCTTAATCACTTTCCCCCAGCCGTCTACGACCATTGAGTGGCCCCATGTTTGACGGGTTCCATGTACACCAACCTGAGCGGGTGCCAACAGAATACACTGATTTTCAATAGCGCGGGCTCGTAACAATGGCTCCCAATGTGCTTTTCCTGTTAAACGGGTAAATGCCGCAGGAACAGATATCAACTCAGCGCCTTGCTCACGCAATGTCTGAAACAACCCAGGGAAACGCAGATCATAGCATATGGTCATACCAAGACGACCAACAGGTGTATCCACGACAGTAATATGTTCCCCACGCTGGAAAACAGACGATTCATTATATGATCCATGTTCATCATCAATATTGACGTCAAACATATGGATTTTATCGTAACGTGCGCGGATTTCACCCTGATCATCAAACAACAGACTGCTGCTGGTGATCCGTTCAGGATTTTCACGGCTGATAAGCGGCATAGAACCAATTAATAACCAGACACCATAACGACGTGCGATCTCACTGACGGCTTGCTGTAAAGGCCCTTTTCCCTGCGGTTCCGCATGATGACGATAACTGACAGCATTAGCAAACAACAAGGCATTTTCCGGGGTCATCACAAGCTTGATAGTATTCGGCAACTGTTTAATTTGTTGTTCAATTTGCGCCAAATTATGTTTGATATTCTCACCGCTACATAACTGCAAGAGTGCAACATTGACGTTTCTCATGTTCCTCTATTCTCCTTAAGTTGACGCAGAACTTCATCAATTTTTGGTTGATCAAGATTACCGGTAATCCGGTAACGAATAACCGATATTTTATTCCATAACGGCCCCAAGACCTTGGTTGCCGCGAATAGTGCGGCACCTGCTACCGGATTGATAACAAAAGCCGTTGCTACACCGACAGTAGCAGAAATTTCTGGCGTGACGATAGCTTCTATATTGATCTGTTGGCGAACAAGATCAATCTCTCCTTTCGTTATCACATCAGCAATCAGTCCATCGATCCGTAAATTTTTAGTCTTGAGTATCCCATTTTTTATTGAAACATCACCACGGATTGAATCAAATTCAAAATCCTGGCTAAAAGTATCACTGAAATCGAGCTGCAATTTACGCAACAAAGCATCAAAACTGACCAATTTTAGTAACTGACCGGCACTTCCCCCTCCCAGTTTCTCGATAGCACCTCTACCTAAATCGCTTTTAAAATTGCCATTCAGTGTCCGTAAATCGGGTTTCCACGGTGTATCCAACCAGTTAAAATCAAAACGGAAGTTAAACGGTGACTTCACAATTGGCACGACAATACCAAGGTAAGATGCCATCTCATCAAACTTTTCACCGGAGAATTGCCCCATAATATGAGTATTATTCTCCCAAGCACTTTCTTGCCAACGACCAGCCAAATTGAGTTTACCGACGCTGTTGTCCACCATTCCATCTCTTAATACCAGCGAATTACCTTCTGGTATCAGGGAACCAGACACTTTCCCAAGTTTCACCCCCATAATCCAGCACTCAGAACAGACAATATCTAATGAAGGCCATTGGTTCAGCGAATAACGCTGAGTTGTACCTGTTTGAGATTGCTTAGATAAATCTGACTCAGGTTGCTGAGGGTTATATTGCAGAGGGTTATAGTAAAGATAGCTCAAATTCAGCTGCCACGGACCACTATTACGAATATTAAGCTTACCGTTGATTTCCTGACTATTAGCACTAATCTGCGTTCCCCAGGGCTGTTGTTCTATATCTAACGATAACTGATTCCAACGCTGTCCCCCCACATCCAGTGACGGAAGTGACACACGCAAATGCTGTGACAGCATTGCGCTTCCTGCAAATGAAGAACTTGAAGTCAGAGGCGCAATTAGCCCTAACCACTCTTCACCCTCAATTGCCGGAAGATTCAATTCCAATAATGATTTTTCAGGTAAGTCAGGAATTTTATCACTGTTACTTTGTAAAACTCCCCGTGACAGTTGAGTATTTTTCTCTGCCAAACTCCATTGAGTATTAAACGCATACTGCTTACCTAACGTCCCTTTTACTCGCAACTGATCCATATCACCATCAGCCAGAATATGAAGCGCTTTCAGTTTACGCAGTTCATCTGCTCTCAAGACAGATAAATGGCTATCTACTTGTGACAAGTCAGCGTCAATTTTCACATCATATTGGGCCTTACCCTGAAACGGTAAACTAATACCCACTTTTCCTTCCCAGTCAACAGAACCAGAAAGCGCTTTGACAATTGCTGGTGGTAGTTCAGGTAATTTTGCAGCAGCCCAATGAGCATTCAGACCAACATCTACCCGATAGTTTTTTGATAAGTTCTTGGTAGCAAAATCAACAGTAACAGGCTGTCCAAACCATTGCACTGATAATTTGTCACTTTGTAAATTACCATTATCAAAACGGAACCGGCCACTGACATTTTTCATTTCACTGCCCAGAGGCTTAATCAACAAATGGTTATCTTTTAAAGTGACCTCACCACTGGCATCCACATTGCCGCCACTGAGTGGAATATCCAAATGCAAATTACCCGCCACCTGACCACCAATCTGTAATGTATTAAGCGTTTCACCAATAGAATCCGCTAACGGGCTACGGGTAAAATATTCATGAATATCTTTACCATCTCCCAGAATATTAGCGTCGATTAACAATTTCTTTCTACTATAATCAGAAATTACCGCTGAAACCTTATTCGCTTTCACTTTGCCAAGCGCAGTTTGCGCAGCCAGCATCCACAAACCGTTATTATGGAAATTGAGATCAATATTAAGATCCAGCAGCGCCGGCCAATCAGGTTGATACTGGAAAGTGGCATGACGTAATGGGGCAAAAACCTGAAACTGACCATCATTCTTTACAAATGGGAAATCTTTTGGGTTGCCTTGAAAAACAAAAGTTGCGTTTTCTATTTGCCCTTTAATAATCGAAGCGGTCAGATAATCAGTCAGAGATGTTCCCATCAAAGGCTCAGGAAAATACCGCCAAGCATCACCCGCATCATAAACCCGTACTCCCGCCAGAACACTCAGCACCGGAGGCTGCTCTTTTAGCTGTTGATAACGAAAATCACCACTGACCCACAATGATTTCGCCTGCAAATCCAACCCCTGACTCCAAAGTTGTAAACCTCGCTTATCCTGCCGCCAGAATATTTCTCCATGACTTTGAGATATCTCAAATGGCACCAGGAACACATCCCCATAATCAGCTACGCTATCTTTCAATGCAAAGCTAAGTTCGCCTTGCTGCAAGCTACCGTTGAGAGAACCAGAGAAATTATCAATAGAAGGTAACCCCTGCCAGCGCTGCCAACTCACATCCTGCCATTGCATACTCATTCGGAAATCATCTGCAATTTCTGGTGTTATATCGAGAGCGAGATGATTTACTAATCCTTGCGGCTGGCGACGTTCCCAATCTCTGACAACATCAGGAGTCAAAAAAGAGAAAGTGGGTAAAATGCTACTCAACCGTTCAAGTTGAATATTCTCCGCCCGGATACGCCAGTGATCTTTACCATCATACTTCTTAGCTTCCGGCAGATAGAGCACAGACGCCTTTCCTGACGGCCATTGCTGACCGTCAGTGGCCAGGCTTGCCAATTCAGGCGCATCAAACAACCAACCATTATCCTGACGGCGCATCCGTAATACCAGATCACTGACAGAAAGACGGTGGGATTTGTCAGCAACTTTCCAGTTAGCTTCTCCCTGACGTAATTGCAGTTGACCACCATCAATTCGCCCATCTTTGAGCGTAATCCAGCTAGACAAACTAAATTCAGCCTCTTTCAGCCCAGTATTATCCTGCAACCAATGACTCAACCACGGATGCATATCAACATTATCTGCCTGCAAATAAATAGTGCCGTTATCCAATACACCATGAGTGTCACGCAAATCAAATTTAACCTGTACATTCCCATGCTGATTATTAATAGAAGAAAGGCTGACTTCCCCTTGAGCACGATGATAGTTATTTTTATTCAGCCAGGTTAATTGTGGTAACAACAGATCAGCCCGTTCACCGGAGGGTGTAAGAAAAGTAACGCGGCTATCTTGTAGATTAAAATGATCAAATTGTTCGAGAAACAGATTAGAAAACGTATCTGATTGGGAAAACATATTACCGCGTTGATCATCAAACAACGGTTGATGGTAATCCACCTGTAATTGATAAAAAGTCAGATCGCGAAAATTCCAGCGCATTCTCAGCAAAGATAACCAGATATCCAATGCCACCGTGATTTTTTTTGCCTTCACATCTGCACTGGCAGTTTTCACATTAATATCACGTAATTCAAGAACAGGCCCAAAAGATTCCCATTTTCCAGCAATATATCCAACATCAACAGGTACACCGGCAATTGACTCAACTGTAGCGAGCAATTGCGGGCGATAGCCATTAATATGCGGCAGCAGAAAACGTAACCCACTGACAAGCAAAGCCATAATAATAATGACTATTGCGGCTGTCGCTAATAATACTCCCGGCAGTCGCCTCACACGCATCTCCTTGGTTGCCAGCGCTGTTATACCAGCACACCAGACAATTACATCATAACTACGTCAAACTGCTCCTGGCTGTAGAGCTGTTCTGTCTGAACTTTTACCTGCTTACCGACAAAAATTTCCACTTCTGCCAGCGCATGAGATTCTTCCCCTCTCAGCGCTTCAACCACCGCCGGTGAGGCATAGATAAGGAAGCGATCTGCATCAACTGCCCGGTGAACACGCACAATTTCACGCATAATTTCATAACAGACCGTTTCAACAGATTTTACGGTTCCCCTTCCATTACAGGTAGGACAATCGTCGCAGAGTATATGCTCAATACTTTCACGGGTCCGCTTACGCGTCATTTCCACCAGCCCGAGTTGTGAAAAACCATTAATCGTTGTTTTAACACGATCTTTACTCAAGGCCTGTTCGAGAGAAGCCAATACCCGTCGGCGGTGATCTTCACTATTCATATCAATAAAATCAATAATGATAATACCACCCAAATTACGCAGCCTTAATTGCCTGGCAATAGCCTGCGTCGCTTCGATATTAGTATTAAAGATAGTCTCTTCCAGATTACGATGCCCGACAAATGCGCCGGTATTAATATCAATTGTGGTCATCGCTTCTGTTTGGTCAATAATCAGATAACCACCTGATTTCAATTCGACTTTACGATCGAGCGCCCGTTGGATCTCATTTTCTACATCAAACAGATCGAAAATAGGTTGATTGCCACTATAAAGTTCCAATCTGGCTGTCATTTTAGGAATATATTCACTAATAAATTCCTGTAACTGGTTAAACATCAGACGAGAATCCACACGAATACGATCAAGAGCAGCTCCGGCGAAATCGCGCAAAATACGATGAGCCAGAGCCAATTCACCATAAAGTTTATTTTTAGTGATATTACGCTTTTTACGCTCTATCACCTTACTCCACAATCGTTTCAAGAAAGCTGCATCCTGAGCTAACTCTTCGTCGCCAACTCCCTCGGCAGCCGTCCTGATAATGAAACCACCATGCTCATCACAATATTCAGCAACAATATCTTTCAAGCGATTACGCTCTTCTTCACTTTCGATACGTTGTGAAACCCCAACATGAGAAGCACCGGGCATAAATACCAGATAGCGGGAAGGTAATGTAATATCCGTAGTTAACCGGGCACCTTTAGTACCAAGCGGATCTTTCACTACCTGAACCATCAAATCCTGCCCCTGGCGGACCAACTCAGCAATATCTCTGACATGAAAGTTCTTTTGTTCTTCACCGGCAATACACTCCGTGTGAGGCACAATATCTGAGGCGTGAAGAAAAGCCGCTTTTTCCAGCCCAATATCAACAAAGGCCGCCTGCATCCCTGGTAACACCCGGCTTACACGACCTTTGTAAATATTGCCGACAATGCCCCTTTTGGCTTCCCTTTCGACATGGATTTCCTGCAAAATCCCACCATCAATATAGGCAACGCGCGTTTCTGATGGTGTTATATTGACTAATAACTCTGCTGTCATGTGTTCCTCTTTCCATCAACCAACGCGAAAAACTTTGTGATTAATTCATACGTTTCCACTAATGGCAGACCAACTACTGAGTGATAACTCCCATTCAGCGTTTTGACAAAGCAACCTGCTTTTCCCTGAATACCATAAGCACCCGCTTTATCCATTGGCTCACCGGTTGCTACATAATCCAAAATTTCCTGCGTGGATAATTGGCGAAAGGTCACGTCTGTAACGACTATATCACTTAAAGTACTCTGACTATCTGATAAAGCAATCGCGGTAAGTACCTGATGACACTGCCCGGAAAGTGCATTAAGCATTTCAACAGCATGTTGTTCACTGCGGGGTTTTTCCAAAATCCTATCATTCAATATAACAATAGTATCCGCTCCCAACACGGGAAAATCCTCTGGCGCAATAACAACCCCCGCCAGAGATTTATCTTTTGCTAATCGGCTGACATACTGACGCGGAGTTTCACCCTCTTGCCATTGCTCCTTTACCTGAGGAGAAAGAATTTCAAATTTAAAGTCCAATAATTCAACCAGCTCACGCCGCCTTGGTGAGCCGGAAGCCAGATAGAGGGTTTTCATGATGATATTGTCCTTACTACTTATCTCATTAGGGCTTTTTATTTACCGTTCTTGTAATAAACAGGACATTAAAAACCGCGATCCAACCACTAATGTACATTAAATTGACGACGGATTTTCCGCATTAACAGGAATAACCACGGCCAAAGAATACCGTTGACCAAACTGTTCCAGAATATTTCTGGATGAAAAGCAACATTTGATAACAAAAACTCTGCCCAAAAAACACTGAGATCCATCAGCACCGATAAAGCAACGACGACCAAAGCCTGCTGCCAAAGTGCCATATTACGGAATAATTGAAACTTAAATGACACCAAATAGCTAACAAGACTATAAGCTAAGGCATTAACACCCAGTGTTGCTCCCTGAATCAGGTCTATGATCATCCCCAAAACAAAGCCTGTACCAACACTGACCCTGTGAGGTAATGCCATCACCCAGTAAATGAGTAATAGTGCTGACCAAGTAGGCCGGTACATATAAATTTGCTCCGGCCACGGCATAATTTGCAGCACCATCGCAATCAAGAAGGATAACCAAATGATCCAACGCCCATGACTCCGGTATTGATTCATTAACGATTTCCCGCATTTATAAATTTAGCAGATGATACTGCCGGTTCAGAAACTTTCACTTTTCCTGTCGTTTGAGTTATTTCATCAGAAACAGAAGACGGCGCTGGCGGCCCCATTTCATTTGCATGTGGCAATACCTGAGGCATCATCTGCATTAAACGCTCATTAGCTACACGATAAACTTCTGATGGAGGCAATGGTTCGGATGGGTTATTATCTGCCCCCCACAATAACAGCAAATAACGCAAACGCTGTAATTCTGCGGTTGGCCGAGCCTGAATCACAGTATAGGCCCGCTGATTATCGACTTTAACCGACGATACCACAGCTACCGGATACCCCTCCGGGAAACGGCCACCTAACCCAGAAGTGACCAGCACATCCCCAACCCGAATATCGGTATTACTTGGTAATGACTCAAATTGCAAATCATCAGCACAGCCTGCACCCGCAACAATGGCCCTGATATCATTACGTAAAACCTGGATTGGCAAAGCATGGGTCGTATCACAAATCAGTAATACCCGGCTGGTAAACTGACTGACAGCAACAACCTGACCAACAATACCTTTATCACTGATAACAGGTTGCCCTTCATAAACGCCTTCTCTTGATCCCTTATCAATGACCACCTGATCACTATAAGGATTAGCCTTACCGGAAATCACCTGTGTCACCATCATGTGTTCATCCTGACGCAAAGGTGATCCCAACAGTTCACGCAAGCGGGAATTTTCCTGCTTAAGTTGCCCTAACAACAACATCTCACTGTTTTTAATCAATAATTCTTGGCGTAAAGCGCGATTTTCCAATTGGAGTTGTTCACGGGAGGCGAGCGTTTCTGATACACCATCAAGTACTTGACGCGGACCATTAGCAAGAAAATAAAATGGACTGACCACCGTATCCATATAGTTACGGACTTTACTGAGAACATCAAGGCGGCTGTCTGCCACAACCAGAGTAATGGCAACAATAACAGCAAAGAAAAGTCGTAATTGCAGGGAAGGCCCCCTGCTAAAAATTGGCTTCATAAGCTGCGCTATTCCAAACTGTGCTGTTTCATAAACAATGGAATTCCCAGACAGCAATAGCAAGGAGGTCTGATCTACCCGTCATTCCTCCCCCACTTGCAAGTTAATACTCACTCCTCGCTGAAGAGCTCACCACCATGCATGTCGATCATTTCAAGCGCTTTTCCACCACCACGGGCAACACATGTCAACGGATCTTCCGCAACAATGACCGGAATACCGGTTTCCTCTATCAGTAAGCGATCAAGATTACGCAGTAGTGCACCACCACCGGTCAGGATCATGCCACGTTCTGAAATATCGGAAGCCAATTCTGGCGGGCACTGCTCAAGAGCGACCATGACAGCACTGACAATACCCGTTAACGGCTCTTGCAAAGCTTCAAGAATTTCGTTGGAGTTAAGGGTAAAACCACGCGGTACACCTTCAGCCAAATTACGACCACGAACTTCAATCTCCAGCATTTCATCGCCAGGATAGGCTGAACCGATAGTATGTTTAATTCGTTCAGAAGTCGCTTCACCAATTAGCGAACCATAATTACGGCGGACATAGTTGATAATAGCCTCATCAAAACGGTCACCACCAATGCGTACAGATGATGAATAAACAACGCCATTCAGAGAGATAACCGCGACTTCTGTAGTACCGCCGCCGATATCCACAACCATTGAACCTGTTGCTTCAGAAACAGGCAGACCAGCACCGATAGCCGCCGCCATCGGCTCTTCAATCAAAAACACTTCGCGGGCTCCGGCACTGAGCGCGGATTCACGGATTGCCCGACGTTCAACCTGAGTTGCGCCGACTGGCACGCAAACCAAAACTCGCGGGCTTGGGCGCATAAAACTGTTGCTATGAACTTGTTTAATAAAGTGTTGCAGCATTTTCTCTGTAACATAAAAATCGGCAATCACACCATCTTTCATCGGACGAATCGCCGCGATATTACCCGGTGTACGACCCAGCATTTGCTTTGCTTCCTGCCCAACGGCAGCAACACTTTTCGATGAGCCTGCACGGTCCTGACGGATTGCGACTACAGAAGGTTCATTCAATACAATACCCTGACCTTTGACATAAATAAGGGTATTGGCGGTACCCAAGTCAATAGACAAGTCGTTGGAAAACATGCCACGAAATTTTTTAAACATAGCGAAAGGATAATCCTGCAAGCTGGGGACGGAACAAAACCCGTCTACTCTACCAACCACATGAAGCAGGGACAAGGCGCATAAGCACCTGCTTCAATAAAAAAGTGGCTACGTTATTCATATCAACAACGCAATATTCTACGTTACTTTTTCCAAACGGAGCAGAAAAAAACTGCATAAAAATGGGTTAATTTTACCAATTGTTCCATAACGAAGTGCAGGAACCACCCCGTTTTGCATAATTCAGCGTTATAGCACCACCGTTACCGTCACAGCCGATCCACTTATCTCTATTTTGACCAGTAGCTATCCATGTAAGTTCACATACGATCGACTCTTCTGCTCACTATTTCCGATAGTTAACTGTAAGTATCAGTCTGTATAGCGAACAAGTTAATGATGTAATAAATTGCGACCAAAATACAGTATCTTCTGCTGCAAAATAATAAAAAAACAGAACTTTTTAAAATAGCTTGCCATATACTGAAACCTAACACTGATATCACAGGAAAAATGCGAACAGATTTTGTTTTATAATCCATCAACACTTTATTTTTTCTTATCTTCTTTATGTAAACTGCCAATTTTTATCTATTCTTATTTAATAACAAAATGACTTACAGAGAACGGAACCATCTAATGAAAGCTCTGCTACTTAAGCAACAACAGAATCAACTATCAACGTCCATAGAAGAAGTTGATGCTGCTCACCTTCCCGTGGGAGACGTTACCGTCGATATTCACTGGTCAACCCTAAATTATAAAGACGCATTAGCCATCACAGGTAAAGGGAAAATTATCCGCCAATTCCCAATGATACCGGGTATTGATTTCTCTGGAATTGTACACAGTACAGAAGATCCCCGTTTTCATATCGGTCAGCATGTACTGTTAACCGGCTGGGGTGTCGGAGAAAATCATTGGGGTGGCCTGGCAGAACAAGCCCGAGTTTCAGGAGAATGGCTGACACCTTTACCAACCGGTTTGAATGGCAGGCAGGCAATGATCCTTGGTACTGCCGGCTTTACCGCGATGCTGTGTGTTATCGCGCTGGAACAAGGCGGCGTTAAGCCAGAAAGTGGTGATGTTATTGTAACCGGCGCCAGCGGGGGTGTAGGAAGTACTGCGATAGCGCTTCTTTCACAACTTGGTTATTCTGTTGTTGCCGTTAGCGGCAGACAGGAAAATCACGAATATTTGTTATCCCTTGGGGCAAAAAAAGTTCTGCCACGTAATGAATTTAGCCAACCGCCCCGCCCATTGGAAAAGCAGCTTTGGGCTGGAGCAATTGATACTGTAGGCGGTAATGTACTGGCTACAATACTGGCCCAAACTCACTATAACGGTACCGTTGCAGCCTGTGGGCTCGCCGGTAGTGCAAATCTGCCAACAACAGTCATGCCATTTATTTTACGGAACATACGTTTGCAAGGCGTAGAATCTGTCACAGTTCCATCCACCAAGCGATCTGATGTGTGGCAACGCTTGCAAAAGCTGCTACCTGCTTCTTTTTATCAACAGGCAACGACTGAGATAACACTGGACCAAGCCGTGGAATACGCAAATAAATTGATAGCTAACCAGGTTACAGGACGTACATTGGTAAGAGTTCGTTAAGAATTGTGACTAACCTCTAAAGTACGGTGGCTTTATTCTTGACATTTTCTCTGATAAGACCAGTATTTAGCTGCTAAATGCTACGATATCATTATAATGTCGGGCTTTATCGCCGAAATGAACTTGTGGCTGTTTTAAAAAGATGACAAATCGTTAATATAGGATTATGTTGGGCAATTGTTGACAAATTGCCGGAGATACCAGCACAATGGCAGACAAATTTCACATTTTGCTCCTTAACGGCCCTAACCTGAATATGTTAGGAACCAGGGAGCCTGATATCTATGGCAACTTAACGCTCGACGATATCGTCAGCAAATTGTCTGAAGAAGCCCATCAATCAGGGGTTAAATTCAGTCACCTGCAATCCAACGCAGAGTTTGAGCTGATAAATAGAATTCACTCTGCACAGGGTAATACTGATTTTATTTTAATTAACCCTGCTGCATTCACGCATACCAGCGTGGCACTGCGTGATGCACTGTTGACGGTAAAGATCCCATTTATTGAGATCCACCTCTCCAATGTTCACGCGCGCGAGCCATTTCGTCATCACTCATATCTTTCAGATCTTGCTGTTGGTGTAATCTGCGGTTTAGGGGTAGATGGCTATAGCTTTGCATTACAGGCAGCGGTAAACCGCTTGTCAAAAGTCAACTAAATGAAACAGAAGAGTACGGAATCACACTCATGGATATTCGTAAGATAAAAAAACTGATCGAGCTGGTTGAAGAATCTGGCATTTCTGAACTGGAAATTTCTGAAGGGGAAGAGTCAGTGCGCATCAGCCGCGCAGCCCCCCAGAGTTTTCCGGCAGCTCAACAATATATTCCCGTTCAAGCACAACAACCTGCGTTAGCCGACGCTGTTGCGCTTTCCCGCTCTCTGCCAGAAACGATCAGCGACAGATCGGCTGCAATCGATGGTCACGTTGTTCGTTCCCCAATGGTAGGTACCTTCTATCGTACGCCTAGCCCGGATGCGAAACCATTTATCAACATCGGCGACCGTGTCAATGTGGGTGATACCCTCTGCATCGTTGAAGCCATGAAAATGATGAACCAGATTGAAGCTGACAAAGCGGGTGTAGTTAAAGCAATTCTTATGGAAAACGGTCAAGCCGTTGAATTTGACGAGCCATTGGTCGTCATCGAATAACGAGGCGTTCCCATGCTTGATAAAATTGTAATTGCTAACCGTGGTGAAATCGCCCTGCGTATCCTGCGAGCTTGTAAAGAGCTAGGGATAAAAACTGTTGCGGTACATTCATCTGCGGATCGTGACTTAAAACACGTGCTGTTGGCAGACGAAACTATCTGTATTGGCCCGGCAGCTTCTGCAAAAAGCTATCTGAATATCCCAGCGATTATTTCTGCGGCAGAAATCACCGGTGCAGTAGCCGTTCATCCCGGTTACGGTTTTCTGTCTGAAAACGCAGATTTTGCTGAACAAGTTGAACGTTCCGGCTTTATTTTTATCGGCCCAAAAGCAGAAACCATCCGCCTGATGGGTGATAAGGTTTCCGCTATCAGTGCGATGAAAAAAGCAGGCGTTCCTTGTGTACCTGGCTCTGATGGTCCGTTATCTGATGACACAGATAAAAACAAAGCCATTGCTAAACGCATCGGCTATCCAGTGATCATTAAAGCATCCGGTGGCGGTGGCGGTCGCGGTATGCGCGTTGTCCGCAGTGATAAAGATCTGGAACAATCAATCAATATGACCCGTGCGGAAGCAAAAGCTGCTTTCAACAACGATATGGTTTACATGGAAAAATTCCTTGAAAACCCGCGTCATATTGAAATCCAGGTACTGGCCGATGGTCAGGGTCAAGCCATTTATTTGGCTGAACGTGATTGCTCTATGCAACGCCGTCACCAGAAAGTGGTTGAAGAAGCTCCTGCACCAGGCATCACGCCAGAAATGCGTCGCAGCATTGGTGAACGCTGCTCCAACGCATGTATTGAAATTGGCTATCGCGGCGCCGGTACTTTCGAATTCCTGTATGAAAACGGCGAATTCTATTTCATTGAGATGAACACCCGTATTCAGGTCGAGCATCCAGTGACAGAAATGATTACCGGTGTTGACCTGATTAAAGAGCAATTGCGGATTGCCGCCGGTATGCCACTTTCAATCAAACAGAAAGACGTTGTTGTTCGTGGTCACGCCATTGAGTGTCGTATCAACGCCGAAGATCCACGCACTTTCCTGCCAAGCCCAGGTAAAATTACCCGTTTCCACTCAGCGGGTGGATTTGGCGTACGTTGGGAATCGCATATTTATGCCGGCTATACCGTACCACCTTACTATGATTCCATGATTGGTAAGCTGATTACTTACGGTGAAAATCGTGATAACGCCATTGCCCGCATGAAAAATGCCTTGGCAGAACTGATCATTGATGGCATCAAGACGAATATCGAGCTTCAGCAGACGATTATGAATGATGAAAACTTCCAGAATGGTGGCACCAATATTCACTATCTGGAGAAAAAACTAGGATTACAGGAAACTTAAAACTGGTTTAATAACATCAACATATCTTTAAGGAGCGTTTAAACGCTCCTTAAATTGCTGGTTTTTAGCGCCGGGTTTTCATCAATAATAAAACGAAAAAATTTATACTGGCAGTTTGCATGGGCATTAAACGCCTTTTCATCGCATTTTATTATTACCGGATGGATTTTAACACTGTTTTTGACTTTCTTTAACCTTGCGGTTTATTGCTTTTTATTGACTCCACAGAATCCAACTCGCTCAGGTTAAATCATATGGATTATCCTTTTTCGTGCCATTTAAAAACAAAGGATTATAGAAACTTTCATTCATTCACGTAAGATTAAATATGCCTTATCTGAAAGTGATTAAATAGCCGTTAAGAAAAACCGTTTTTTATCTGTCCGCATGGTTTTAAAATCTGGGAAAAAGGGCAAGCGTATCATGAAAAAACAGGTGAAAACTTTAATAAATAAAGATAAAAATAAGTGATTAAGGATCTTTTAAAGCGGGTAAAAAACTCGATGCGATTATTAACATTGGAAGAGAAAACACCAGTAAAAACGGGTTTTAAATGACAGAACAACAGTATTAATCCAATAATAAGGTATGAGGTTATATCAAAATATTTAACAGGATTAACCGTACTAAACAAATTTGCTCAAATAAAATATTTTGTATGACTGCAAAAAATTTACGGAAAATCAGAGACAGTCATTAAAGAAAGCCGATAATCCTTTGAGTTAAATAGATTAGAAACGAAAAGAGAATAAAAAAATTTTATTTAGTCGCGTTAAAAATAATTAAAAAAAACAGGTATTAATCTTAATATTATTCGCATACCTGTTACCTTCTCTGGTTTTAAATATAGAAAATTAAGCACAGAAAAAGGGAAAACGAAAAAACTCAGTATCAGTTTAATGAAAATGGTAAAGTTAACTATGGATTAAAAAATGGGAAAAACCATTAGATTTAAAAAAACTGCTCAGTGAAAACCATTTATTAAATGAGAATCGTTTTACTCGCGATCACCTTTTTAACATGATTTACTTTCTCTTTTTACTTTAATTTCCCTTTTTTAGCGTTCGAAAGCGCCTTTTTATCAGTGATTAACTTAGCTATTCGTCAGCTAAGGGTTAAAAAAATATCCCCCATTAATGTCAGATTTAAAAAAGGTACAGAGTGGCTAAAAACGGCCTATTCTCTGCTATGTTTAATTCATTTATCGGCAATACTCTCCTTTACTTATTTTACTGACCATTTAAAAACGTGAATACACAGAGATTAAAGCTTTTATATAAGAGGCTGATTTATTCAGGTAAAAAACTCAGGACAGGATTCCATTTTTCGCAAAATGAGATCTCGCTCTGAATTCGCCAATCCGTTATTATCCACAAAGATAACTTCTTTTTTTAATAAATATTCGTTGTAAGTTATTTAAAAAACAACCTATTCCCAACAACTATTTTATAAATATTATTTTAACCCGAATAGATACAATAAAGTAAGGTATCCATATACATGCACAAAACACATTTCTAAAAAGTAGAGAAAGATTATTATAATCCAGATTTATACCATATATGTAATAACCCAACATTAAGTCAGTGATTACAAATAACAAAGTAAAAACTAAAAGTATAATGTAAAGTAAAGGTGTTTTTTCTTTTTCAGCTCTTTCTCTTCAC
>NZ_JBHFKW010000043.1:0-35913 GCF_042879395.1 Photorhabdus sp. RM322S
CTTCCTATGGCAGAAGAAGTCCTTCCCGTGTATCAAAATGATGAACAAATTGGAACCCTAATTATCACCAAAAAGGGCATTTTTGACGGTGAAAATCAGGACGATATTGATAAATCCAATGACATTGAAATTCAGTTAGTGGATCTGGGATTACTGCCATTAATAACTGAGATTTAATGGCAACGATATTATTTGCCAATCGTAAAACGATGGAGGAAATTGATGTTAAAAGCCGTTATCTTGCTGGGTGATATGACTGATCATGGCGGTAAAGTGATTACCGCCATTGAGCAATATACTTACAACGGTATTTCTATTGCAGGTAAAGGAGATTAGGTTGAATGTCCCCAATGCAAAGGGGTTTTTCCTATCATAGAGAGAAGCAACACTCTGTAATAAAACATCAATGTTCGTTATACATCCTGTTCCGATTTAATGACAACAGTTTAATCCGAGGTAAATATGACGATAATTCGTATAGAAATCAATATACGTTATGAACAGCAGGAAACCATTACCGCCCATACCGCGCTGATGGATTTGTTTCATATTACACAGCAAATTGATATTTTTTTCGGTAGGAAGAAAACTTGGTATTTAACCGGTTATTCCCGAAAGCAGGCTCTGCAACATGTTGTGTTTGATGAACAGGGGCCAACCGAAGTCGCTATAAAAGACTTTGAAAGAGATTATAAGAAAAATTTTCCGGTGCTTATTACCGGCATATGGGATGGAGAAAAGGATAAATTATCCAGTGGTATTAGTTATAAAAAAATGCGACGTGCTCGCCCTAACTGGGTTTGGCTGCAACTGAATCTAAATATTGACACTCATCAGCTTGATGTATCACAGTTAACTAATCTGGTTAACTATCTGGCCTTGAGCCGTGATTCACCCCATATTCAGGTGGAGTCCAATGAATATACATTAAAAAGTAAACAAGTCTTTCCTGATCGCCTCAGTGTCGGCTGGATGCTTTACCAACCCAGAGTGATTGATAAATCCTCTCTTCCTATAGCAGAAGAAGTCCTTCCCGTTTATCAATATGATCAACAAATTGGTACCCTAATTATCACCAAAAAGGGCATTTTTGACGGTGAAAATCAGGACGATATTGATAAATCCAATGATGTTGAAATTCAGTTAGTGGATCTGGGATTACTGCCATTAATAACTGAGATTTAATGGCAACGATATTATTTGCCAATCGTAAAACGATGGAGGAAATTGATGTTAAAAGCCGTTATCTTGCTGAGTGATATGACTGATCATGGCGGTAAAGTGATTACCGCCATTGAGCAATAGACTTACAACGGTATTCCTATTGCAGGCAAAGGAGATTGGGTTGAATGCCCCCAATGTAAGGGGTTTTTCCTATCATAGAGGGGAGCAAGGCTGTCGCAAAAGGACGAAGTTTCCCAAAGGAGATCGGATGAAGATAAAACTGGAAGGAAAATGGATTGCAGGCGGGATTATCCCACCTGCATATTGCAACAAAGTTACAGTGCCAGGAAGAAACCGGCAATAGTTGCACTCATCAGGTTGGATAATGTACCTGCTATTACTGCTTTAATCCCCAGGCGAGCGACATCCCCACGACGACTTGGCGCCATACCGCCCAAACCACCCAGCAGGATAGCGACAGAAGAAAGGTTAGCAAAGCCACACAGTGCAAAGGAGATGATTGCTTTGGTGTGACCTGACAGAACCTGTAAACCCGCAGCCGCAACCACATCATCCGATTGCAAATATGGGCCGAAGTTCATAAAGGCAACGAATTCGTTCACAACCAGTTTTTGGCCGATAAAGGAACCGGCAACTGTTGCTTCATGCCATGGAACACCAATCAGGTAAGCAATAGGCGCACAAACCCAGCCTAGCACCAATTCAAGAGAAAGTTGTGGGTAATGGAACCAGCCACCGATACCACCAAGAATACCGTTCACTAACGCAATCAAGGCAACAAACGCCAGTAACATTGCACCGACGTTCAGCGCTAATTGCATACCAGAAGCCGCACCAGAAGCGGCTGCATCAATGATGTTAGCAGGGCGATCTTCTTCCGCAACGAGTGACATCGCATCAACAGTGTCTTGCGACTTTTCAGTTTCAGGTACTATCAGTTTAGCGAATAACAGACCACCTGGAGCTGCCATAAAGGAAGCCGCAATCAGATATTCCAACGGTACGCCCATTGATGCATAACCGGCCAGTACAGAACCGGCGACAGATGCCAGACCACCACACATAACCGCAAACAGTTCAGACTGGGTCATAGTGGCAATATAAGGGCGAACAACCAATGGCGCCTCAGTTTGACCCACAAAAATATTCGCTGTTGCGGACAAAGATTCAGTACGTGAAGTTCCGAGAACTTTTTGCAGGCCACCACCCAATATTTTGATAACGAGCTGCATAACACCGATGTAGTACAAAACAGCAATCAGTGAAGAGAAGAAAACGATAATAGGCAATACACGCAAGGCGAAAACAAAACCACCACCACCAAACAGTTCATACATTTTGGGGGAAACTAATCCACCAAAAATAAAATCCATTCCTTGCTGACCATACTGGATAACACTGGAAACTCCCTCAGACATACCCATTAATATTATCTTGCCTGCGGGAACATAAAGTACAAAAGCGCCGATAGCGACCTGAATCAAAAAAGCACCAAGGACAGTACGAAGTTTAATAGCGCGATAGTTACTGGAGAAAAGTACTGCGATCAAGATCAGCACTACCATCCCGACCAGGCTCATAAAGAGTTGCATTGGAAGAATCCCTGTTCACTTAATAATAAATTAAATATGTCAGTAAGAATGTAAATGTTCACTGACACTGTTTCGGCGCTGATTATACTCAGTCATCGGAATGAACAAGCTATCTACATCACAAATACCCACCGAAAAAAGCAATAGAAAAACGATAAATGTGATACATATCACATAAAATAGCAGAAATAATCTACAATAAGATAATCTAACCATCGGGATGGCAAAATAACAAACAATTAAGAGATGATTATCAGGTAAGCGCAGTTAAAGTTTTATGATATTCCACTTAACTATTCAACCCAAATAACTCAACACCGTTACTATAAAGCTGAACAGCGATTTCATCAGGAGATTCACGGCGAAGCTCACATAACGAAGCAAAAACCCCGGCAATTCTTTCCGGTCGGTTAGGCTCTCCCTGAAACCCGAAAAGTGGCATATCCGGTGCGTCTGTTTCCAGCACAAGAGAAGTTAAAGGAAGTTCAGCAACTGCGCGACGGGTTTTCTGTGCTCTTTCATAAGTAATGGTTCCCCCTACCCCGATGTAGTATCCCAAACGGATAAAAGCCTCTGCCTGAGATAAACTCCCGGCGAATCCATGTACCACGCCGGTACGGGGAAGGTCGATTCTTCTCAGGATCGCGGCCAGTTGATCATGGCTTTTTCTGGAATGAAGTATGACAGGTAATTCACACTGTTTTGCCAGCCGCAATTGAGCGCACAGTAATTCTTTCTGTTTTTCAAACTGAGGCTCAGCCATATAAAGATCAAGGCCAATCTCTCCGACAGCCACCCGCTTTTCATTTTTCTGTTTCAGTGATCGCGCCAGATCAGCAAGATGCGATTCCTGATGTTCATTGATATAAAGAGGATGCAAGCCCAACGCCGCATAAATCTCCGGATAAACGCGAGCCAGTTCAGATACCCGTTGCAAATTTTTCCCACTCACAGCGGGAACAATAATTTTATCCACACCATCCTGTGCCGCCCGTTGCAGGCTCCGCCGTTCGTCACCACGAAACGGGGGAAAATCAAAATGGCAGTGGGTATCAATAAACATGGAACTATCCGTTATTCATCTGTTCTGGCGATTCTGCCAATGTAGTTGATGGTTTAACCAAAACGCTATTTTCTTCACTCCGGCGCGAGACATTACGGCTCAAACGATAATTTTTACGCTCCGCCATACCAAACTTATCACCAACAAATGCATGACCAACCGTCGCCAGGAAATAGCGACCGCAACGACGCCCAAGATGATAATCCTTATTCAGGGCCGGCAAACGACTGCCTAATGCACTGGCAGTTAATGGCGCAGGCGGATAGATTTCAAAAATCTGTACATCATCAGGTGGATTTTCAATAAATTTCTGTGTGCAGTAATAACTTTTCGCATGTTGCTGTAACATCCGTACCATCTTTTGCAGGCTGCTATCCCCCAACCAACGTTCCATCCGTTTCATCCAATCAGGCGTGTAATAGAGCTGCGAAGGAACAGTGCGGATCACCACTATCGTATCAGCACCACGGCGATACGCCTCTTCCACGGGAATGGCGTCACTGATACCACCATCATAATAAACAACATCATCAATCGTCACACCATTGCGATAAAGCCCAGGAATAGCACTCGATGCCTTAATCACTTCCAGCCAATTCTTTCCATCAGGATGAAAATAGGTTGGTTCAAAATTATCTGAACGACACGCACACATATAAAATTCACATCCAGCCTCAAATTTGCGTAAAGCGGCGGGGATGTCCAATGGAAGTTCCTGAGAAACGGTCTGCAAAAACCAGTCTAAATCAACTAAATGACCACCACGAACAAAACGCAGAGGGTTAAAGAAATCAGGTCTGGTTGTATAACGGGTGATAGCCCGCCGGGCATATCCACGCTGCCCACAAATATAGGCCGAAAGGTTCTGAGCACCCGCCGAAGTACCAAGCAATAGATCAAACGGGTTAAATTCAACGCGCATAAATTCATCCAGCACACCCGCTGTAAAAATACCGCGCTGCCCCCCACCCTCACAAACAAGTGCAACCTTTCCAGATTTAATATGCGATTTATATTTATGGGATAATAGATCAATATTTCCCAAAGTTATCGGTATACGTTTCCCCACACAGTCCCCCAAAAAAATAAATGACGGATAGAGAGCATAACTTGGGAAGTTATTATCCGTCATTATATTATGGTGCTACGTAGTCAATATTTTGATAAAAACCCCTGGTGAGGGCGCATATCCGATTAGTACAAAACAAAATTATTTGAATAGAAAACAACCATTCAATTAGAAAAACATATTATTTTTTTATGGTCAGACCGTTTTGAATAGATTTGACCCCTTTCACTTTAGAGATAACATCCAGCACTTTTCTGGATTGCTGCTCACTTTTCACAAAACCAGAAATATAAACAACTCCTTTTTCTGTTTTTACAGCAATGCCGGTACTGTTGATACCTTTTTCCGCCAACAACTCACTTTTAATCTTCGCGGTGATAGCACTATCATCCATGTAACCATCGACACTTTTCATGGAGTCATCAATTTTCTGACCAGCACTGTCAAGTGCTTGTGTCGCTTTATTTTTAAAAGACTCTTCCGCCAACACACTACCGCTGACCAGGGCTGTACACAAGACAACAGCCATCAATGAGTGAGTCAATTTAACATTCTTCATCTTATACCTTCCTTTTGTCGGTTAGATTTCTGAATCTATAAAGCCATGCAAACTGTTTTTGTATAAAGTAATCTCAACAGAATCACAATCCGCATTAGAATTAAAAATAGGTTATTACCTCCAATAGCTAAGTTAAATTGGAAAATAAAAACATCAATACGGCGAGAGACAAAGAAATAATAACAGGAAAATTAAGCAAAGAGCTATAAAATAAGACGAATCTTACCGACTAAAATTATAAATTACTCTTGTGTTACATATATTTTTGTAAAGAAAAAGGCTAACCCATTGTTAGCCTTATAAAATATTAATGTTCCCGTGTCTTACGGAAATTGACGTCAGGATAACGTTCACGGGTAAGATTCAGGTTAACCATCGTGGGTGCAATATAAGTCAGATTATCACCCCCATCGAGCGCCAGGTTTTGCTCATTCTTACGCTTAAACTCTTCCAGTTTTTTCGCGTCATGACATTCAACCCAGCGAGCCGTTGAAACGTTTACCGGTTCATATAAGGCTTCAACGTTGTATTCACTTTTCAAACGGGCAACAACGACATCAAACTGTAGAATACCTACCGCTCCCACAATCAAATCGTTATTTGCCAGTGGACGGAATACCTGTACCGCGCCTTCCTCAGAGAGTTGAACCAATCCTTTCAGTAGCTGTTTCTGTTTCAGAGGATCACGCAAACGGATACGACGGAATAATTCCGGAGCAAAGTTAGGAATACCGGTAAATTTCAGATCTTCCCCTTGAGTAAAGGTATCACCAATCTGGATTGTGCCATGGTTATGCAGACCGATAATATCTCCCGGGTAGGCATGATCCACATGAGAACGATCACCCGCCATAAATGTCAGCGCATCAGAAATCACCACATCTTTCTTCGTTCTTACCTGACGCAGCTTCATGCCTTTTTCATATTGACCTGACACCACACGCATGAAAGCTACGCGGTCACGGTGTTTAGGGTCCATATTGGCCTGGATCTTAAAGATAAATCCGGTGAATTTATCTTCCTGAGCGGAGACTTCACGCGCATCGGTCTGACGAGGCATCGGCGCGGGCGCCCATTTAACCAAACCATCCAGCATATGGTTAACACCGAAGTTACCCAACGCAGTACCGAAAAATACCGGTGTCAGTTCACCTTGCAAAAATGCCTGATGATCAAATTCATGGGAAGCCCCCTGAACCAGTTCCAGTTCCTGACGCAATTGTTCAGCCAGATCTTCACCAATCGCCGCATCCAGCTCAGGGTTATTCAGCCCCTTGATAGCGCGAACTTCCTGAATAGTATGACCCTTTCCGGTCTGATACAGATAAGTTTCATCAAGATAGAGGTGGTAAACCCCTTTGAAATATTTACCACAGCCAATCGGCCAGGTGATTGGGGAACAAGCGATATTCAACTCATTTTCCACTTCATCCATCAGTTCCATTGGATCACGGATATCGCGATCAAGCTTGTTCATGAACGTCAGAATTGGAGTATCGCGCAGACGGGTCACTTCCATCAGTTTACGTGTACGATCTTCAACCCCTTTAGCGGCATCAATGACCATCAAACAACAGTCAACAGCCGTCAATGTACGGTAAGTATCTTCAGAGAAGTCTTCATGCCCCGGCGTATCAAGCAGGTTAACCAGGCAATCGCTGTAAGGAAACTGCATCACAGACGTGGTAATGGAGATACCACGTTGCTTTTCCATTTCCATCCAGTCAGATTTGGCGTGCTGATTTGAACCACGGCCTTTTACCGTACCGGCTTTCTGAATCGCCTGTCCGAACAGCAACACTTTTTCAGTAATAGTCGTTTTCCCTGCGTCAGGGTGAGAAATGATAGCAAAAGTTCGCCGTTTAGCGACTTCATGCTGAAAAGGGGAATTTGACATCAATAACAATCTTCTGCTTTGTAAACGGGCTTGTACTCAACATTAGACGCTTCCCCGCAAGGAAAACAGCTGCCAAACCCGTGGGTGAATGAAAAATTGGCGCTCATTTTCGCTGAAATTGGTGCTATAAACAATCAATCAATTTTATCGCACTTATTACGCAAATAACGGCAACGCCATGATGATGGCATCTTCTTTACCTGTCGCAGCAGGATAGTAATGCTTACGGACAGTCACTTGATTAAATCCTGACTGTTCATACAACCTAATAGCAGAGCAATTCGATTGTCTTACTTCAAGCCATAAAGTATTAATCCCCTTCCCAGGCAAAATTGCTATTAAATACTCCAGTAGCGCTTTACCGTAGCTTTGACCTTGATAGTCGGGATGAATGGCAATATTAAACAGGGTTGCTTCATCTAATATCAATTGGGTTACAGCAAAACCAATAAGCTGTTCATTAATCACTATTTTATAATTCAGATACCGCTCACCTTGATTACTGAAAAATGTTTTCTCACTCCACGGAAACGCATGACTGGCTTTCTCAACCAGAAAAGCGGACGGGAGATCAGCGGGAGTTAATAGAGAAATGTTGTTCATGTTGTGAAATCTGCTGCCAAAGGGAACGTTTTGCCTTCCCGTCACAATATAAATCATTTAATGCAGGGCTTCTCAAAGAAATTCCCTGCCATGATAGTGTAATATCCACCCCCAACAGCCAACATGGACACTTGACCTGTTCCGGTAACATCGCAACATTATCCGATGTAATGCAGTAAACAGAGGATTTATCCAGCCCCATAGCTGTGAAAATATCTATTAATAATGAATTAGTTAAATCAATTTGGTCATTAGTAATAATCAGCAGACGGGTGGTATCGGGTAAGTGAACAGCTAACTCACCTTGCAAAACCGCCGGGTTACGCAAGCCCCATTGGGTAATCCCCAATAGAGCTAATAACCTGTCGCGCCGGGTTACCATATTTATTCACCTGCTGTAAAAAATAATCAGTAACATGTTATCAGAGGCCACTATCCGCGCCAATATTGGGCTTTAGATTTACCCGTCCCTGATACTTGGCACAGAACATGAAGAACATAAAGGAGCTATAGACAAATGTCTGCGTTAACCCCCGCCAGTGAAGTTATTTTGCGTCACCGTGAGCAATTTAGCTCTCATCACCTGCTCTTCGCCGGTGATATCCAGGACACACTGGCAACCCAAATTGATGCTGCCAGTGTGCAAGTACACACTAGCCAGTATCATCACTGGCAATCACTGATCCGCACCCTGGGCGATAATGCCTTATTCGGCCTGGCAGCAGAAAAAGGATTTACCCAGAGTTGTGACACTCTAATCTACTATTGGCCTAAAAGTAAGCAGGAAGCTCGCTTTCAGTTACGCAGCCTGTTTTCTGTTCTGCCAAAAGGTATTGATATTTTCGTTGTCGGCGAAAACCGTAGTGGAGTACGCAGTGTAGACAAACTGATGGAAAGCATGGCTACTTTCCATAAAATCGACAGTGCCCGCCGTTGCAGCCTGTTCTACGGCCAGCTGGAACATGAAGTGCTGTTTGATCAGGAAAACTGGTGGAACAGTTATCAGGTAGAAAACGTGACCGTGAATACTTTACCGGGTGTATTCAGCCAGGATGAATTGGATGTTGGTAGCCGGTTACTCCTTTCCACTTTTGACAAACCTCTCTCCGGCAGCTTACTGGATATCGCATGTGGTGCTGGTGTTCTGGCCGCCGTGCTGGGTAAGAAAAACCCTGAGTTAGCGCTTACTCTCAGTGATGTCAATGCAGCGGCTATCGCTTCCAGTAAAGCGACGTTAAAAGCTAATAAACTGGAAGGTCATGTTGTCGTCAGTAACGTCTATTCCAACATTGAAGATAAATTCAACTGGATTATCTCTAATCCCCCCTTCCATGACGGGCTAAAAACCAATTTACAAGCAGCGGATGACCTGATCCGCCAAGCGCCTAACTACCTTAAACCCGGCGGCAAACTGCGGATTGTTGCCAACGCTTTCCTGCCTTATCCCGATTTACTGGATAAAACTTTTGGCAATCATGAAGTTATTGCTCAAACGGGTAAATTTAAAGTTTATCAGGCAACGAAAAGGTTCTGATTTATTCAGCCTGTCCCTAGCCCACGGACAGGCTGTTTTAACAAAATCGTAAAAAATGATGATTTTTACGGCAATCATACAACGCCGTAATAAATAATGATTGACGCAGGCTGCAAAACCTCTAGAATTCGCCCCCATGCTATCAAGCTGACTCGCTGATAGTGTCTGAATTTGCGAGGGTGGCGGAATTGGTAGACGCGCTAGCTTCAGGTGTTAGTGTCCTTTCGGACGTGGGGGTTCAAGTCCCCCCCTTCGCACCAAATCAGACAATCGCTGATTAAATTCGGCAACAAAAAATGGCAGTACTTGCGAGGGTGGCGGAATTGGTAGACGCGCTAGCTTCAGGTGTTAGTGTCCTTACGGACGTGAGGGTTCAAGTCCCTCCTTTCGCACCAATCTGTTCATTTTCCGCATCAATCTTCCTTCGCACCTGTTTTTTCTTCAACAAAACATCAAAAACAGCTAAACCGGTGTGCTCCCGCTAATAAGACACACAACACAGCAAACCCCGATGGTATTAGCAGAAAATGGCGTGACTTCTGGTTCAGCAACATGAATAAAGTCAACAGCATCGCAACGACAACCCCAATTTTAAGCTGCTCAGCCCCAGGATTGACGATGACGAATAGCATTCCGGCCAAACTGGATAACCCCATTCCCCACAAACTGGTGATACCCTGCCAGAAAAACGATCTTTCTCTATCTTTAACCCTGATCATAACTTGCACCAACTTAAATGATAATGATTACCAATATCATATACGAAAAAGTGTGAAGTACAAGCCAGTTGCAATAATCGGATTTAGCCGTTAATTTCAGCCAGTCTAATAGTCTTTTCACTTTGGGATGAGCTTGGATTTTATTATTATCTTGGTATTTTTTATTGATATATTCTTCTACCGGATTTTCTTTTGGAGATCTCAATTAAATAATCAAAGGAATCTCCAGCACAATAGGCTGAGAAGGAGTCTATTCTCCTTTATCCAGACCAGTATTATCCTGATTGTTTTATATCGTATTTTTAAATTATTTCTCTCCGAGCACTGAATTTGTTATCGATTTTGAATTGGACTTTGATACGAATAAACCTCATCTCTATATCAATGATTGGAGTTGCTGGAGGGCAGAATTTGTCGCAGTTTAATTTATAAAGTGATAAATCAGAATGAAGAACGGCATTGTTATAGCAGAATGGAATTAATGCTATTGAGGGCCTAAAGATATTCCCTATTAGATGCACTTTTTCCAGGCAGAACTATTCTATTTATGTTCTGTCTTTTTTTTGTAAACATCAGCTCCCGTAGTTACTTTATATTGCCCTTTATATATTAAATGATAACCATTATCACTTGGATGTTTCCTGTTTACGTCTTACAGTACTGCCCATATATATATGTTCTGTTTTATAACCTTAAAATAAGGAAATTAATGATGAAATCAAAGATATCTACTGATAAAATTGAATTATTTCTCAAGAAAATAGACGAACTGGTTAATATTGAAAATAAAAAAAAGGGTGGCGGATTCGCTGTTGCTGTGACCCACGGTAATAAAACGATTTATCAGCGCCATATCGGAAAGGCTAATATTGAACATACTGTTGCTGTAAAACCTAATACTAAATTCTATTTGGCGAGTGTTTCAAAACAATTCACTGCTTTTTGCATTGCCTTATTGGAAAAAGAAGGAAAGCTCAGCGTCAAGGATAAAGTTGGGCAATATTTGGATTATTTCCCGGCACATTTCTCTGATATTACCATCGAGCATCTTATTCATCATACCAGTGGGTTACGGGATAAATATGCTCCTTATGGTTTGGCAGGTAAAAACTCAGATTTTGACCACCGCAGTATGGGTTTATTGAGAAAACTGATTCAACGGCAACAAAAGCTTAATTTTACTCCTGGGGAATATTTTCGCTATAGTAATACGGGCTATAATTTGTTGGCGGAAATTATCAAAGTCGTTTCAGGTAAATCGTTAAGAGAATATGCGAAAGAAAATATTTTTATTCCATTAAAGATGAATAATACCTCTTTCTATGATGATGTGACTGAGGTTATTTCTGACCGGGCGATAGGTTATGTCTATAATGAAGATGTAAATCAATGGATAAGATCGGATCACAACGATTCAACTATAGGGAGTGCGGGGCTGCGTTCTACAGTGAGTGATTTATGTCGCTGGATAAAAGCATTTTATTCACCATCGATTGTTCGGGATATGTTGCCTCAATTATCTCGTACACCAAATTTAACCAATGGCAATCGTAACAGTTATGCTTACGGTTTGATGATCAGTCAACGTGAAGGGCAAAAAATAATACGGCACGATGGTTCCTATGGTGGTTTTAAAGCTGATGTTTGTGTTTTACCTGATGTTAAATTAGGTATCGTGATTACGGCTGCAACAGGTATTAATACCGTTGAATTTACTAATCAATGTCTTAATGTATTATTTAACACTGATATGACTGAGCCAGAGCATTGCCGAACCAGTAATATTGATATCACCGGTATGTTCAAAGGGGCAGATCCCTATCCTTATATTATTACCAAGGAAGATTGCTATTTATTAGGTAATTTATTCGAGAAAGGTAATCCGATTATCTTTAACACTGATGGAACATTCCAAGAGAAGGGGGGAGAAATTCAATTCAAACCTGTCATTGAAGATAATAGTGTTATCGCACTGGAACAGATTGATGAGAATGGTAATGTTTTTTATTTGAGAAAAATGACTGATAAAGGTGATATTGATATTCAACGATTATCAGGTCGCTATTATAATCACGAAACGGAATCAATGATAAATATTGAAGTATCTAATGATGATCTTTATATTGATGCGGTTATCTTGCCTGGGAAAAAAGAGGTCTTACGGTGGGTTTACGAGAATAGTTATTTCCATCCCAGTACTCAACTTATTGTTGATTTCGAATGGGATTCTGATACGGATAAACCTCGCCTCTATCTCAATGATTCACGTTGTTGGAAGATAGAATTTATTCCGGTTTAATTGATAGGGTTGTAAATATGAATTAAGAACCGTGTTTTTCTGGTAGGATGAAGAAATTCGATTGAGATCATAAGGATATTTTCTATCTAATCTATTTATTTTCAGGCAGAACTATTATGACTATGTTCTGCCTGTCCGACATGATTGTGATATTTTAATTGCTTCATGGATTGTTTTTGGTTTATATTCTCATCGTTCTTAAATCATTAATAACATATTTTTCCTATAATTAGAGATACAATTTAATATTTATTGTAGTAGAAGGGAGATAAATTTACGATAAAGGGTAATTTATGTGATATTGCATTTTATAGGTGTAATTAACGTTATTTGAAATAAATTAAAACAATAATGAATGGAAATATTTAACATGATTAATAATAAAACGTATCCATCTGAGGATGATCAGATATCTTGTGATTTTGATTCTGAGGTCGTTATTGGGTTAGTTGGTGCTGTAGGAACGGATTTGGAAATAATTAAAGATTCTATAACACAGAAACTTAATGCGTTCAGGTATGATGTACAAGAGGTAAGAATATCTTCTGAAATAATCTCAGTATTAAGAGATATTCCCTCAACAAGGGATAATTATGAAAGGATAAGTTGTTTAATGTCAGAGGGTAATTATTTAAGAGAGATTAGTCAGGATAATTCTATATTGGCATTAGCGGCGGTAGCAGAAATAAATAAAAGAAGAGAGAAGAAGCGTTTTTTACCAATACCATCTATTAGGAGGGCGTATATTATACATTCTCTCAAACACCCGGATGAAGTCAATGCATTAAGGGAGATTTATGCAAATGGGTTTTTCCTAATAGGTGTATATACGAGTGAATTTCAGAGATTGAGAAATCTTACCGTTGATAAATGTATCGATGAAGCAAAGGCTAGAGAATTGATTAATCGTGATTCCGATGAAGGGAATAAATGGGGGCAGCATACCAGAGATACTTATGAGTTATCTGATTTTTTTATAAGCTATGATGGAAATAAGAATAGGACCGACAATAATATATGGAGGATATTAGATCTTATTTTTGGTAATCCATATGTTACTCCAACCTTTGACGAGTATGCTATGTTTATGGCTTTTTCTGCTTCGTTACGATCTGGAGATCTTTCCCGCCAAGTTGGTGCTGTATTAACGAAAGATAAGAGCATAATCTCAACTGGGGCTAATGATGTGCCATGGTTCGGCGGGGGATTATATTGGCCTGATTATGTGGGAGATGTAATCGAAGATGCTGAAAATGGTAGAGATTATAAAATAGGAGAAGATTCAAACCCGAAACAGAAAAGATTAATTATTGAAGATATACTTAAAGATATTGTGGATGAAAAAAAAGAAGTATTTAAGGAATATCTCCTACAAAGCAAGATAAAGGATATTACCGAATATGGAAGGGTTGTACATGCTGAAATGGAAGCAATCTTGGCATGTGCAAGAAGTAATATTAGTACTCATAATGGGATATTATATTGCACTACGTTTCCTTGTCATAATTGTGCAAAACATATTGTTGCCAGTGGTATAAGGCGAGTTGTCTATATTGAACCTTATCCTAAAAGTAAAGCTTTTGATTTCCATGTTGATTCTATTTCAACACCTGAAGATGAATCTTCTGATAATAAAGTGATTTTTGAACCATTCGTGGGTGTTGGGCCTCGCTGTTTCTTTAATTTGTTTTCAACAAATTTGGGGATAGGATATAAAATAAAAAGAAAAAATAAGGATGGTAAAGTTATTCAATGGCACAGGAAGGATGGAAGGTTGAGGATGAAGATGCTATCATTATCTTATATAGAAAAAGAGACCGAGTCAGCAGCTAACGTGAATAATTTAATAAAGGAGTTAAAAAAATGACTAAGAGAGAAGAGTTCTTAGCTTATTTAAGTGAAGCGAGTAAAATAGTTGAACAATGGCCAGATTGGAAGAAAGGTGGATTGAAATATTTTCGTAACCCGCAGACATCTGGTAAAAATAGACTTAAGGATTATACGACTGGTGAGACTGAGAATGAATTGGTATAACCTATTCTTATTTATTGGAGAATATGTGGCTAGATAGGAATTTTTTTCACTCCAGATTTATGTATTAATAAATCAACTAAAATAACAGTCTCCTTTAATCTCTTCATGAATAGGCACACTTTCAACAACTGACCAGATAAGCCCCTTATTTTCGATGAGAGTTTTACGGGCCAAGATTTCGTTAGGAATATGGTGTAATGCGGCAACAATGCCGGTTGCACCAGCCTGACGAATATCATCTAAAGAAACAGGATCATTTAGGCCGAACCAACGCCAAGTTTGTTCCATTGTTATCTACCTTTGCATAAATTCAGAATGAAAAACAGTCACCAAAATAACTGGATATAAAAACTTACTTATTAGTCGAATCTGCCTGGTATTTTTTAATTATTTGGATGAATGATAAACCCCATCTCTTCCATCAAAGAAATCATTTGCCATTCAAATATTTCTACGCCAGAGAAATCTAATGCTCTCACATCTATATTTGCAATCTCCGCATTTCGCAGATCAGCTTTAAATATTGATAGCCCATCATACTGTGAAGGAGAAAAAATAGTATTGGTTAAGTTCGCGCCTTCAAGATTTTCTCTTGTCAATACGACTGAAACTAACTTGCTTTCTGACAAATCGCATTTTTCAAGATAGACTCCCTCAAAGTCTGAATACTGAAAATTTGATTTTATTAATGTTGCTGCACTAAATATCACTTTTCGACTGACTGCTTTCGTAAAGTCAGCCAGTTCGAAATGACATCCTTGTGCTTGACACCTATCAATTGTTATATCGAATAACTCGGCGCGATAAAAGTTACTTGTTGAAATATCACAGAAAATAAATGTTGAACCACGTAAGTCTGCACTATGGAAATTACAACCTTGTTGGTTCTCTTTATTATAAAATAATGTATTTTCAAACTTACCATTTGAAATATTTGCTTCACTAAAGTCACAGTTAAACACTTGACAGTTTTTCAAACGCAAGCCATTTAAATTTGCACCTAAGAATTTCGAATCAATGATAACACAATCTTTAAATACCAGATCTGGTTGATCCTCATGACTCCAATCCAAATTATTAAATTTTCTACCTTCAATAACACCGATTTCTTCTGAAATATCCAACTTATATTCGAACATATTAAAATTTCTCAAACTCTATAAGGATAAATAATACAACTATTTTAATTTATTTACATGATTGATTTAACAATAGAAATAACTGATGATTTTATATAATATTTTTTTGACACTTATTATCTGGACATTATAATTCATTTTTATTGAACAATATCAGCCTTATGCCAAAAATGTAAACCTTGTTGGGCTAATTTTGTGATCGTTATTGGAACAAAATATTATAAATCATCATCACTTATCTCTTCACTTTACATTAAAATCAAAAATTATCCTCTTCAAAAAATTAATAATTACACAAAGAATTAGTTAAATGAATTAAGTAAATTGCTGCGAGGAATAGGACTCAGACCAATATTAAGTGGACATTTAAGCCATCTAATTACCGAGTGAGTCACTGCCGAATGCACACAGTGAGCCCGCTTTCAAGCGGGCTGTATCGGGTTAATCGTAATACTCCGGTGCTTTACAAAATGTTGGCCAGGCATCCGGATCATGTCCCGTTACCACAATCGCATTCGTACGTTCAGATAAATACCGTAGCTTTTGCACCGAACGTACGGTTTCAATAGTAGAGGTGAGGAACCCAGGCAATGCACGTTCTTCCCAATGATCGAGAGTATAAGCAGCATCAACCGTTAACAACAGGCTGCCACTGTTCGACAGAGTGACCAGCAGTGATTGGTGCCCCGGCGAATGCCCCGGAGTAAATACCGTTTTTAAAATACCGTCTCCGTAGATATCAAACAAATCATTGCGTTCCCCATCCAGAAATTCCCACTTCAATCCCGGACGATCAAAATCCTTACGAATGTAACCACCAACAGCAAACCAGTCCGGCGTGTAGGCGTATTCATATTCAAGTCGTTGTACGATGTGCGTCGCATTAGGGAAACGTCCTATTGCACCAGTGTGATCAAGATGAAGATGGGATTGCACCACATAGCGGATATCTGCGGGATCGATACCCAACTTTTTCACTTGCGCTACACAGCCTTCATCTTCACGCATTACCGGCCGGTAGACTTTTGTGATAGCCCCCCAATAGCCTTCAGGGTCAGTTGCAATTTCAACCGCATTACCGCCGTCAATCAGCGTATGACCTTTAGGATGAATGAGCAAAAAAAACGGAACCGGAATTTCATAATCGGCACCATTCCCCTGATTCATCTTAATATTGTGAACCTTACATTTGATGGATCCGGTTTGCAGCATATACAGGCGAATGTCTGACATAATGATGTTAACCTTTTTATCGGATTTGTAGGGTATTTGGGGTTATGAGACTTGTACACAGATCTGCCCGCTAATCAGAAAATCTGACTAACGGGCGGGATTTTAAAAAAACCTTACTTTCAACTTTTACCACTCAACACATCATTTGGCAAAAATTACTTCAACTCCATTGCATCACGTATGGTGAAATGCAGGTCTGTCTGGTCAGTCAAACCAACAACATTGGCTGCTTGAGGTCCATAAGCAGCAACACGAAGCTGAGTCCCCGTATGTTCCTGATCTTTACCCTCAGAGTTACTGTAGCTAACCGCCATTATTGAACCATCTTTGGTAATTAATGCCTGAGTTAATCCCGGAGATTTCACATCAGCTTCTATAATTTGGCTAGAGTGGGCATGATCGGCTGTAACAATAACCAATGTATCACCATGTTCACGGGCATATTTCAGACCAACTTGAACCGCTTGATCCAATACGACGGTTTCACCAATCTGCCCACAAGGGTTAGCTTTGTGATCCTGCTTATCGATAGAAGCGCTCTCCACTTGCAGGAAGAAACCATTCTCATTTTCTTGCAATAGATCGATGGCTTTCTCCGTCATCTGTGCCAACGTTGGCGCATCAGGATTCCGTTTGGAGTTAACTTTACAACTCACTGGCGGGTTATCAATATTACCGTGATAAACCGCCTTAGGCCCTTCCCAGGCAATATCCATATTTTTTTCATGGAACAGGCCCAACAGCGGTTTTTTCTGGTTTGCTTCAGTAATTGAATTCAAGGACTTAACATCTCTTACCAACTGATAGCCCTGTTCTTGCGCCTGCTCTTCCAGCGTTTTACCCTTTCCAGCGCCGGCAACCGATTTCTGGACGAAAATCCTGGCACCGCCACCCAATGTTACATCAGCACGAGCCATTAATAATTGCTCTGTGATCGAACCACGCCCGCCATTTTCCAGTGCATTAGTCGGACATTTTTCTGTCGTCTCTTTTGGACCATAACACTTACGACCGGTCACATGTGCATAAAGTGCCGCTGGCGTCGCATCCTGAATTGCCGCCGTTGTTACATTACCTGTCGCTTTACCATTCATTTTTGCCAGCTCAAGCAAAGTTTGATGATCTTTACCAAATACATCAACACCCAGCGCGCCATTATAGGTTTTTATACCGGAAGCCCAAGCGGTGGCAGAAGCGGCTGAGTCAGTCACATAGTTGGGTTTCCGGGTCTTTTTATCAAGAGAATAGTGAGTATATTGACCGGTGAATGGCAAGGCATCAATTCCTTTGAAAAATCCACCGGCACCTTCCGCATAGTTACGGGCGAGAGTAATTTCAGAATCTCCCATACCATCACCAATAAACAAAATAACATTCTTGGCTTTATTGTTATTAATTGCTGCTTTTAATGCCTCAGTTTGATTGTGACTCATACGGCGAGCACCACCAAATTCCATAATATTACCTTTTACTGCCCGACCTTCCGCCATAATTTGATTCGCCCCCTGCTCACCCTCCGCCAACACGGGCAAACTGACACCTGAAATTAAGGCTGATATCATCGCTGCAACCAAACTTTTCGTATACTTTTGAGACATAAGATTTCCTTATTAGAAAGCAATCGAAGTAAAAATCATCTTTATCTGATAAAGGGATACTAAATAAACTATGTGACAATTATGTGAAGAAAATAGATCCAATTTACCATTTTGTTACCAACGACTGTGTTCCGTGATAAAGCGTCTCACACCATGAGACATAATTGTGACCACTGGAGACTTCACTGGATTCAACCGGATAACCCTTCTGCAATAACGTTTTTTTCATGCGACGGTTATTATGCAGAATACCTTCCAATTCACCCCGGTTGACTTCAAACAAGCCCGCCTGTAAATAGAAACGAAGCGGTTTTTTCTCTGCTTTGGCAAACTCACGGATCAGCCATTCAGGCTCTTCTCCCTGAGGTGCCCACCAATATGAACCCGACATACTAAGGACATTACCGAACAACTCAGGGTGGTTAAATGCAACCCATGAAGATGCCAGTCCGCCATAGCTGGAGCCTGAAATAATGGTACGTTCCGCCGGAGCTTCAATCCCCTGAGCAGCCAACCACGGCATCAGCTCGCTAGCCATAAATTCAGCAAAATCAGGGTTGGGTGGCAACTCCTGACCCCGGCGTGCGTTATCCAGGCTATCGATAAACACCACATACATTGGTGGAATTTTTCCTTCTTCAATCAGGGAATCAAAAAATCTATCGATATGATACTGCTTACGGTAAATCTTCCCGTCAAACAGCACCAACATGGCAGGCTGTTTCATCGGGATAACCGGTTGATATATCGCAATTTCCCGACTATTGCCCAGAATTCTACTTTGAAGCAGATGAACCTTAACATCACCATGAAAAGGTAATTGCTTGAATTGCTCTACATCGCACAACGTTGGCCTTAGTGCCAGCAATGAATCATGATTGAACGCATCTTCTGACACCGCCGGCACCACATTTCTATTCAACGGATCAGCCTGAGCAGTCACCAGAATCGCGCTACGTTGCTCGTCAGCAGTGCCTTCCAGCTGCGGCAAATCCGGTGCCAATTTATATTGCATCAAGGTATCTGACGGAACGATATAGCTGCGAAACCAGACATCACTCCCTGCCAGATGTGACATAGGATCATGATCGTTACTTGGTGCGCCAAGAATAAAAACATTCGCTTTTGCCCCACGCCACAAGAAAGTTACCCGTTTGTCTTTACCATCATAATCTTCAATCAGTGGTGTACCATGACGGGCCATTTCTCGCCAGAAAGCATGGGTTCCTTTCCCTTTTACTATTTCAGCCTGGAGTTGTTTCAGGCGCGGGCTTTCTGGTTGCTGTCCGTAATCATTATCCCAGGGAATATAATGTGGAAATGACAATGTGAGTTGCCACGGGGCACCAGCCTTCCCCCTGGCTGCCAACCGGTATTTTCCTGCCTGAGGAACGGTAAATCCAATTGACTGCCGGGCATCCGCAGGATTATCGGAAAAAAGCGTACGAATATGTTGTTGATTCCCCTTCTGAACCACCAATTTCTCTATACCCAGTCCCGATCCGCGCACATAATGTTCAGCCTGAATTTTAAATTCAATACAAGCCATTCCCTGAGAATCGAAACTCCCTGTTATTTCTTGTTGATCTTGCTGGAATTTTATTTGGTGACACGGAGATGCAAATACATTGAAAGAAGCCATAAGAGCACATATCATTATCTTTATTTTCATTCTTTTCTCTTTTATTGATTTTCAGTTAAAAATATTCAACCATTTTTCCGCGACAAATCATGCATCAAATTGTTATTTAACAATAATAACAATTACTATTATCAATAGAATAAATTGTGTGCTAATTTTTCCATACAGAGATAAATGTGCAAAAACATTCCAGAGAAATCATTCCCTAACAGGATAAAATAATTTATGGTCGAAAATAGAAATGACTCAATGCGTTGATATAATTTTGCGGATCCCTGTACATTAAAATATTAAGTGATTCATTTACGAAAAAGAGACGGAATATACTCTATTCCGCCTCTGAAAATGTCACAAAGATAAAGTTGTTTAACTACTCACTAAATTAAACTTAATCAAACAGTATGATTATCAACTGCAAAATTTAATTAACCGAAATGGAATCCAAAATCTCTTTGCTCATACTCTTCGCTAAATTCCAGTCATATCGTCCATAAAGACGAGACAGAGCAACAAAATGGGCTCCCGAATAGAACATTTCGTATTGAATATGACGTGAGACAAATTCAGAACCAACAGCATCCCAGACTAATTTCAGCAATTTTACTCGTTCAATGGGTTCCAGTAAGGTTGAATATTGTGTTTTTTCTATTAAACAACGGATCTCTGGGTTTGCGAAGTCAACATAACTTGACGGTAACATAATCACGCCACCTCCCGAGAGTTTTCTGATGATTTCTATCACCTTGGGATAAATTGACTGAGCAACGACCTGACAAGCATATAATTGTAATTGATTGGGAATATAGTACCCATTATGTCGGTCTGGGTTGTGAAACAAACCACGGAAAAGCCCTTCAATGTTAGTAGCGTAGCAAGCAAGCTCTGCTAACGACTCGCGAACGGCAGGAACCTCATTAACTCCTGTGGCTTCAGTCAGCGCATGAGCTAAACCAGCCAAAAAATGCAACTTAACAGCGTATCGAGCCAGACTTTGACCATCCCCTAAAACTTCGGCGGCAGTTGATTCGAATTGACGACGACACATATCAATATTTTTATAAACAAAAACTCTTTCCCACGGAACGAGAACATCGTCGAAATAAATAACTGCATCGTTTTCATCAAATTGATGCGCTAAAGGGGAATCAAATTTATTGCTCCCTATTTCATAGGATTTTCTGGAAAGAATTTTTATTCCTTTCGTATTCAAAGGCAATGCAAAAGACAAAGCATATTTATCATCAGCTGATTCTTTAAGTGGATTGAACACACTAACAAAAACTTCTTCTGCAAGCACCGCAGCTGTCCCTAACATCTTCGTCCCGCGAACAATGATTCCCTGGGGTTTTTCTTCCAGCACACCGAGAGAGTGAAATAAATTTTTTGTATGCTCACTAGGTGTTTTGGATCGATCACCTTGAGGATTAACTAATGTGAAAGCCAAATAAAGATCTTTGTCACGGGCATATAAGTAGTAGTTTTTTAACGCCTCTGCCCTGTCTCTGGAATATTCCTCAAATACTTCCAGGTGAGTTATCATTCCGGTAATAACAGAAGCAACATGATCCGGGCTCCTGCCTAACCAGCCACCACTCCGGGTTGCCAAGGCATACGCAGCATTGCCTCTGGCAATCAATTTCTCCCGGGTATCCGGAAGTTCCCAATATAAACCCACATTCTTACCGCCAGGTGTTTCGAATCTCATCTGATCGGCATGTTCTGCCTGGTAATCATAAAGTGAAGCTGCGGTCCTGATTACATTCCGAAAAGCAGGATGATCGACATGATTAGTCACTTTTTCTCCATTAAGAAAAACAGTTCTTCCATCACGCAGACTTTCAATATATTGCTCACCTGTTCTGGACATTCTTATTTCCTCCGAAACTTGATCAACTTTAAATAAATCAGTGGCCAATTACTTTCTGGGTATTTCTTTGAATCGGGCAGTGAAATGTCTGAGGATTTTTGGCTCATATTTAAAATCAAGAGGCTTTAATTGATCGGCCTTTTTAACTACGTCAATAAGAGACTCCGCAACATAGTCCATATGATTATTGGTATATGTACGCCGGGGAATAGTCAGGCGCATCAATTCAAACAGAGAAGGCTCTTGCTCATCTGTAGCAGGATTTCGCCCCATCATTAAAGAACCAATTTCAACGGCCCTGACACCACTTTCAAGATAAAGCGCATTACAAAGAACTTGTGCAGGAAAATTAACGGGTGAAATATCGGGGAGAATTTGTTTAGCATCGACGAAAACAGCATGACCCCCAACAGGATTTTGAATTGGAACACCTGCTTTTTGTAACTTCTCACCCAGATATGCCACTTGAGAGATTCGGCTGTGAAGGTAATTCTCATTTAATGCTTCCTGTAAACCTATAGCCATCGCTTCCATATCCCGACCAGCCAACCCGCCATAAGTTACAAACCCTTCCATTAGGACACACCTTAATTGGACACTCCGAAATAAACTCTCATCATTACGGAAACAACATAAGCCACCAGTATTGACCATGCCGTCTTTCTTGGCAGACATAGTAAACATGTCTGCTTCATTGAACATATCTCTGACAATCTCTCTTATACTTTTATCGTGATAATGAGGATCTCTCTGTTTTATAAAATAAGCATTTTCGGCAAAACGCGCTGCATCTATGACAATCGGAATACCTGCTTGTCTGGCTAAAGCTGATGCTGAACGTATATTATCCATAGAGACAGGTTGCCCACCGACACTATTACACGTAATCGTAATAATAATAGCAGCAATTTCCTGACCAGATTTGCTAATTTCATCAGCCAATTGTTCCAAATCAAAATTACCTTTCCAATCATCTGGTATATTAGTATTAAGGGCTGTATTACAGATGCAGTTTTTTGCTTGCCCTCCAGCAATTTCAACATGAGCTTTTGTCGTATCAAAATGGTGGTTAGAAATAAAAATAGGCTGGCTAACGCCTTTCTGTTTCGCCAATTCAACCAGACAGGGAAAAAGAATCTGTTCCGCACCACGTCCTTGGTGTACGGGAATGGTATATTCATAATTAAATATATCTTTAACGACGTTATCCAAATGATAAAAACTTCGGCTACCGGCATATGATTCATCACCCTGGAATATTCCAGACCATTGCCGGTCGCTCATTGCTCCTGTACCACTGTCAGTCAAAAGATCAATAAAAACATCGTCCGACCTCAAAAGAAAAGGATTTAATCCCGCCTCTGCAAGCACATTTTGACGATATGGCTTTGTCGTCATTTTAATAGGTTCAATAACTTTTATACGATAAGGCTCCGGAATTATCACTGCCATTTAAATTTTCCTATTTGTATTATTTTTTGTTTTTTACTTGATATATATAAGTTTAGATGGAATCACAGTGATTCGATAAAAGATTTCAATAAATTTTCTAGGGTATTTGTGATATCTATCTTAGTTTATAAATAAGAATACGATTTATTGTGAATATACCTTTTTCGCCATGAGGATTAATATAAACTCACTGGATTATTCATATACCCGTATGGGTTAAATCCTAATTCGTGGTTTAAAATAAAACTCAAGTCGATGTTTTTCCTAATCTTCACAACGCAGAAAAATTGCCTAAATTAAAGCTTTCCCATTAGCTGACTAAACATCAGCAATGTACTGAGCAACAGATGACGTTGTTCCGTCGTCAGGCGTAAATAACGGCGACTGGCTGGCAATCGGCTGACAATCTCAGAAGCAGCAAAATGCTCCACCTCAAACTGCCATTGCCCCTGATGAATATTCAATGTCAGATACCGAAAATCCAATTCCGCCAACGTTTCACCAATTAACGGATACTGATTAAGTAAATCAATAACCTGCTGTCCAGATTCTGCCCCCTGACAACAATAATAAGTCACCAACTTCCGCCGAAATATCCCTTTAACGTTGGCTTTAATAACTATTTTTTCCTTAAGTGAAGTTATTCCGTGCAAACGAAAACAACAACTTACAATGTAGGCCAGAAACAACGCCTTCGGCTTTTCATAAACTTCAACCGGCAATCCATCAGGCAAAATGATTTGCATACTTTTTGCTGATAAACGCTCACAACAATAAGGTGACAGGTTCTGTTTCAGCCGGCTCAGGGTCACACCGGCCTGATAGCCGGCAGGATAGCGGGGCTTATTCAGCCGCCGCCACACACGATCAAACAAGGGAACGAAGCGGCTCAAGTTTCACCCCCGGCAATTCACCTTTAGCAAAAGTATGCGAAAGCACCTGCTCAACGGGTACAGGTTTAAACGGATTCACCCGTTGTACACATAACGTCCAGAACAGAGCATAGCTGGCCGTCAGACCCAATATGATGGCGAATGGAATATATACTTCACTTGGATTCATTCCCGACGGAGTGATATGAATAATCGCCAGGATAATCCCCACACTGGAGATAATCTGAGGTAACGGGAAAAACGGTGATTTATAGGCACGATGCAAATCAGGCCTGCGGATACGCAATAATATCACCGAACATGTCACCAGCAGATAAGCCACACACCAGGCACATACGGCAGCCAGCACCAACGGCATAATCCGGCTCAAATCACCCTGAATAATAAAGGCATGTAAACAAGGGATCATCACTGCAACCAGAATCCCAAATATTGGCGTCTTAAAACGTGGATGCAGGTAAGCGAAAATACGCGGCAATGCGCCATCCAATGCCATACCGTAGAGAATACGCGGCACCGCCGCCATCAGGGTATTAATCGTTGCCGCTCCCGCCAGTAATAACCCGATACCAATCCAATACTTACCAAAATCACCCATCACCTGACCGGCAAAAGCAGGGATCGCCATTGGCGTTTCCAATAAACGAATATTATTTTCCGCATCCACCAGCACATTTTCCACCTGATGACTGATTGACGCCCCATATATACACATACAAAAAGCTACGCCACACAAGCCAGTCATCATTGCCCGCGGAATCACTCTTGCAGAGTTTTTAATTTCAGGCGCCATCGGCGTCACCAGCTCACAGCCGACAAACATAAACATCGCCATACCCACCAGACTCAGTACCGCCAATGGATCGCTCAGATTCAGCTCTTCACCAAACCAACTCTCCAGCGGAACAGCAAACGGTATCAATAACCCACAAATACTGAAAATAACCAACGTGCTCCACATGCAGAATGTCAGCACAATTTCGACTTTACTGAACGCTTCAATACCCAGCGCATTCAGTAATCCAAATGTAATAACCAGCCCAACCCCCACCATCCACGAAGCGTTATGGCTTTCTATCATCGTATTGAGATTTTCAAAATTAACTAACGCCATAACGCCGGACAAGATCGTTTCTGCCGTACCCGCAAAAATATGGACAATTAAGTAAGCTGAAAGCGCACCGGTAATCGCCCAGAATCGTCCCATCCCACAAGAGATATAATCATAGACAGAGCCGGATGTAGGCAAAATAGCTGCCGCTTCAGCAAACGTCGTCACCTGAGCCTGCATCATGATAAAACTGATCAGCATTGCCAGGGCGAAAGTATCACCACCAATGCCAAAACCACTTGTCACGGTCAGAATAACCGGGCTTGCCATGATAACGCCGACAGAACTTGCCAGTGTGGTAGGAAACCCCACCACTCCCTTTTCAATGTGCGAAGTAAGCCGCGTTGACATATTCATCATGTTCCCTTTTATTCCGGTCGTAAAAATAACGCTCACAACGGTTCATATGTGAATTTTTTGTAAACTTTATCGAGGATAAATACACTATAGAAAGTGATCAGGAATACCGACCATCGTCCTAAAGAACGATACCCAAAGGGAGATGAGTCACTGAATGAGCATGACGAAAAATACAAACAAATAGAGGAAAATAAAAATAACCAGTTAAATATCAATCAATAAGAAACAAACCCGTTTATTAATACATAAAGAAATTATTTCAGATATGTACCAACAGAGTGTGATGAGTGAGTTATCATCACCTTAGGAAATTTCGTTTATTGCAACCCACATCACGTTATTAATATGTTTGTTTTGTGTTAATTCTGCATTTTTATTAGCATTTGATTAATCGTCGATGATTGATTTATCCAGTTAGGTACTACTCTAAAGAGAGAACTTTCTTGTCTACCGTACTCCCTGCCAGCCGTGAAAATGCCTTAATCAATAGCTGCCTGAATACCATTGCCCATCTGGTTCCTATCTCAGCAGCAGCATTCTATCTGGTGAACAATGAGTTACACCCGGAGAATTACATTCTGTACGGTATTTCAGACGAAATACATAAAAATTATCTGGCGAATTTCCAGCAATTAGATCCTCTGAGACCTGCCAATTATCAGCAAAATGAGATAAATATGGTTGGCATGGATCAACAGACACTTAAGAAGAATAATAAGTATTACCATGAATTTATGCTGCCGAATAACATACAAGACATTGCGGAAATATTTATCCGCCAGCATAACCGGATTATTGCCGGCGTTTCTCTATTACGGGATACACCATTTACCCCACAAGACTTTAACCGCCTCAGTACTATCTTGCCATTAATTGAATTAGCCGCCAGAGATTTACTACCTGAAACACCGGCTATCCTGACGGCTAAAGAGCAGGAAATTATTAATCTGGTAAGAGAAGGTTCAAGTAACAAACGTATTGCACAAGTACTTGATATTTCACTATCTACGGTAAAAACCCACCTACGTAATATCTTTGCCAAAACTAAAGTCACCAACCGCACTGAACTGGTTTCCAGTGGGTTTATTACCCGGCTGAACCTGAATATCGATTAAACTAAGAGGATATCCTAACCTTTTATCCCAAAAAACTTTAACCGTCTCTGTACTATCTTGCCATTAATTGAATTAGCCGCCAGAGATTTACTGCCTGAAACACTGGCTATTCTGACGGCTAAAGAGCAGGAAATTATTAATTTGGTAAGAGAAGGTTCAAGTAACAAACGTATTGCACAAGTACTTGATATTTCCCTGTCTACGGTAAAAACCCACCTGCGTAATATCTTTGCCAAAACTAAAGTCACCAACCGCACTGAGCTGGTTCCCAGTAGGTTTATTACCTTCTCTATTTTCAATTAACAGGACTCACATACTCTATACTCTGCCAAACCTCTGGGAATCTATCAAATTGACTAACCCAGCAAGATAAATCAGGAACTAACCAATTAAGTAGTTTATAACATTCGGTATGATATTCATCTATTGGTGGAGTCACCCACAAAACTGGCTCGTGGTGAAATATTCTATTTCTTAACCTTCTTATTTTATTTAGTGACGAAGAGATAGCTTTTCTTTTACGAAGCGTTTTTGGACAATAGGGAAAAGCTAATCGTAATGATTTCCACAATAATACTTCATATTTTATATTAAATAATGCTGTCCAAAAACCAAAGGTTAGTTCTGCTATTATTTTATTGACATCATCAGATCTAATTCTGCTCTTTACGTTAATGATTTCAGTATAAAGATCTTTAAAAATTAGATCTCCTTTCCAACTTTCATACCAATCCCAGCGTTGATAAAACTTCTGTAAACTATAATTCAAACTATTTCTTAAACTTATTTCTATAACAGAGAATACTGGGACGAAAGATTCAGATAATTTTATATTTGAAATATAGTACTGAATTGCTTGATGTTTATCACCTTGCGATTCTTGCAGATAACGAGCCAACCTTGCTGTAGAGAAATATAACTGTAGCTTTTCCCACTCCATGATTCATCCGACCTTTTCCTTATTGAGTTGTAGTAGTGGGTAGTATATAATCAATCCGCTGCCCTGAGAAGCCCTCTCCTGGATAAAATGCCAGTGATGACCTTAGGTTCGACAATGGCCCCTTTCAATTAAGGGGCCTTCCTCATTCTGATTTGAACACCAAATCTAATAACGAACCATAACTGATTTCAATTCAGTATAGTGCTCAATAAAAGCACTGCCGAATTCACGGCCAATACCTGAAGATTTCGTACCGCCGAACGGTAATGCCGGATCAAGGAATGTATGCATATTGACCCAAACAGTCCCAGCTTCAATACGCGGGATCATACGCATAGCTTTACTCAGGTCATTGGTCCACAAACTCGCCGCTAAACCAAATGGCGTGCTGTTCATCAACCCAATCAGCTCTTCCTCGTCGTCATAGCTAAGGAAAGTCCCTACAGGGCCAAATGTTTCTTCCTTCATCAACGAATCTTCTGGGCTGTTAGCACGAATAACGGTTGGCGCCACAAAGCAACCAGGCCCTTCTAGAGCATAACCGCCATAAACAATTTCACTGCCTTCCTGACGGGCTTTGTCAAACAGGGACAGTATCTTGTTATAGTGCTCTTTGTTCGCCAGCGGCCCCATTTCCGTTGATTCATCCAGCGGGGAACCGATGTTCATTGCAGCAAGTCTTTCAGACAACAATTTCAGCACTTCATCCATGCGGCCGGCAGGAATATAGAAACGTTCAGCCGCAGCACAAATTTGCCCTTGATTGAGATAACCCGCTTCCAGAACACCATCAACAATCTTTTCAACAGACATATCTGCCAAAAATGCTGCGCCGTTTTTACCACCAAGCTCCAACGTAACGCGAGTCAATCCCTGCTCCATCGCTGATTTACCCACAGCAATACCGGTTGGCACAGAGCCGGTAAAAGTCACTTTGGCACATAATGGATGACTTATCAGCGCAGGACCTAATACCGAACCTGAACCATTAACCACATTGATGACACCATCAGGAATACCCGCTTCTTTTGCCAATTCAGCCACCCTGAGCATTGTCAGCGGTGTGTATTCGCTTGGCTTCAACACAATGGTACAACCACAGGTCAGTGCAGCCGCCATTTTCCAGATGGCAACGATGATGGAGAAATTCCACGGAATGATCCCTGCCACAACACCAATCGGCTCACGACGGGTAAACGCCGTGTATTGTTCACCTTTAAAAGAGGGCAAAGAAACATTCAGCGTTTCACCGCTGATCTTACTTGACCATCCGGCAAAATAACGCAGGAACTGAACAGAAGAATCAATTTCCAGCATGCGGGACAATTGGATAGTTTTACCAGAGCAAACACTTTCCAATTGCGCCAGTTCTTCCCGATGCGCCAGTAATAAATCTGCCAGACGATTCAAGCAGTTACCACGCTCCATAGGTGAAGTTTGCGCCCACACACCGTGAAATGCAGCATGTGCCGCTTGCATAGCCGCATTGACTTCCGCTTCACCGCCTTGATTCACTGTCGCAATCACTTCATCAGTCGCTGGGTTCACCACGGAAAATGTTTCATTCCCCTGACCACCGACTAACTGACCATGAATATAATGACCATGATTGCGTTGCAGAAAGGCCGTAACCTGCTGTAACAGGGTTATATCACTCATTACTTAACTTACCTCTGATCAAACGGGTGCTTTTTAACCTTTAATACAAGAAAAATAATGCTTCACAAAACGGTCTGCGGTCACTTCCCACAGCACTTCAGTTCCTTTCGCAGCAAACCAAGAATCCCCCGGATGATATTCAACTGTCTCACCGGTTTTCACATCGGTCAGTTTTACCGAGCCTTCCGAGACGGTTGCATGTTCATCAAACGGATACACCATACTGAATTTGCCATGGGTACAGGCGAAAATACCGCAAGTCAGATTATCAGCCGGTTCACCAAATATCATTGCAATACTTGCCTGCGGATCACCTTCCACCACGGTAGCACCCAGATTGCTTACGCTACCAATGTCCAACAGTTCAGGCAGTGATTTGTTCAGTAAAAATGATTTAATCATGATGTTCTCGCTTTAAATAAAAGAATTTATAAATCGTTCAGTGAACGCTATTGATACCGAAAGTCTCAACAATTTAACGACGGCCTTTCCAGTATCCTGACGTTTGATGCCAAATCTTGCCCGCCGACACCATCAGATGCCGCAACGTATCTTTGCCAACAATGTTCGCATGAGGAATTGAGCTCATCAGGTCATAACGCTCAGATCCTTCACTTATCCCCTCAGCCAGGACCTTACAAACGATATGGCTTGGCGTTACCCCAAAGCCGGAATATCCCTGCACGTAGAACACATTATTATGCTGCGGCAAAGAGCCGATTTGCGGGAATAGGTTGGCGCTGCAACACAATGGTCCTCCCCATGCCAATTCAATTTTCACATCTTTCAGATAGGGGAAAACCTTCAGCATCAAATGGCGGTTCCAGGCTTTCAAATCCGATGGAATGTGTTCAATTAAAGGCGTTGTACTGCCGAACAACAGGCGGTTTTCGTTAGTCACCCGGTAGTAATCGATAACCGGACGAATATCACTGTATGCACCACGGATCGGGCTGATTTTCTTGATCAAATCATCCGATAATTCTTCCGTCATTAGCTGGAAGGCATAAGTGTTAATTGTCTTCTTGTAGATGTAAGGCTCAAGGCCATTGAGAAAACCGTTACAAGCCCACAGCATTTTATTGGCGCGAACAGATCCCATCGAGGTCCGAACCGTCACCCTGGAACCATATTCAACATTCAACACCTGACTGTTCTCAAAGATTTTGACGCCAAGTTCTGTCGCGGCTTTAGCTTCACCCAATAACAGGTTCAGAGAGTGAACATGCCCGCCACCCATATGCTTCAACGCACAGGTATAGACATCAGAACCCACAACCTTTTTCACATCAGAGCCGGTATACAGCTCAATCTCTTCATCAGGAGAAACCGCCTGAAACTCTTTCAGCCAGCCACGTAACGTTTTTTCCTGCCGCTGATTAAAGCCAAGATAGCCATAACCACGGCAAAGATCGGCGTCAATGTTATATTTCGCAATACGATCACGAATAATGCCCGCGCCGAGGTTGCTGATCTTAAAGATCGTCTCCAGCCCTTTTTCACCAACATGCCGCCTGATCACTTCCAGATCATGACCAATACCCGCCATAACCTGACCACCATTACGGCCAGTACCACCGTAGCCAAGATGACGCCCTTCCAAAATAGCAATATTGGTGATGCCTTTTTCCGCCAGTTCAAGCGCGGTATTGATACCGGAAAATCCACCGCCGATAATGACAACATCCACATCCAGATCTTCTTTTAATATCGGAAAACGAAGATCATATTTCTTGGTCGTTGCATAATAAGTTAATGAATCAACATTATTGTTCATGGGATACCCCAATTAGCATCTGACATAATCACCGGATTATCTGTAGTGCGGAGTCACATCACCATGTCCCTTTAGGGATATTTGCCACACTGTATTAACAATTGTGACTCAAGCGAAATAACGCACAGGAGACGTCAAAAACAGGCTAAACAGCTCTGCTTGTGATCTGATTTGCAGTTTTTGATAAATATTTTTCCGGTGGTTTTTCACTGTTCCAGTACTGATAAACAGTTTCTCAGCAATCTGTGGAGATCCTTTACCTTGCAATATCAATTCAACAATCTCACATTCTCTTGGTGTTAAAGCACAACGAATTTGGGTATCCAGACACATCATGTCAGCAGAAGAAGTTTGCCTCATCATTTCACCGTGTAATCGGGCGACACTGCGAATAATTTCCAGCGCTGTTCGCAGGTTTTTCTGATGCTGTTTTTGGATGAAAAATGGCTGATTCTCATTACCAAAAAACAGGCCAAGCTGCCTTTGAGGAGAGAGTTTCAGCAAAACACCCGCTTCATCCCGCCAGCCGGTTTTACGATAAAAATTCAGATAGTAATCAGTATGATAAAATCCTGTAGGAACGAGTTCCCGTAAGGTAAGCAGATCAGTCTCAGCCCCCTTTACCAAAGCCTGATAGAAAGGATCTTGCAGATAAGCACCCTGTTGATAAATCTGGTTTACCGCATCGCTATTTTTCTTCTCTGCTTTACTTAAACAACGTGGAGGAGCGCCTTGCTCGAAGGCATAAACAATGGCGTTATCAAAGGTAATAAATTGTTCCAACCAGTTAAGTAGATTAGGATAAAATTCACTGGTTGCCACAGATTCAATCACTGCTGACAATCTATCCACATGAATATCCATTCCAGCCCTCGCAATTATTAAGAAATTAACAATAAATCCGAAGTAGATATTGCCCGCCAATTCCATAGCGAAACTATATAAGAATCACACTCAAACGGGTTATACAACTCAATTGTTGTTTATATGCCAATAAAATCACAATTATGGAACATTTTATTAATTATTTATGAGAACCCTCACATAGACCTAAGACCTCATCACGGAATAGATTTTTTAACTGGATTATTCTCATTTTTTATATCACTTTCTCTGATAAGGAGTAAAAATGACCACCAAGAAAATTATTCTTGATTGCGATCCGGGACATGATGATGCCATTGCGATGTTACTGGCACAGGGTAATCCTGATATTGAGCTATTAGCCGTCACCACGGTTGCCGGTAATCAGACATTGGATAAAGTCACTCGCAACGCGCTGGCGATAGCGCATATTGGCGGTATTAACGGAGTGCCCTTTGCCGCAGGCTGTCATCGTCCATTGGTCCGTGATCTCGAAACTGCACCGGATATTCACGGCGAATCGGGTCTGGGAGGCGTGAAACTCCCGAAACATTCACGGACGCTTGATCCCCGTCACGCGACGGATCTGATCATTGATACCATCATGTCTCATCCCCCCAAAACAGTCACACTGGTTCCTGTCGGCAGTCTGACCAATATTGCTCTCGCTGTCCGTAAAGCACCACAGATCGTTGAACGGGTAAAAGAAGTTGTTTTAATGGGAGGTGGATATCACACGGCTAACAGAAGTGCAGTTGCAGAATTCAATATCAAAGTTGATCCGGAAGCAGCACATATTGTTTTCAATGAAAAATGGCCGCTGACGATGGTCGGACTGGATCTCACACATCAGGCACGAGCCACACAAGAAGTCACGGAAGCAATTTCACGTATCAATACCAAAGCTTCCCGGTTTGTCGTGGACATGCTGGAGTTCTACGGCAAAAGTTACGAGGAGAGACACGGCTTCAATTGTCCTCCAATACATGATCCTTGTGCTGTCGCCTATGTAATTGACCCTACGTTGATGACGACACAAAAAGTGCCGGTCAATATTGAACTGAACGGCACCTTAACCGTCGGTATGACCGTGGTGGATTTCCGTTTTCCACGACCAGAAGATTGCCACACCCAAGTTGCAGTCAAATTGGATCAACAGCGATTCTGGCAATTGATCATTGATGCGTTGAGCAACATTGGTGATACCTGCGATTAAGGTGGAAAATCACCTCAGGCATAAGAGTCGTAATTAAAGCCGTTAGTTAAACTAAACGGCTTTCAATACTATCTTAAGCAGTGGATATCGGCGTGCCAGGCACAAACACAATTTAAACCCACTGGCATTTTTCCCAGATCATCGGCCCAATACCACACTCAAACAATTCATCACCGCTGGAATCCACAACACAGCCGTCGTCACTAAACAATCACTGACTGAATTTCATGCCAATCAAGTATAATGATGTGATTGTTTACCTTTGGTTTTAACAAAGAAGCGGATAATAATATTCGAAACAAAGCTAACCGGTATTGGTAACACGCACTTATGCCACGTCAGACCACTACATTTCTTAGCTTCCAGTACACCATGTTGAGTTTCTATTGGTTCATATACGTTCATTCACACATCAGAAAAGGAATACAATATTATGAAAAAACAGGGAAAAATAACCTGCCAGGCACTTATCACCACGAGTTTACTGACACTCATTACCGGCTGTAGTCATATAGAAAAAATTCATATTTCCGAAGAAAATAAGCCGGTACTCTCTACTAAACTGAATATCCATCAACCTACCGCGCTCATAATTCCTGTCACGATCTCCGGTAAAAAATATCAATTCCTGCTGGATACCGGGGCCAGTTATACCTTCATCGATAATAAACTGGCTAAGACACTGACCCAAATCACACCAGAATCAAACATACCGGTGACATTCCACCATATGTTATCCGATGGATTAATTACAACCAGTGAAAAGCGATTACACAAAGATGATCTGACATTATGGCAACCCCTTGCTCTTACCATCGGTAATTATAGTGTGCCGGCTTCTGATCCCTGGATTGGCATTGATATGAATCTTTTCAATCAATCCATTGGTCAGAAGCTAGATGGTATCCTTGGGATTGATACTTTCCGCCAGTTAAACTGGGAAGTAAATAACTTAAACCATACTCTGACAGTATGGCACCATGCACCTTCAATCCTGAATTATCAGCAATGTGAACCTTATAGTGACAGTTACGGTAAATCTCCCGCTATCCAGGTTTCTAATGTCATTTTCAACATAGATACTGGAGCTGATTATAGCTATGCTTCTCAAGAGTTTATTGAATATCTGAAAAAAGAGCATAAAGATAAAATTTCTGAAGGAATCAATGTTAAATACGCCTCCGCCAGTGGGCTTGCTAGTGGGAAAGAGTACCTGATTGACGGCTTTTATTTACAACAATTGCCTGTTGGTCGTCTGAGAATCAGTGAAAACAAAAATGACCAATACTATCTTGGTATGAGTTTCCTCTCTCGTTTTGATGACTATCTATTTATCCCCAATAAAATGTTGCTCTGTTTTAACGCCAAAAACTTTACCCGTTATGATAATAAATTCCTTCGTACTATCGCAGTTCGCTATTTTAATAACAAAGTAGAAATCTTTTATAACGAACCAAAAGATATTAAGAAATTTGGCTTGGAAAATGGTGATATTGTGCTGGAAGTCAACGGCCAGAAAATCCTTCCTGAAAATATCACCTATGTTCGCAATCAGTTGTCAGAGACACCATCGGGTAAACTGACAATAAAAATTGAACGGAATGGCGCTCAACAAGTCATTAATATTTAATCACGCCATTTATAAAGGGAGAACCTGAATCTCCCTTTATAAATTATTCCTCAGTTGATTATTTATTCTGTTTATAAGCAAGGTACGTTTTAGGTAAATTTTTCTCTTTCAGCTCTCGCCATATTTCCAGCGCTTGTTTTTTCCCTTTCCCTGCATTTTCCGGATCAGCAATGAAATCGCTAATAAAATTATTCAAACGGGCGGAAGGGATCTGTGAAAGTCTCCCCTCTTGCCTTTTCAGAGAAGCCAAATGTTCAATCAAATCGCCATAGGTAATGTGGTTATTATTGGCAATTTGTGCCTTACGCCAGTGATTCAGCCAATACCATTGGCCAGATTTATCCTCTAATGGCCCATATTGGCTATTCACCTGCTCTAGCAAGAAATCTTTCGTTTGCCTGTCACTCACATAATTTATGACCAAACTTTTCAGGGTGAGTAAATCCCGACCAACCCGATCTCTTTTGTTGGGTATAGCAATCGGTAAATCACCAGAATGACCAAACAAGTGTGACCGAATATGCAGCTCAAGCTCATTTTTTTTCAAGTTATTGGGGGTAATTCCCAAAGATTTAGCAAATTGTCGCAGTTCAGCTACGTAAAAATAACCATTCTCAAACGCTTCTTGACTCATGCCTTTATGCAATTTACTCATAGTGACATTTCCTCAATCGCACTTACCAGTCATTGTTAACCTACTTTGCTCAATTTCATTGAGGGTTAGCACTGTCATTTATTCCAACAAAAAACAAATAAGAAAATTCCTAAAAAATAAGGGGAAAGGTACGGCTAGCTTTTTGGTTTTGTACTGAAATCAAACAGATCTGTCAACTCAATCTGCAAACCACTTGCAATGATATTGA
>NZ_JBHFKW010000044.1:0-35190 GCF_042879395.1 Photorhabdus sp. RM322S
CACCTGATTCCATTGACAGCAATGCGGGGAGCAGTTCAACCAGCTCCTGCCCGTCACGGAGCAAGCGGATTTTGCCACCACACAGTAAGGGCAGGTAAAGACTGGTGACGGTGGCATCAAAGGCTAGCGGTGACGAAACGATACTATCGAATTGCCTTTCAGTTAGGTAATCACTCAACGCCCATAGCAGGTAGTTGCAGACACCCCGATGTTCCAGCATCACCCCTTTCGGTGTCCCCGTCGAACCCGAGGTATAAATGACATACGCTAGATGTCGTGAGGTTAATTCAGGTATTTGCGGGTTGTAGTCCGGCAGGTCAAGCCGTGCATCTGGGTCAAGTACAGTAAGTTCTGCCAGTGCCTGCTCACCCAACGCAGCGCGTCCGGCCTTATCCGCCAGCAAAATAGCTGGTGCGGCATCAGTCAGAACATACGCCAGACGCTCCCCCGGATAGGTTGCGTCCAGCGGTACATAAGCTCCCCCGGCTTTCAATACTGCCAACAATCCCACCACCATGGCCGGTGAGCGCGCCACGCAAATCGCCACTCGCTGATCGGGCACGACACCCAGTGCGATAAGCTGATGAGACAACCGGTTAGCGCGGGTATTTAATTCAGCATAACTGAGGGTTTGCTCTTCATGCACTAATGCTATCGCGTCAGGGGTTTGCTCCACTTGCTGTTCAAACAACTGATGAATACACAATGCCTCAGGATAGGCGGTTTCCGTGGCGTTCCACGTTTCCAGCAACAGCCTCCGCTCCGTTTCAGGCAGAATATTCAATGTCCGTACCGGCGTTTCCGGCGCCTGTTCCAGTGCTGCCGCCAAACTCTCCAGTGCCTGCTGCATATAGCCACATACCCGTTCCGGCTCCAACGGCTGGGCAACTTGAACGGTCAATCCCAAAGATTCGCCAAAATCCTCTACCGACAGCACTAACGGATAATTGGTTCGCTCCTGCGCATCAAGAAATTCAATACCGGCTATCAGCTCATCTGACGTTGCCAATAAGGCATTATGCCGATAATTCAACAGGGCACTAAAGAGTGGCGTACCGCTGGCAATCCCACTGCAACACTGAGCCAGCGCCAATGACGCATGCTCATGCGCTAATAATCCGGCGAGTTGGGTATGAGCAGCCTGTACACTCTCCCGTACCGGGGTTTCATCAATACCCAACCGCAACGGCAAGGTATTAATAAACAGCCCCATACCATTGTCGGCGCCATCCGCTGCCTGCATCCGCCCAAACAGCACGGTGCCAAACACAACTTGTTCCTGACCACTGGTACGCGACAACACCTGTGCCCAGGCCAAATGACACAACGCCGCCAGACTGACACCCAAACGTCGGGCCTGACCGCGCAGACGGGCATTCAATTCAGGCGCCAGCATCCGGTGGGATTCCGTCACCTGCGAACCATCACGATGCACTTCCGTCAACCCAAATGGCAGCGTCGGTTCATCCACTTCTGCCAGCATCTCGGTAAAGAAACGAGTATGCTCCTCCTGACTCACCCCTAGCCGGGCCTGAGCCACCAGATTGCGGAAAGGTACCGGGTCAGGCAGGCTCTGCTCCTGACCGGTTAGATACGCCTGCACTTCACGGTGCATCACCTCCATCGTTTCATGGTCGCCAATCAAGTGATGCTGCAATTTCAGCAACACCCAACGACCATCGGTTTCCTGAGCGATGACAAAACGCAACAACGGTGCTTCGCTCAGGTCGAGACGATGCTGACGCGGATCAAAGCGCCGGGTTAACTGGTCAATGACCGTGCCGTCAGCCGGATTCAGTGTCAGTTCCGTCACCGACAATGGAGCCTGACGCCAGACCACCTGCGCCGGCACTGACAATCCCTGCCAGAGAAAAGCGGTACGTAGGATATCGTGACGTTCAACCATCTGTTGTACCGCCGCCAAATAACGGTCTAATAAAGCGCGATCAGCAAAGAGCATCTGACTGACTATCAGATACGGATCACCTTCGTTTGCCAGTAAGTGGTGGAACAAAATACCGTCCTGCAACGGTGACAGGGCATAGATATCCTGAATATTGGCCATTCCACCCGGCACTTGCTCGACGAGGCAGTCAATGTCAATCTGAGTCAGATCTATCAGCGGTAACATCTCCGGCATGAGTGCCGTCGTCGCTGGCGTAATAACATTCGGTGGCACCACCACGGCCCGGTGCTGCCTCAATGTCTGCGACAGCTCAGATAATACTGGAGACTGGAACAAGTCACGTACCGCCAGTGCCAGCCCCTGGTGACGCAGGCGTTCAATCATCCGTACCGCCAGCAGAGAGTGACCACCCAGTGCGAAGAAGCTATCGTGTCGGCTAATCTGTTCAATACCTAACAACTCACGCCAAATGGTCGCCAATGCGATTTCCGTTTTCCCTTGTGGCGCTGCATAAATCTGACGGGCAAACGCTTCATTGTCCGGAGCTGGCAAGGCCCGACGATCCAATTTACCGTTCGGCGTTAGCGGAAATGCATCCAGCCGCACAAAGGCCGTTGGCACCATATAATCCGGTAAAATAGCGCTTAGGTAGGTATGCAGGCTATTCGCCAGCCCCTCATCCACTGGTGCCACGACATAAGCCACCAGACGCTTATCTTGCCCTTGCCCCAATGCCAATACTACAGATTCACTCACCGCCGGATGCTCTACCAACCGGGCCTCAATTTCCCCCGGTTCAATGCGGAAACCGCGAATTTTAACCTGCTGGTCGTTACGGCCCAAAAATTCCAGATTGCCGTCCGGCAAATAACGGGCTAAATCTCCGGTGCGATACATCCGGGCATCCGGCACGCCACTAAACGGATCGATAAGGAAACGTTCCGCTGTCAAGTCTGGGCGATTGAGGTAGCCACGCGCCACTCCCGCGCCCCCGATATAAATTTCCCCCACTACACCCAACGGCACCGGTTGACCATACTCGCCCAGTAAGTAAAGACAGGTGTTGGCTATCGGGCGCCCGATACTTTCAATAATCCGGTCACCTCGCTGTATCGGCAACCAGGCAGAATAGGTTGTCGTTTCAGAAGGTCCATAAAGATTACATAACTGCTGTATTTGCGTTTTCTCGAAAATCTGTTCAATTAAAGCGCCTTTGAGCGGTTCCCCTGCCAGATTAACGGTATGAACCGAAGCCATCAGCGCCTGAGCCTGCAATAACGGTTTCATTGCCGATGGAACTGAGTTGATTAAGGTCACCGGCAGGGCATGCTGCATTAATGACAGAGCATCATCCACCAAATAAATCGCCGCCCCACGAGACAACGGCACGAAACATTCAAAAACGGACAGGTCGAAATTTATCGACGTTGAGAAAAGCACCTTACGAATCTCTTCCGTCTCAAAGGCCTGCTGAGCCCAATACAGGAAGTTAACCGTATTGCGGTGCTCAATCATCACCCCTTTGGGCACCCCAGTGGAGCCGGAGGTGTAAATCACATACGCCAAATGCTGAGAAGTCAACCCAGGTACCTGCGGATTACTATCCGACTGATCAGGCAAAATATTCGGGTCCAGTACCGTGAGTCCAGCCAGCGCTTCCTCACCCAGCGCAGACCAACCGGCCTTATCCGCCAGCACCACGGCCGGAGCAGCATCAGTCAGAATATGCGCCAGACGCGCGCCAGGATAGGCTGGGTCTAACGGCACATAAGCCCCGCCCGCTTTCATCACCGCCAGCAATCCCACCACCATTGCCGGTGAACGTGACACGCAAATCGCCACCCGCTGATCCGGTTTTATCCCTAATGTAATAAGCTGATGAGCCAACCGGTTAGCATGAGCATTTAATTCAGCATAACTGAGGGTCCGCCCTTCACACACTAAGGCCTCCGACTCTGGAGTTTTCTCCACCTGTTGTTCAAACAATTGATGAACACATAACGTCTCAGGGTAGGCTGTTGCCGTGACGTTCCAGGTTTCCAGCAACAACTTGCGATCTGCCGGAGAAAGGATATCCATTTCTCTGACCGGCTGTTGGGGATTAGCCACCATCGCTTTCAGCACCGCATGCAGATATTCCACCTGCCGTTCCATTGTTGATGGATCAAACAGAGCCGTAGCATAACTCAATGCACCAACAATCCCGCCTTCCTCTTCTAACAGGTTAAGCTCAAGATCAAACTTGACAACATCAACGGCTTGATCGACCGGCGACACCGCCAGCCCCGGTAACCCCCATTCCGTACTTTCATTGTTCTGCCAGGCAAACATCACCTGGAATAACGGGGTATGCGCCAGTCGGCGCGGTGGTTGCACGATTTCCACCACCTGTTCAAACGGTAAATCCTGATGCTCCTGTGCCGCCAATGCGGTTTGCCGAACTCGCGCCAGTAATTCCGGCACGGTCAGCTCACCGGATAAATCCATGCGCAACGCCAGCGTATTGACAAAGAAGCCAATCAACGGTTCCACTTCCTGACGACCACGGCCCGCGCTTGGGGTACCAATCACCACATCTTCCTGACCTGACAGACGTGACAGAACCACCGCCCACGCTGACAACAGTGTCATGAATAAGGTGATACCGTGCTGTTCACTCAGATGCTTAAGGGCGGTCGTTAATTCAACATCTAAGTTAACCGGCACGGCATCTCCGGCAAACGACTGCTCCGGTGGACGAGGCCGGTCAGTGGGCAAATCCAACAGAACCGGTGCATCAGCCAACATTGCACGCCAATAGTCAGATTGAGCCTGAATACGTTCAGCCGACAGCCACTGACGCTGCCAGGCGGCGTAATCCGGGTATTGGATCGCCAACGGCGGCAATGGATCTGACTGTCCGGCCATAAACGCCGTATAGAGCGTGTTCAATTCCTGTACCAGCACATTGGCAGACCAGCCATCGGAAATTATGTGATGTTGGGTCAACAAAAATTGATATTCGTCATCGGCGATCCGGATAAGACAGGCGCGGATAAGCGGACCACTGTCAAGGTCAAATGACGCATGGGCTTCCTCCACGCTCAGGCGTTCAAGCACCTTATCCACATCTGGAACCCCGCGCAGATCATCTTGAGATAACAGTAAGCCACTATCCGGCGCCAACAGCCGCACTTGCGGCTGGCCATCTACAGAGACAAAGACAGACCGTAACGCTTCATGACGGGCGAATAAGGTATCCAGCGCCTTTTGCCAGGCCACGATATCCAACTCACCACACAAACGCAGGGCTATCGGAATATGATACGTTTCGCTGACCCCTTCAAGCTGCGCCAGGAACCACAAGCGCTGTTGAGCAAATGACAACGGTAATTCCCCTTCACGGGATATCGGCACAATGGCTGGCAGGATAGTATCCGGTTGCCCCTGCCGGGCCTGCATGGCCTCAGCAAACGCCCTTAACGAAGGCGATTTAAACAGGGTGGTTAGCGGCAATTCAATACCCAAAGCAGCTATCCGGTTCATCACCCGCACCGCCAGCAACGAATGGCCGCCCAGAGCAAAGAAATTGTCATACCGGCTGATCTGTTCAACGCCCAGAACTTCACGCCAAATCGCCGCCAGCGCTATTTCCATTTCTCCCTGGGGTGCTTCATAAACCTGACGGGCAACGGCTTCATTATCCGGCGCCGGTAGCGCTTGACGATCCAATTTACCGTTCGGCGTTAACGGAAACGCATCCAGACGCACAAAAGCTGACGGCACCATATAATCCGGTAACATGGCACCTAGGTAGGTATGCAGACTATTTACCAGCCCCTCATGGGCTTCCGCCACCACATAGGCCACCAGCCGTTTTTCCTGCCCTTCCCCCTGTGCCAATACCACAGATTCACTCACCGCCGGGTGTTCCACCAACCGGGATTCAATTTCACCCGGTTCAATGCGGAAACCACGGATTTTAACCTGTTGGTCGTTACGACCCAGAAATTCCAGATTGCCGTCCGGCAAATAACGGGCTAAATCCCCGGTGCGATACATCCGGGCATTCGCTACATCACTAAACGGATCAATCAGGAACCGTTCCGCCGTCAAGTCAGGGCGATTGAGGTAGCCACGCGCCACTCCCGCGCCCCCGATATAAATTTCCCCCACCACGCCCAACGGCACCGGTTGACCATATTCGTCCAGTAAGTAAAGGCAAGTGTTGGCTATCGGACGGCCGATACTTTCAATGATCCTGTCACCCCGCTGTATCGGTAACCAGGCAGAATAGGTTGTCGTTTCAGAAGGTCCATAGAGATTACACAACCGCTGTATTTGCGTGTCTTCGAAAATCTGTTCAATTAAGGCGCCTTTAAGCGGTTCTCCCGCTAGATTGACCGTATGAACCGACGCCATCAGCGCCCGAGCCTGCAATAACGGTTTCATCGCAGACGGGACTGAGTTAATCAAGGTCACTGGCAGGGCATGCTGCATCAATGACAGGGCATCATCCACCAGATAAATCGCCGCGCCACGAGATAACGGCATAAAACATTCAAAAACGGACAGGTCGAAATTCATCGACGTTGAGAAAAGCACCTCGCGGATCTCTTCCTCCCCAAAAGCCTGCTGAGCCCAGTGCAAGAAGTTAATCGTATTGCGGTGCTCAATCATCACCCCTTTGGGCACCCCTGTGGAGCCGGAAGTGTAAATCACATAGGCCAGATGACGAGAAGTCAACGCGGGTACCTGTGGATTACAATCCGGTTGATCAGGCAAGGTATTCGGGTCCAGTACTGTCAGTCTGGTCAGCGCTTCCTCGCCCAGTGTAATCCAGCCGGCTTCATCTGCCAGCACCACGGCCGGGGCAGCATCGGTCAGAATATGAGCCAGACGCGCGCCAGGATAAGCCGGATCTAACGGCACATACGCTCCGCCCGCTTTCATTACCGCCAGCAATCCCACCACCATGGCCGGTGAACGTGCCACACAAATCGCCACCCGCTGGTCGGGTACAACCCCCAGTGCGATAAGCTGATGGGCCAAGCGGTTGGCACGGGTATTTAATTCAGCATAACTGAGGGTCTGCCCTTCACACACCAAGGCCACCGCCTCTGGAGTTTTTTCCACCTGTTGTTCAAATAATTGATGAATGCACAACTGGTCAGGATAGGCGGCTTCCGTGGCGTTCCAGGTTGTTAACAACAACGTACGCTCCGCTTCCGGCAGAATTTCCAACTGTCGTACCGGCATTTCCGGGGCCTGTTCCAGCGCTGTCACCAAGCTCTCCAGTGCCTGCTGCATATAACCGCATAGGCTTTCCGGCTCAAACGGCTGCACGACCTGAGCCGTCAGCCCCAGAGCATCACCAAAATCCTCCACCGATAGCATTAACGGGTAGTTGGTCCGCTCCTGCGCGCCAAGAAACTCAATACCGCTTATCAAATCATCTGACGTTACCGGCAAAGTATTGTGCCGATAGTTCAGCAAGCTATTAAACAGGGGGATCTCACCCTGAACACCGCTGCAACGCTGGGCCAGCGCCAGTGACGCGTGTTCATGCGCTAATAATCCGGCCAATCGGGTATGTGCGGTCTGAACACTGTCCCGTACCGGGGTATCATCCATATCCAACCGCAACGGCAAAGTATTAATAAACAGCCCCATACCATTGTCAGCCCCATCTCCCGCCGCCATGCGCCCAAACAGCACAGTACCGAATACCACTTGATCTTGCCCGCTGGTACGCGCCAACACCTGTGCCCAGGCCAGATGACACAACGCCGCCAGACTCACACTCAAACGTCGAGCCTGACTGCGCAAACGGTTATTGAGCTCAGGCGCTAACATCCGGTGAGATTCAGCCACCTGCGAGCCATCACGATGCACTTCCGTTAACCCGAACGGTAACGTGGGTTCCTCTACCTCCGCCAGCATGTCAGTAAAGAAACGGGTATGTTCTTCCTGACTCATCCCCAACCGGGCTTGCGCCACCAGATTACGGAAAGGTGCCGGTGCAGGCAGGCTCTCCTCCTGACCTGTCAGATACGCCAGCACTTCACGGTGCATCACTTCCAGCGTTTCATGGTCGCCAATCAGGTGATGCAGCAGTTGCAACAGGACCCAACGGCCATCGGTTTCTTGTGCCACCACAAAACGTAATAACGGTGCCTCCCTCAGGTCAAGACGATGCTGACGCGGATCAAAACGCCGGGTTAACTGGTCACCGACCGGACCATCAACCGGATTCAGTGTTAGCTCCGTCACCGATAAGGTGGCCTGACGCCAGACTACCTGCGCCGGAACTGACAATCCCTGCCAGATAAAAGCGGTACGCAGAATATCGTGGCGATCAACCACCCCCTGAACCGCGGCCAGATAATGATCCAACAACGCCCGGTCAGCAAAGGCCATCTGACTGATTAACAGATAGGGATCACCTTCATTCTCCAGCAAATGGTGGAACAAAATGCCATCCTGCAACGGCGACAGGGCATAGATGTCCTGAATATTGGTTACCCCGCCCGGCACCTGCCCGACGATGCAGTCAATATCAGCCTGAGTCAAATCAATCAGCGGCAACATTGCCGGTGTCAACGCGGTGGCTACTGGCGTAATGACGTTAGGCGGCACTATCACAGCCTGATGCTGTCCTAACGTTTGCGCCAAGTTTGACAGCACCGGCGACTGAAACAGATCACGCGCCGTCAGTGTCAATCCTAGGTGACGCAAGCGCCCAATCATACGTACAGCGAGCAGCGAATGACCACCCAAGGCGAAAAAGCTGTCATACCGACTTATCTGCTCAATCCCCAGTAATTCACGCCAAATCGCCGCCAGCGCTATTTCTGTTTCCCCCTGGGGCTCGGCGTAAACCTGACGGGCTACCATTTCATTGTCCGGTACCGGTAATGCCCGATGATCCAACTTACCGTTCGGGGTCAACGGAAAAGCATCCAGCCGCACAAAGGCCGTTGGTACCATATAGTCAGGTAAAATAGCGCTCAGGTGAGTATACAGGCTGTCCACCAGCCCGTCATCCGCTGATGCCACCACATAGGCCACCAGCCGTTTATTCTGCCCTTCCCCCTGTACTAACACCGCCACTTCACGCACCGTTGGGTACTCGGCCAACCGGGCCTCAATTTCCTTTGGTTCAATGCGGAAACCACGAATTTTAACCTGCTGATCATTCCGGCCCAGGAACTCCAGATTGCCGTCTGGCAGATAACGCGCCAAATCCCCGGTACGATACAGGCGGGCATCCGGGTTATCACTGAATGGATCGACAAGGAAACATTCAGCGGTCAATTCAGGCCGATTAAGATAACCATAAGCCACCCCATCTCCACCCACATAAATCTCTCCGACCACCCCCAACGGCACCGGCTGACCATAGATATCCAACAGATAAACCCGCGTGTTGGCTACCGGTCGGCCAATCGGGATGTTGGTCGCTCCCGATGCGACTGCATTGATACGGTATGTGGCCGTAAAAGTGGTGCCTTCACTTGGCCCATAGCCATTTAATAGCTGTTGTGGCGGATTTGTGCGCAGTACCTGACCGATAACATGCGGATCAAGGGCATCTCCGCCAACAATCAGGAGCCTTATCTGTGGCAAAACCGGAGACAATTCTTCTACTAGCTGGTTAAACAATCCGACACTCAACCACAGAACCGTAATTTGTTGAATCTGTAGAACCTGTACAAACTCTAGCGGCGTCAGCAAAGTGGCGTGATCAACGACCACTAACGCGCCACCATTAAGCAATGGCGCCCAGACTTCAAACGTGCTGGCATCAAAAGCCGGGTTAGCGGCAAAAGCTACCCGATCATCGGGTTCGATTTCAGCATAGCCATTGTTAATAACCAACCGGACCACTGCACGATGCGGTACCAAGACGCCCTTAGGTATCCCGGTAGAGCCGGAGGTGTACATGATATACGCTACCTCAGTGCTGGAGCGTGGTAAGTTAAGGTTAAGGTGATCTTCCTCGTTGTCTGTATCTGTCTCATCCGAGAGACGAAACAGCGGTACAGCCAGATCCGCTGGAATATCCCCCCGTGTATCGGTGAGCAGTAATTTGGCGGAGCAATCACTTATTAGCCAATTTTTCCGCTCATCCGGCACACTGGGATCTATCGGCACGTAAACAGCACCGGCTTTGAGAATCGCCAATTGGACCATCACCAGTTCCATCGAGCGAGCTAGCAAGAACGCAACATGATCACCGGGGCACACCCCTTGTTCGATGAGCCGACGAGCTAACCGGTTAGCGCGGGCATTTAATTCAGCATAGCTGAACGTCTGCTCTTCATACATTAATGCTATCGCGTCAGGGGTTTTCTCCACCTGTTGTTCAAACAACTGATGGATACATAACTGATCAGGATAGACGGTTTCCGTCGCGTTCCAGGTTGTTAGCAACAAAGTACGTTCCGCTTCTGGCAGAATTTCCAACGCCCGAACAGGCATATCCGGGGCTTGCTCAAGGGCTTCCACCAGACTCTCCAGCGTTTGTTGCATATAGCCGCATACCCGTTCCGACTCAAACGGTTGCACGACCTGAGCTGTCAGTCCCAGTGCATCACCAAAATCCTCCACCGACAGCACTAACGGGTAGTTGGTCCGCTCCTGTACGCCAAGAAATTCAATACCGCCAATCAGCTCATCTGACGTTACCGATAAGGCATTGTGCAGGTAGTTCAACAGGGCACTAAAGAGTGGTGTACCGCTGGCAACCCCACTGCAACGCTGAGCCAGCGCCAGTGACGCATGTTCATGGGCTAATAATCCGGCGAGTTGGGTATGAGCAGTCTGTACACTCTCCCGTACCGGGGTTTCATCGATATTCAACCGTAATGGTAAGGTATTAATAAACAGTCCCATACCATTGTCAGCGCCATCCGCAGCCTGCATACGCCCAAACAATACGGTGCCAAACACCACTTGTTCTTGCCCGCTGGTACGCGACAACACCTGGGCCCAGGCCAAATGACATAACGCCGCCAGACTGACACCCAAACGCCGGGCCTGACCGCGCAGACGGGCATTCAATTCAGGCGCCAACATCCGGTGGGCTTCCGTCACCTGTGAGCCGTCACGATGCACCTCCGTCAACCCAAATGGCAGCGTCGGTTCATCCACTTCTGCCAGCATCTCGGTAAAGAAACGAGTATGCTCCTCCTGACTCACCCCTAGCCGGGCCTGAGCCACCAGATTGCGGAAAGGTACCGGGTCAGGCAGGCTCTCCCCCTGACCGGTTAGATATGCCTGAACTTCGCGATGCATCACTTCCATCGTCGTATGGTCACCAATCAGATGATGCAGCAATTGCAGTACGCTCCAGCGGCCATCCTCCTCCTGCGCTACCGCAAAGTGCAACAGGGGTGCCTGGTTCAAGTCAAGGCGATGGTTATGTGGGGCAAAATGTTGCGCTAACTGATCACAAACCGGCCCATCAATCGGGTCTAATATCAGTTCAGTCACCGATAAAGTGGCCTGACGCCAGACCACCTGCGCCGGGACTGACAATCCCTGCCAGATAAAAGCGGTACGCAAAATATCGTGGCGATTAACCACCTGTTGCACGGCCGCCAGGTAACGATCCAACAATGAACGATCAGCAAAAGTCATCTGGCTGACCAATAGATACGGGTCACCTTTATTCGCCAGTAGATGGTGGAACAGAATGCCATCCTGCAACGGTGACAGGGCATAGATATCCTGAATATTAGCGATCCCACCCGGCACCTGCCCGACGATGCGGTCAATGTCAGCCTGAGTTAAATCAATCAGCGGCAACATCGCCGACGTCAGAGCCGTAGTTGCTGGCGTAATGACGTTAGGCGGTACTATCACCGCCTGATATTGTCCCAATGTTTGAGCCAGGTCTGACAGCACCGGCGACTGGAACAGATCACTCGCCGTCAGGGTCAATCCCAGATGACGCAGGCGTTCAGCCACTCGTATCGCAAGTAGCGAATGCCCCCCCAGAGCAAAAAAGCTGTCATACCGACTTATCTGCTCAATCCCCAGTAATTCACGCCAAATCGCCGCCAGAGCCATTTCCGTTTCGCCTTGTGGCGCTACGTAAACCTGCCGGGCAACGGCTTCACTGTCCGGTGCCGGCAGCGCCCGACGATCCAGTTTACCGTTCGGCGTCAGTGGTAGCTCATCCAGCCGCACAAAGGCTGACGGCACCATGTAATCAGGCAAAATAGCTTGCAGGTAAGCACGCAGGTTAGTCACCAACCCCTCATCGGCTTCCGCTACCACATAAGCCACCAGCCGTTTATCCTGCCCTTCCCCCTGTGCCAATACCACAGATTCACTCACCGCCGGGTGTTCCACCAACCGGGATTCAATTTCCCCCGGTTCAATGCGGAAACCGCGAATTTTAACCTGCTGGTCGTTACGGCCCAGGAACGCCAGATTACCGTCCGGCAAATAACGGGCTAAATCTCCGGTGCGGTACATCCGGGCATCCGGCACCTCACTAAACGGATCGAGAAGGAAACGTTCCGCCGTCAAGTCTGGGCGATTGAGGTAGCCACGCGCCACTCCCGCGCCCCCGATATAAATTTCCCCTACCACGCCCAACGGCACCGGTTGACCATACTCGTCCAGTAAGTAAAGGCCGGTGTTGGCTATCGGACGGCCGATACTTTCAATAATCCGGTCACCCCGCTGTATTGGCAACCAGGCAGAATAGGTTGTCGTTTCAGAAGGTCCATAGAGATTACATAACCGCTGTATTTGTGTTTCTGCGAAAATCTGTTCAATTAAAGCACCTTTAAGCGGTTCCCCCGCCAGATTAACGGTACGAACCGACGCCATCAGCGCCCGAGCCTGCAATAACGGCTTCATCGCAGACGGAACTGAGTTGATCAAGGTTACCGGCAGAGTATGCTGCATCAATGACAAGGCACCCTCTACCAGATGAATCGCCGCACCACGACACAACGGCATAAAACATTCAAAAATGGACAGGTCGAAACTCATCGACGTTGAGAAAAGCACCTTGCGGATCTCTTCCGTCCCAAAGGCTTGCTGAGCCCAATGCAGGAAGTTAACCGCATTTCGGTGCTCAATCATCACCCCTTTGGGCACCCCCGTGGAGCCGGAGGTGTAAATCACATAGGCCAGATGCCGTGAAGTCAACGCGGGTACCTGTGGATTACAATCCGGTTGATCAGGCAGAGTATTCAGGTCCAGTATCGTTAATCCAGCCAGCGCTTCCTCACCTAATACAGCCCTGCCAGCCTCATCCGCCAGCACCACCGTTGGAGCAGCATCGATTAGAATATGTGCCAGACGCCCGCCAGGATAAGCCGGGTCTAACGGCACATACGCTCCACCCGCTTTCATTACCGCCAGCAATCCCACCACCATGGCCGGTGAACGTGCCACACAAATCGCCACCCGCTGGTCGGGTACAACCCCCAGTGCGATAAGCTGATGGGCCAAACGGTTGGCGCGGGTATTTAATTCGGCATAACTGATTGTTTGCTCTTGATACACTAACGCTGTCGCGTCCTGAGTCCGCTCCACCTGTTGTTCAAACAACTGATGAACACATAACGCCTCAGGATACGCGCTTTCCGTCGCGTTCCAGGTTTCCAGTAATAACCTACGTTCAGCCTCGGGTAACAAATTAAGCTGCCCCACGGGGATTTCATCACTCATCCTTTTTGATGACGCCAACACCTGCAAATGTTCACTCATCCGCAGAATAACTTCCGGGCTCAGACGATTTTCATCATAGATACAGCGAAAACCGCCCTGTGTATTCATCTGGAACGTCAACAATTCGCCGGATACCGTCTGATCACACAATTTGTCATCCTGTATCACAGAAACGGCGATCTGCCACGGTCGGCTTGTGCTTAATTCCGGGATAGACCGCAGTGAAGGAGAACGGGAAAGCAGATCACGGCTAAATGTGCGGTGCCGTGCCAATTGAACGAGCTCGTTATCAATCCAATCAGCTACCACAGACCACGGTTTATCAAACGCCACCTCAACAACCATCGGCACCACCGATGACAACCCCGTCAATATATCTGGTTTATCTTCTGCCCCATTTACACACCAGCCGATTTGGAGTTCAGTCTGCTGAGTCAAGCGCGCAAGATAGATAACGAATACCTGCAACAATGTCTGTAATGGATCTTCTCCAGCGTTTTTTAGCAATGGCGGCTGCCAGGGACTCATTCCCCATCGGGGCTCTGCCTGTTTCCCAATCATTTCAAAAGGCAACTGGAGTGGTTGCAACGAGGCAAGACGCTCATACCAAAATGGTTCACTGGGTGCGAGTGTTTGCAGGGTATTTTTTACATTCCGCGCTTGTTGTGAGGAGAGCAAAGGAAGTTGTTTGCCTGGCCTAAGTTCCGATATATCGGCAAGCTCTCTGGCAGACAGCAAATGACCTTCAAGGGTGGCAAATCCCCCAATCCGCACATCCTCACTACCGGTCGTCACCTGCCAGGCATCCTCCTCCACACTAATCAACCTACCGGGTCCCCCCTCAGAGCACGTGTTCAGCCGCTGAAGCCAGGAAATTTGTACCGGGCCCTGCCTCAGTAACAATTTCGGGCAACCCAATGGATTTAAATAATTCTCCCCAAAATCTAATGCCCGCACTAAAGCTGACAGGACTTCTCCCGACTGCTCCCAGCACAAATATCCCCCCCCATCGGGGCGACGTGACTGAGCATAAAAACTCCGTTGCGAGAGATCCTGAGGATAAGTCACCAGTGCGTCGCGCCCCAGATTTTTCAGTAGTTCAACAAATCCTTTCTGAGCAGCCTGATAACATTTCAGATTCAACGAGAAAGCGTTATCCTGTTCCTCAATCGATACCGGCCATTGCACAGCAATATCGACGGTATCCACACCACCTTCAATACAGTGCCAGGAAATAGCGTAATGTGTCTCCCGAGCTAACAACGCCCAGGAGGTTGCATGACTGCCCGCATAGCGTGGCAGAGGACTATCATGATAATTAAAAGCACTGCCACGAATTTGTTCAATGAGCGACCCCGGCAGGATGATTGGGTTGACGATTGAGAAAAGCCAATCGACAGGCTGTGACGTGATGTGTTCTTGTAATGCATCAACCGAGTTCACACAAGCAATCCCTTGCTGGGCAGCCCACGTTTGTAGAACCGTATCAGTAGGTAGCACTGCTTGTATGGTATGCCCTGCCGCCAGAATTTGCTCGGCGCAGAACACTGCAAGGGTCGTTCCCCCTACCACAACACATATTCGTGATGGAATCGATGTATCATACGTATTATGAATTATATTTTCACATGACATCTGAGAGAGAGCTTCATCTTTAAGAACATTTCCCGCTGTAGCAATGTTACTTTTCATCTATTACCTCTATTACCTCAACGAATCTGTTAGAAATTTGAAAACTGTCATACCTGACAGCCATCACCCATATTTCTTTCTTACTTCTTGCCCCCAAGAAATAAAAACGGACACATCCGATATCAATGCAAGATATTCAGACACTGTGCCATCTCTCAATTAATAACAACCAATCGGTCATTTTTTGATACAAATTCCACTAATAACCAAAAAAATAACCCACCTTAATTACACAAATAAAATATTTTATTCTTGTTCCTATAAGGACATTATTATATTCAATACCATAAAGAAACATTACAAATTACAATTAATTTCACTGCATATTATTTCACAACAATAAAACAATATGATAGATATAATAATTAACGTAATAAAATATTGATTATAACGAGATGTATTGCAATTAGATCGCTTTGTGACGTTATTTTTCTGACGCCCAGCAACATTTACCAGCACGTGGGGAAATATAGGATAAAATTTAATATTATTCAATCACATACCTCTCACGACATATACATTTATTGCCTATACCCGTTATCTTTCAAGTTGCTTCTTTGTTGGCTGCACTCGCTCACCCCGGTCACATAGTTTGCTATGCTCCCGGGGATTCACTCCCTTGCCGTCGCGATGCATCTTGAAATCCATAGGGTATAGATTATTTTATTTGCTATTTCTTGCCCTAAAGAACGAAGAGAATCACCCTTCAAATATTACGTGTATACACCGGATTCTCCACGCTTTCCATGCTGGCTGTTCATTTATAAGAACAGCCAAAAGCAATTATTCCTAATAAGTAGGCTTTTAATTATCACGGGCATTTAAAATAAACCTAATATATCCCAAAGCGAGCTGATGAAATTAAGGACAATTAAAGCAGCCTATATCACCACCCAAAAACACATTACCATACTCACACCTTCAATTATCTTCTCATAATTATCTATTACATGAAATATGCCCAACAATAATACCACAATTAAAAATATAATTTTGATACCAAGGCAATCAACAAAACAAAATAAAATCAACAATAAAATCCGTTTGAGATCACACAATATAAAATAGCAACAATAATAACAAAGAAACCTAAAAAGATAACTTATATGAGAATGATAACTTCCCTTATTCTATTTTAATGCATAAAAAATCCGGTATAATAAAGACATACCGGATTACCAAACTAGAACTAAATAATTGAGTACTTCCTTAATATATCAGTATTACGCCTCCTCGTCATAGCTGATTGCCAGCGCCCTGTTCAAAATCCGAGCTAAGGCGGTTTTATTTTTATCATCCTCCAATAAACTAAAATGGTTACCCGGAGTAGCAATCAACTGAAGTGAAGTATCAGGCATTACTCGCTCCCAACCTAACGACGGTTCTATGTTCACGGACTCTGGCTTTTCATCCGCCGCAAAAGAAACAGCAGGAGAAGGTTCCACCGCATAGAACTGATGCAACGTTATTGCTAATGCTGACGGCTCATAATCGGCAACGATTTGTGTGTAACGTTCGATCTGTTCCCAATGTTTTGCGATCACATCGGCACGCAGACTTGCCGGATATAACGCCAATGCTTGTGCTGCTTCAATAAACTGCACCAAATTCAATTCATCAATTCGCCGGTACAACTCCACAATCTCTTCTTTGTATTCCTCCCCTAATTGCCGGGCCAGCTCAGTAAAGAAATGGTATTTGGGTGGCATAGCCTTTTTGCCAAAATAATGCGGCGCCGGCGTATCGATTAACCCCAGGAAATTAACCCGCTCGCCAGCACCCAAAAGCCGCTGGACAATGGCATAAGCCAATATCCCACCGGAAGAATAGCCACTTATCCGGTATGGGCCTGACGGTTGAACAGCTTTCATCAAGCTGATCATTCTGGCAGCCTGCTCTTCCATCGTTGACATCGATTCTTCATGAATAGACGGCCAGGGCAGCGCATAAATCGGGTAGCCCAACGGGATATGTTGAGCCAGTCCGAAAACATAGGAATAGTCACCCATGCCACTGGGAACAAAGAACAATGGCAGCCCTATTCCGTCAGGTCGCACCGATATAGCCTCGCTTTGCGGCCGAGACAATAAATCCGAGGTGATTTTCGATGCCAATTCGGATAACACCGGGAATTGGAACAGAGCATTCAATGTAAAAATCAAACCCCGACCGGCGGCAAGATTCATCATTCGCATGGCAAGCAGTGAGTGGCCGCCCAACGCGAAGAAATTGTCATACCGGCTAACCTGCTCAATCCCCAGCAATTCACACCAAATCGCGGCTAATACGGTTTCCGTTTCGCCTTGTGGCGCTTCATAAGCCTGATGAGCAAACGCTTCATTGTCCGGCTCCGGTAATGCACGACGATCCAACTTACCGTTTGGCGTCAATGGAAACGCGTCCAGACGCACAAAGGCTGACGGCACCATATAGTCCGGCAAAATGGCACTCAGGTGGGTACGCAGGCTATTCGCCAGCCCCTCATCCGCTTCCGCCACCACATAAGCAACCAGCCGTTTGTCCTGCCCCTCACCCTGCGCCAGTACTACAGATTTACTGACCGCAGGATGCTCCACCAACCGGGCCTCAATTTCACCCGGTTCAACCCGGAAGCCACGAATTTTCACCTGCTGGTCGTTGCGACCCAGGAATTCCAGGTTGCCATCCGGCAGATAGCGAGCCAAATCCCCAGTACGGTACATCCGGGCCTCTGGGTTATCATTAAACGGATCAGTAAGGAAGCATTCAGCGGTCAGCTCAGGACGATTGAGATAGCCCCGTGCTACACCGGCCCCGCCAACATACAATTCCCCTACTGCTCCTAGCGGTATTGGTTGACCTTGAGCATCCAGCAGATAAACACGCGTATTCGGCAGAGGACGACCAATAATATTAGCCTGCCCCATCTCCTTGTTTAGGCAGGATGTCGTCGTGGTAATCGTGGCTTCTGTAGGACCGTAGCAATTAGCAAGAACCGGGTATTCACCGTGAGCCGATAGCCAACGTTGTAACTCATGATCAAGTATCGCTTCCCCACCAATGCAAATAATCCTTAAGCCCTGATAGATATCGCCTTCATTAACATTCGATATTATCCGCCAGAATTGGGCAGGTATTGCAATGTAAGTAATTTGATAAGACTCACACAGACGCCAGAACTCCTGCGCACTCAGGAGCCACTGATTTGTTCTCAGAACTAATTGTGCCCCCAGTGTTATTGCGCAAAATATTTCTGATGCGCAAACGTCAAAAGAAGGGTTGCAAAATTGTAATATACGGTCAGAGGCACTAAGCGACCACTTCATGTTCAGCGAAGTAATTTGACTGACCAGTTGCCTATGTTCAACCATAACGCCCTTTGGTGTGCCGGTCGAACCGGAGGTGTAAATCACATACGCCAGATGTCGTGAAGTCAATTCAGGTATCTGTGGATTGCTGTCTGGCTGATCAAGCAAGGTATTCGGATCAAGCACTGCCAGCCCGGTAAGCACATTCTCGCCCAAAGCAGTACGCCCAACAGTATCAGCCAGTAAAATAACCGGTGAAACATCGACCAAAATATGCGTCAGTCGTTCGCCCGGATAATCCGGATCAAGTGGCACATAAGCCGCGCCCGCTTTCAGCACCGCCAATAATCCCACTACCATTGCCGGTGAACGTGCCACGCAAATCGCCACCCGCTGGTCCGGTTTTACACCTAGCGCAATTAGCTGATGGGCTAACCGATTAGCGCGGGCATTTAATTCAGCATAACTGAAGGTTTGCGTTTCATACACTAACGCGGTCGCGTCAGGGGTTTTCTCCACCTGTTGTTCAAATAATTGATGTATACACCACGGGTCAAGATATGCTGCTGTTTCCGTGGCGTTCCAAGTTTTCAGCATCAACGTACTTTCAATTTCAGGTAGGATGTTCAATGTCCGTACCGGCGTTTCCGGGGTCTGTTCCAATGCCTCCACCAAGCTCTCCAATGCCTGTTGCATATAGCCGCATACCCGTTCAGGCTCAAACGGCTGGATCACTTGAGCCGTCAGCCCTAGAGCATCACCAAAATCTTCCACCGACAAGGCAAACGAATAGTTGGTAAATTCCTGTGCCCCAAGGAATTCAATCCCGTCCATCGTTTCATCCAAAGGATCTGGTTGCTCATTATGCCGGTAGTTCAACAGGGCGCTAAACAGTGGAACACCATCCTGCACACCACTGCAACGCTGGGCCAGCGCCAGTGAGGCATGCTCATGTTCCAACAATCCGGCCAACCGATTATGCGCCGCCTGTACACTATCACGCACCGGGGTATCATCGATATCCAGCCGCAACGGCAAAGTATTGATAAACAACCCCATACCACTGTCAACCCCTTTCCCTACCGCCATGCGTCCAAATATTACGGTACCAAACACCACCTGTTCCTGTCCGCTGGTACGCGACAACACCTGCGCCCAAGCCAGATGACATAAAGCCGCCAGACTCACCCCCAAACGCCGAGCTTGACTGCGTAGACGATCATTCAGCTCAGGTGCCAACATCCGCTGCGATTCCGTCACTTGGGAGCCATCACGATGCACCTCCGTCAATCCGAACGGTAATGTGGGTTCATCCACCTCCGCCAGCATTTCGGTAAAGAAACGGATATGCGCTTCCTGATTCACCCCCAGCCGGGCCTCAGCCACCAGATTACGGAACGATACTGGAGCAGGTAGACTCTCCTGCTGTCCGTCCAGATAAGCTTGTACTTCACGGTTCATCACGTCCAGCGTGGTATGGTCGCCAATCAGATGATGCAGCAATTGCAGAACAATCCAACGGCCATCCCTTTCCTGTGCCACCACAAACCGTAATAACGGTGCTTCGCTCAGGTCGAGACGATGGTGACGGGGATCAAAACGCTCAGTCAATTGCCCGCTAACCGGCCCATCAGCCAAATCCAGTGTCAGTTCAGTCACCGATAAGGATGCCTGACGCCAAACCACTTGGGCGGGCACTGAAAGCCCTTGCCAGATAAAGGCGGTACGCAGGATATCGTGTCTATTAATCACCTGTTGCACCGCCGCCAGATAACGGTCCAGCAGAGTTCGCTCAGTAAAGACCATCTGGCCGGTTAATAGATACGGGTCCCCTGCGTTTGCCAGTAAATGGTGGAACAAAATACCGTCCTGCAACGGCGACAAGGCATAGATATCCTGAATATTGGCAACCCCGCCCGGCACTTGCCCGACGATGCGGTCAATGTCAGTCTGAATCACATCAATCAGCGGTAACATCTCCGGTGTCAACGCCGTAGTTTCCGGGGTGATGACGTTAGACGGTACGATTACAGCCTGATGCTGTCCCAACGTTTGGGCCAGATCTGACAGTACCGGAGACTGGAACAGATCACGCGCCGCCAGTGTCAACCCCCAGTGACGCAGGCGTTCAATCATGCGTACAGCGAGCAATGAATGGCCACCCAGTGCAAAAAAACTGTCATACCGGCTGACCTGTTCCATTCCCAGTAATTCACGCCAAATCGCCGCTAGCGCCATTTCCGTTTCGCCTTGTGGCGCTGAGTAAACCTGACGGGCAACAGCTTCACTATCCGGTGCGGGTAACGCCCGACGATCCAGCTTACCGTTCGATGTCAACGGAAACGCCTCCAGACGCACAAAGGCTGACGGCACCATATAGTCAGGCAAAATTTTACTCAGGTGATCACGCAAACTATTCACCAACCCATCATCCACAGGTGCCACCACATAGGCCACCAGCCGTTTGTCCGGCCCATCCCCTAACGCCAGCACAGCCGCCTCACGCACCGCCGGATGCTCTACCAGACGCGCCTCGATTTCTCCCGGTTCAATTCGGAAGCCCCGGATTTTAACCTGCTGGTCATTACGGCCCAGGAATTCCAGATTACCGTCCGGCAGATAACGAGCCAAATCCCCAGAGCGGTACATACGTGCCTCCGGGTCATCACTGAACGGATCGACAAGGAAACGTTCGGCGGTTAACTCAGGGCGATTGAAATAACCTTGGGCTACCCCATCGCCACCGACATAAATCTCACCGATCACACCTGACGGTACCGGCTGACCATACGCATCCAACAAATAAACTCGCGTGTTGGCTATCGGCCGACCAATAGGGATTCGGGTTGCTCCCTGTGGTAACGCCTCGATAGGATACATAGTGGTAAAGGTGGTTCCCTCACTCGGGCCATAAGCCTGCAATAATTGTTGTGGCGGACGATTATCCAAAACCTGAGCAATCACCTGTAAATCGGGGATGTCTCCCCCGAAAATCAGGATTTTAATTTGCGGGAGAATGGGAGATAACTCTGCCGCCAGTCGGTTAAACAACCCGATAGTCAACCACAGAACCGTGATGCGGTGAGCCTGTAAAGCCAGAGCTAACTCCGGTGGTGTCAACAACGTGGCGTGGTCAATAACTACTAAAGCACCACCGTTAAGCAACGGTGCCCAGACTTCAAACGTGCTGGCATCGAAAGCGGGATTAGCTGTAAAGGCAACCCGATCCTCCGGTCCGATGTTGGCATAACCATTATTGATGACCAGCCGGACCATAGCACGATGCGGCACCAAAACCCCTTTGGGTGTGCCGGTAGAACCGGAGGTATACATGATATACGCCAATTCTGTACTGGAACGCGGCAAATCAGGGTTGATACGATCTTGCTCTCTGTTCGCATTTTTCTCATCCGAGAGACGCAACAGCGGAATAGTCAAGTTAGCTGGAATATCAGTCCGTGCATCGGTAAGCAGCAACCGGGCGGAACAATCACTTATTAGCCAATGTTTCCGTTCATCCGGCATACTGGGATCAACTGGCACGTAAACAGCGCCAGCTTTGAGGATAGCCAATTGGGCCACCACCAGTTCCATCGATCGTTCTAACAGGATCGCAACATGGTCATCCGGACGAATCCCCTGTTCGATTAGCTGATGAGCCAATCGGTTAGCACACGTATTCAGTTCCGTATAACTTAGGGTTTTATCTCCCGCTATCAGCGCCATAGCCGCTGGAGTTTTCTCCACCTGCTGCTCAAACAATTGATGAATACATAACGCATCAGGATAGGCGGTTTCCGTGGCATTCCAGGTCTCCAGCAACAACGTGCGTTCCGTTTCAGGCAAGATGTTCAAGGCCCGTATCGGTGTCTCCGGGGTTTGCTCCAACGCTTCTACCAAACTCTCCAGCGCCTGTTGCATATAATCGCACAAGCTTTCCGGATCAAACGGTTGCACGACCTGAGCCGTCAGCCCCAGAGATTCACCAAAATCCTCCACCGACAGCACAAATGGGTAGTTGGTTCGCTCCTGTCCGCCAAGAAATTCAATACCGTTGATCAGTTCATCTGACGTTGCCAACAAAGCATTATGCCGATAGTTCAACAGCGCACTAAAGAGTGGCGTACCGCTGGCAATCCCACTGCACTGCTGAGCCAGTACTAGTGAAGCATGCTCATGTGCTAATAATCCGGCGAGTCGGGTATGGGCAGCTTGCACACTGTCCCGTACTGGGGTCTCATCGATATCCAGCCGCAACGGCAAGGTATTGATAAACAACCCCATACCATTGTCAGCACCATTTCCCGCCTGCATACGCCCAAACAGCACCGTACCAAACACCACTTTCTCCTGACCACTGGTACAGGATAATACCTGTGCCCAAGCCAGATGACACAGCGCCGCCAGACTGACACCCAGATGCCGGGCCCGATTACGCAAACGGTCATTCAGTGTACTTGTCAGCATCCGATGGGATTCCGTCACCTGCGAACCATCACGATGCACCTCCGTCAATCCGAACGGCAGCGTCGGTTCACCCACCTCCGCCAGCATCTCGGTAAAGAAGCGGGTATGTTCTTCCTGACTGACACCCAACCGGGCCTGCGCCACCAAATTGCGGAAAGGAGCCGGCGCAGGCAAGCTCTCCTCCTGACCCGTTAGATACACTTGCACTTCGCGATGCATCACTTCCATCGTTTCATGGTCACCGATCAAGTGATGATGCAATTCCAGTAACAACCAGCGACCATCAGTTTCCTGCGCGATAACAAAACGCAATAGCGGCGCCTGACTCAGGTCGAGACGATACTGAGCGGGATCAAAACGCCGAGTTAACTGGTCACTAACCGGACCGTCAGCCGGGTTTAGCGTCAATTCCGTCACTGACAATGGGGCCTGACGCCAAACCACCTGTGCCGGCACTGACAATCCTTGCCAGATAAAGGCGGTACGTAAGATATCGTGCCGATCAATGGTCCGTTGAATCGCCACCAAATAACGATCCAACAGCGCCCGGTCAGCAAAAATCATCTGGCTGATTAACAGATACGGATCACCTTCATTCTCCAGCAGATGGTGGAACAAAATGCCATCCTGCAACGGTGACAGCGCATAGATATCCTGAATATTCGCCATCCCGCCCGGTACCTGTCCGACGATGTAGTCAATGTCAGGCTGAGTCAAATCAATCAGCGGTAACATCTCCGGTGTCAGTACCGTCGTATCCGGTATAATACGGTTGTCGGGCACCTGGATTTCATCATGCTGAACCAGAGATTGTGCCAAAACACAGAGTGTTGGATGTTGAAATAGCGTTTGTACCGATACGCCAAGACCGACACGCCGCAATCGTTCAATCATGCGCACGGCGAGCAGTGAATGGCCGCCCAACGCAAAGAAGCTGTCATGTCGACTAATCTGCTCAACGTCCAGTAATTCACACCAGACAGCCGCCAGCATCGTTTCTCTCTTCCCTTGCGGGGCTTCATAGACCTGACGGGCAAACGCCGCTTCCCCCGGCGCTGGCAACGCCCGGCGATCCAGCTTGCCATTCGGCGTCTGCGGGAAGCTATCCAGCCGCACAAAGGCCGCCGGTATCATATAGTCAGGTAAAACGGCACACAGGTGTTCACGTAAACCGGCAGTCAATCCCTCATGCGCTTGTGCCGCCACATAGGCAACCAGCCGTTTGCCCAGTTCATCATCCAGCGCCAACACCGCCGCCTCTTGCACCGCCGGGTGTTCCACCAGCCGGGTTTCAATTTCCCCTAGCTCAACCCGGAAGCCGCGAATTTTAACCTGTTGGTCGTTACGCCCCAGGAATTCCAGTTCACCGTCCGGCAGATAACGAGCCAAATCCCCGGTACGATACATCCGTGCATCAGACACCGGATTAAAGGGATCGGGTATAAAACGTTCCTCGCTCAATGTCAGCCGGTTCAGATAACCCCGTGCCACCCCCACGCCACCAATATACATTTCGCCTACGCAGCCCAATGGCACAGGTTGGCCGTGTCTGTCCAGTAAGTAGATGCGAGTATTCCTAATCGGCCGACCGATAGAACGATCGTCTCCTGGGGATAATATTGCTTTACAGGTCGCCGTCACGGTATTTTCCGTCGGGCCATACGCGTTCAATAGCTGGAGTTGGTAGGTTTCCTGCCTAAGCCAGTCCTGAATGGCGTTCCTTTTGACCGCCTCACTGCCAATGATGATGAGCCTGAGATCATCCGGCAGCGGTAATCCGTTGTCTCTGGCCGCCAGCTCAGACCAGAATAAGGTCGGCAGAAACATCACCGTGATACGATTCTGCCGGGCTAAGGCAATAAATTCCGGCATTGAAGCCAGCCAGCTATCATCACGAATAACTAACGTGGCCCCGTTGCATAATGACGAGAAGCACTCTTCCACTGAAACATCAAACGCAAAAGCGGCAAATTGCAACACCCGGTCTTGCTCGGTGACGGCATAGAGTTCATTAACCCCCAGATAACGCTGATACACCGCCTGATGTTCTACCATCACCCCTTTCGGCTGCCCGGTTGAACCAGAGGTGTAAATCACATAGGCCAGATGCTGTGGCATCAACGCCAAAACCTGCGGGTTGCTGTCCGGTTGGTCAGGTTGGCTATTCGGGTCAAATACCGTCAGCCCGGCCAGCGCCTCCTCACCCAATGCAGCCTGTCCAGTCGCATCAGCTAATACCACTGATGGGGCAGTGTCATTCAGGATATACGTCAGACGCTCCGCCGGGTAAGTTGAGTCCAGCGGCACATAAGCTCCTCCGGCTTTCAACACCGCCAGCAACGCCACCACCATCGCTGGTGAGCGTGCCACGCAAATCGCCACCCGTTGCTCCGGTGTTACGCCAAATGCAATCAATTGATGGGCCAACCGGTTGGCACAGGCATTTAATTCAGCATAACTAAGCGTCTGCTCTTGATACACCAGTGCCGTGGCCTCTGGAGTTTGTTCTACCTGCTGTTCAAACAATTGATGAATGCATAACGCCTCTGGATATGGAGTCTCCGTGACGTTCCAGGTTTCCAGTAACAACCTGCGTTCGGTTTCCGGCAGGATATTCAGTACTCGTACCGGTGTCTCTGGGGCCTGCTCAAGAGCCTCGACCAAACTCTCCAGCGCCTGCTGCATATAACTGCACCAGCTTTCCGGATCAAACGGTTGCACCACATGAGCGATCAGCCCTAATGTGGTGCCATCGTCCTCCACCGACATTCCAAAAGGATAGTTAGTGCTCTCCTGTTCGCCCAGAAATTCAATCCCGTCTATCGTTTCATCCAAAGGATCAAACTGATCATTATGTCGATAGTTCATTAGGGCACTAAAAAGTGGCGTGCCGCTGGCAACCCCACTGCATCTCTGAGCCAACGCCAGTGAAGCATGCTCATGTTCCAACAATCCCGCCAGCCGGGTATGTACGGCCTGTACACTATCACGTACCGGCGTATCATCGATATCCAGCCGTAACGGCAGGGTATTGATAAACAGCCCCATACCATTGTCAGCCCCTTCCCCCGCCGCCATACGCCCAAACAACACGGTGCCGAATACCACTTTCTCCTGTCCACTGGTACACGACAGTACCTGTGCCCAGGCCAGATGGCACAACGCCGCCAGACTGACACCCAAACGCCGGGCTTGGCTACGCAGACGGTCATTCAAGTTGGTTGTCAGCATCCGGTGGGATGCTATCTCCTGAGATCCATCACGATGCACATCCGCCAGCCCGAACGGCAGCGTGGGCTCATCCACCTCCGCCAACATGTCAGTAAAGAAACGGATATGCGCATCCTGACTCACCCCTAGCCGGGCTTGAGCCACCAAATTGCGGAAAGGAACCGGGTCAGGCAGGCTATTCCCTTGCCCGGCAAGGTACGCCTGCACTTCACGATTCATCACTTTCATGGTGGTATGGTCACCAATCAAGTGATGTTGCAATTCCAGTAACAACCAGCGGCCATTGGTCTCCTGCACCACCACAAAACGTAACAGCGGTGCCTGAGCCAAATCGAGACGATAATGACGGGGATCAAAACGTCGAGCCAGTTGATCGCTAACCGGCCCATCAACCGGGTCCAGCGTCAATTCAGTCACTAATAAGGATGCTTGACGCCAGACTACCTGTGCCGGCATTGACAATCCTTGCCAGATAAAGGCGGTGCGCAGAATATCGTGGCGATCAATCACCTGTTGCACCGCCGCTAAATAACGATCTAGCAAAGACCGGTCAGCAAAAGCCATCTGACTGACCACCAGATAGGGATCACCTTCGTTTGCCAGTAAGTGGTGGAACAAAATGCCGTCCTGCAACGGCGACAGGGCATAGATATCCTGAATATTGGCTATCCCACCCGGCACCTGCCCGACGATACGGTCAATCTCAGCCTGAATCAGATCAATCAGCGGCAACATCTCTGGAGTGATTTTCGTCGTCGCTGACGTAATCACATTCGGTGGCACCACCATAACCGGGTGCTGCCCCAGGGTTTGCGCCAATTCAAACAACACTGGCGACTGGAACAGGTCACGCACCGCCAGCGTCAACCCCAAGTGACGCAGGTGTTCAACCATCCGTACAGCGAGCAGCGAGTGGCCGCCCAAAGCAAAAAAGCTGTCATACCGGCTAACTTGTTCGATCCCCAGTAATTCACGCCAAATCGCCGCCAACGCCATTTCGGTTTCGCCTTGCGGCGCAGCATAAACCTGACGAGCCAAAGCCTCATTGTCCGGTGCCGGCAATGCCCGGCGATCCAACTTACCGTTCGGGGTCAACGGAAATATATCCAGACGCACAAAGGCTGTCGGTACCATGTAATCCGGTAAAATAGCACTCAGGTGATCACGCAGGCTAATCGCCAGCCCCTCATGGGCTTCCGCCACCACATAGGCCACCAGCCGTTTATCCGGCCCATCACCCAGCGCCAACACCGCCGCCTCACGCACCGCCGAATGCTCCACCAGACGCGTCTCAATTTCCCCCGGTTCAATGCGGAAGCCACGGATTTTAACCTGCTGGTCATTACGGCCCAGAAATTCCAGATTGCCATCCGGCAGATAACGGGCCAAATCCCCGGTCCGGTACATGCGCGCATCCGGTTGATCACTAAATGGATCTGTCAGGAAACGTTCAGCCGTCTGGTCAGGGCGATTAAGATAGCCACAAGCAACCCCATCTCCCCCCACATAAATCTCACCAACCGCACCTGACGGTACCGGCAGACCGTAAGCATCCAGCAGATAAATACGTGTATTGGCTATCGGTCGGCCAATGGGGATCCGGGTCACTCCCTGCGCTAATGCCACGATAGGATACATAGTGGTAAAAGTGGTTCCCTCACTCGGACCATAAGCTTGTAATAATTGTTGTGGCGGGCGATTATTCAGGACCTGAGCAATCACCTGTAAATCGGGGATATCTCCCCCGAAAATCAGGATCTTAATCTGCGGAAGAACCGAGGATAACTCTGCCGCCAGCCGGTTAAATAACCCAATCGTCAGCCACAGCACTGTGATGTGATGAGCCTGTAAAACCCGGACTAACTCCGGCGGCGTTAATAACGTGGCGCGGTCAATAACCACTAATGCCCCGCCATTGAGCAACGGTGCCCAGACTTCAAATGTACTGGCATCGAAAGCCGGATTAGCCGTAAAAGCAACTCGGTCATCTTGGTCGATTTCAGCATAGCCGTTATTGATGACCAGCCGAACCACAGCACGATGCGGTACCAGCACCCCTTTGGGTGTACCGGTCGAACCGGAGGTGTACATGATATACGCTAAATCGGCGCTGGAATGCGGTAAATCGGGGTTAAGGCAATCTTCCTCTTTGCTTGTGTCTGTCTCATCCGAGAAACGAAGCAGCGGAACAGCCAAGTTAGCCGGAATATCCGCCTGTATATCGGTGAGCAACAACCGAGCGGAACAATCATTTATCAACCCGTTTTTCCGCTCATCCGGCACACTGGGATCAACCGGCACGTAAACGGCGCCAGCTTTAAGAATCGCCAACTGAGCCACCACCAGTTCTATCGATCGCTCTAACAGGAGCGCAATATGATCACCGGGATAAACCCCTTGTTCGATTAACTGATGAGCCAGCCGGTTAGCTCGCGTATTCAGCTCCGTATAGCTTAGCGTTTTATCTCCGGCTATCAGCGCCGTCGCCGCTGGGGTCTTCTCCACCTGTTGTTCAAACAACTGATGGACACATAGCTGATCAGGATAGACGGTTTCCGTGGCGTTCCAGGTTTCCAGCAACAAGGTACGCTCCGCTTCCGGCAGGATGTCCAATCCCCGAACGGGCATTTCTGGAGCTTGCTCCAGCGCTTCCACCAGACTCCCCAGTGCCTGTTGCATATAACCGCATAGGCTTTCCGGATCAAACGGTTGCACTACCTGAGCCGTCAGCCCCAGAGTAGAACCCCCATCCTCTACCGACAGCACAAACGGATAGTTAGTTCGCTCCTGTTCGCCCAAGAATTCAACCCCGGCCATTGTTTCATCCAAAGGATCTGGTTGCTCATTATGGCGATAGTTCAACAGGGCACTAAAGAGTGGCACACCGCTGTCAACCCCACTGCATCGTTGAGCCAACGCCAACGGAGCATGCTCATGCTCCAACAATTCAGCCAGTCGCAGATGCGCCTCCCGCACACTATCTCGTACCGGGGTCTCATCCATATCCAGCCGCAGCGGCAGGGTATTGATAAACAACCCCATTCCTTCCCCCACGGCCATGCGCCCAAACAGGACGGTACCAAACACCACTTTCTCTTGTCCGCTGGTACGCGATAACACCTGCGCCCAGGCCAGATGACACAACGCCGCCAGACTGACGCCCAAACGCCGAGCTTGACTGCGCAGACGGTCATTTAGCTCAGGAACCAACATCCGATGAGATTCCGTCTTCTGAGATCCATCACGATGCACGCCCGTCAGCCCAAACGGCAACGTTGGTTCATCCACTGCCGCCAACATGTCCGTGAAGAAACGGCTATGTGCTTCCTGACTCACCCCAAGCCGAGCCTCAGCCACCAGATTACGGAACGGCACCGGAGCAGGTAGGCACTCCTCCTGTCCGGCAAAATAAGCCTGCACTTCATGGTGCATCACTTCCATCGTTTCATGGTCACCAATCAAGTGATGCTGTAATTCCAGTAAAAACCAGCGGCCATCGGTTTCCTGAGCGATAACAAAATGCAGTAGCGGCGCCTGACTCAAGTCAAGACGATACCAAGCAGGATCAAAACGCCGGGTTAACTGGTCAATCACTGGACCGTCAGCTGGATCCAGCGTCAGTTCCGTCACGGGCAACCGTGCCCGACGCCAGACCACCTGCGCCGGCACGGATAATCCTTGCCAGATAAACGCCGTCCGCAGGATGTCATGGCGATCAACCACCTGTTGCACCGCCGCCAGATAACGGTCCAGCAAAGACCGATTAGCAAAAGCCACCGGATAGAGCACCAGATAGGGGTCACCTTCCTGTTCCAACAGGTGGTGGAACAGGATACCGTCCTGTAACGGCGACAACGCATAGATATCCTGAATATTCGTTATCCCACCCGGAACCTGCTCAACGATGCGGTCAATGTCAGTCTGAACCAAATCAATCAGCGGCAACATCGCCGGCGTCAGCGCCGTGGTGGCTGGAGTGATGACGTTAAGCGGGACTATCACAGCCTGATGCTGTCCCAACGTTTGAGCCAATGCTGACAGCACCGGCGACTGGAACAGATCACGTGCCGTCAGTGTCAAACCCAGGTGGCGCAAGCGCTCAATCATCTGTACGCCGAGTAGGGAATGACCGCCCAACGCAAAGAAACTGTCATGCCGGCTGATGTATTCAATGCCCAATAGTTCACGCCAGATGTCCGCCAGAGTGATCTCAGCTTTCCCTTGTGGCGCTTCATAAATCTGACGGGCAAAATCGTTTTCCCCGGGCGCAGGCAACGCCCGACGATCCAGCTTGCCGCTCGGGGTCTGCGGGAAGGTATCCAGCCGCACAAAGGCCGCCGGCACCATATAGTCAGGCAAAATGGCACTCAGGTATTCACGCAAATCAGCCGCCAATCGCTCATTCGCTTCCGCCTCCACATAAGCCACCAGCCGTTTGCCCTGATCGCCATCCAGTGCCAACACCGCCGCCTCTCGTACCGCCGGGTGTTCCGTCAGTCGGGTTTCAATTTCCCCCAGTTCAATCCGAAAACCGCGAATTTTAACCTGCTCATCGTTACGGCCCAGAAATTCGAGGTCACCGTCCGGCAGGTAGCGGGCTAAATCCCCAGAGCGATACATCCGTTCACCAGATAGCGGACTAAAAGTATCCAACATAAAACGTTCCACACTCAACGCCGGCCGGTTCAGATAACCTCGTGCCACACCCACGCCACCAATATACATCTCGCCCACGCCACCTACCGGTACCAGTTCACCATATTTGTCCAGCAGGTAGATACGGGCATTTTTAGCCGGTCTGCCGATAGAATGGGCATCCTCCGGCGATAACACGTCTTTATAGGTCACCGTCACGGTGTTTTCCGTCGGGCCATAACCATTCAACAACCGAGGCCGGTGGCCGGCTTGTCTAAACCAGTCCTGAATGGCACTCTTTTTGACCGCCTCACCCCCAATGATGATGAGCCGGAGACAATCCGGCAGCGGTAATCCATTATCTCTGGCGACCAGTTCAGACCAGAATAAAGTCGGCAGTGACATCACCGTAATACGATATTGCCGGGTTAAGGCAACAAATTCTGGTATCGACGCCAGCCAGCTATCATCCCGGAGCACCAGTGTGGCGCCGTTGCATAATGACGAGAAGAAATCTTCCACTGAAACATCAAACGCAAACGCGGCAAATTGCAATACCCGGTCTTGTGCGGTGACGGCATAGGTGTCATTAAAACCCAGATAACGTTGATAAATCGCCTGATGTTCCACCATCACCCCTTTCGGCTGTCCGGTGGAGCCGGAGGTGTAAATCACATACGCCAGATGCTGTGGCGTTAACGCCGGGATCTGCGGATTGCTGTCGGGCTGGTCAAGTTGGATATTCGGATCAAGTACCGTCATGCCTACCAGCGCCTGTTCGCCCAGCGCCGCCCGGCCAGCTTCATCAACCAGTACCACTGACGGGGCACTATCACTCAGAATATACGCCAGACGTTCCCGCGGATAAGTTGAATCCAGCGGCACATAAGCCCCGCCGGCTTTCAGTACCGCCAGCAAAGCCACCACCATTGCCGGTGAGCGTGCCACGCAAATCGCCACCCGCCGATCCGGTGTGACACCTAGCGCCATCAGTTGATGAGCCAGCCGGTTAGCACGGGTATTCAATTCCGCATAACTGAGGGTCTGTTCTTGATATTCTAATGCCGTGGCGTGCGGGGCTTGCTCTGCCTGTTGTTCAAACAATTGATGAATACATAATGGGTCAGGATAAGGGGTATCAGTGGCATTCCAGGTTTCCAGTAACAGGGTACGTTCAGCCTCAGATAACAAATTAAGCTGCCAGATAGGAACTTCCTCTCCCTGCCTTTTTGACGCTGCCAGCATCTGTAAATGTTCACCCATGCGCATAACCACTTCTGTGCTCAGGCGATTTTCATCGTAGATCCAACGAAAACCACCCTGCGCATTGATTTGGAGGGTCAGCAATTCGCCGGGCACCGGCTGATCACACGGCCTATCCTCCGCGATGGCAGCAACGGCGATCCGCCATGGCCGGTGGGTTGTCAACGCCGGAATAGCCCACAATGAAGGAGAACGCGAGAGGAAATCTCGACTAAATGTGTGGTGCCGGGCCAACCGGGCCAGCTCGCCATCCAGCCAGTTAGCTACCATATGCCACGGTTTATCAAACGCCACCTCAACGACCATTGGCACCACCGATGCCAGATCTGCCGACGTATCGCTTACGCCATCCACACACCAGCCAATTTGGAATGTAGCCTGCTGAGTCAAACGCGCAAGATAGATAACGAATGCCTGTAACAACGTTCGCAGTGGCTCTTCTTCACCATTTTTTGGCAATGGGGAGTGCCAGTCACTGATTACCCAGCAGGGTTCCGCTTGCTCTCCGGCGGTTTCGAAAGGTAATTGAAGGGGTTGCAAAGCAGCAAGGCGTTCATACCAGAATGATTCATTGGAAGTAAACGTCTGGGGAATATTCTTTACATTCTGAGTCGGTGGTAAAGTGTCATTTACGTTAGTTATATTTTCTGATGTCTGAGAGAGGAGTTCAGCGTTAAGAGCACTTCCTGCTTGAGCAATGCTATCTTTCATTTACGACCTCAACGAATCTGTTAGAAATTTGAAAACTGTCATTCCTGACAGCCATCACCCGTATTTTTCTTACTTCTTACCCCCAAGAAATAACCGATATCTCTTCAAAATACGCAAATATTGGATGCCATAGCCCGGTTAATAGCCATATCATTCACAACACTACGATGCTAATTCCCCTGACAGCAAAATAAATAATTCAATGTATGATCTGGAATAAAATATTCCATTTTTGCTCCTGTTTTTTAGATAAATTAGATTAATTCTCTATCATTCCTATTGGCTGATGATAAATTACACAATTAAAGACAAGACAATTCCCTGCATTCATGATGCATATTTAACAAAAATATAACCTCAGGTTCAAAACAATCACATACGATATTATTTTATAACAACAAAAGAGTACCCCTAGTGTAGATGCCATAAGCAAACCCACACCAACTTAAGCACATTGCTTTATAACCATTAAATTCCATTACAAATAGAAATGTTATTTAACCCAGTACCACCCAGAAACAATTATAATTTATAATTAACTCCACAACATATTATTCAATAATAATAAAATAATGTAACAGGAATAATTATCAACCATGTATAATATTGATTTAAAATACAAAAAAACCTGGGAGATCGCTCTTTGATGCGATTTTTCGGACATCCGGCGATATTGACCATTACGAGGTATAAGCAGGAAAAAAATTTAATGTTATTCAGTTCAAAAACACCGACTAACATAGACACTGAGACTATCCGCCACCGTTTTTTCACTCTTATTATCCCAAGTTATTTAAAATAAAAAAATATATATCAAGGGGAGATCATGAAATTAAAGCTGATTAAATCAGCCTACATGACCACCAGAAAACACATTGCCATTATCAAATTTTCGATTATTTTTATCAGAATAAATATTCTCAACAATTACTCTACAACTAAATATATATTCGAGATACCCGTTTAATCAAAAAAACATAATAAAATTAATAATAAAACCCGATTTAGATCACATAATAGAGAATAACAACAATAATAATAACGAACAAATATAATCAAACAGCTTGTTATGAAAATTATCCCTGTCATTATTTTGTTTTACTACAAAAATAATCCGGTATAAACAATATATACCGGATTATCACACCAACATTAAATTATTCAATATTGATTAATTTATCAGTATTGCAGCGCCTCCTCATCACAATACATTGCCAACGCCCTATTCAGAGCCTGAGCTAAAGCGATTCTATGTTCCTTATTCTCCATCAAACTCGCATGGTTACCCGGAACAGCAATCAATTGAAGTAAAGAATCAGGCATTACCCGCCCCCAACCTAACGATGGGTCCATAGTTAAAGGCTTCGGTTCTTCATTCACAACAAAAGGATTAGGAGGGGAAGGCTCCATCGCATAAAACTGATGCAGCGTTACCGCTAACGCCTGCGGCTCATACTCTTTGACTATTTGTATATAATGCTCTCCCTGCTCCCAACGTTTTGCGACTAAATCAGGGCGCAAACTGGCGGGGTATAACGCCAGTTCCTGTGCCGCTTCAATAAATTGCACCAAATTCAGTTCATCAATTCGCCGGTACAATGCCGCAACCTCTTCTGTATGTTCCTCCTCAAGCTGCTTTGCTAACGCATCAAGGAACAGATGGTTAAGTTGCACAGGCTCCTCGCTGACATCATGAGGAACCGGCGTATCAATCAATCCCAGGAAGTTAACCATTTCCCCAGCATGTAAAAGCCACTGGGCAACGGCATAAGCCAATATGCCGCCGGAAGAGTAACCCGCTATCCGGTACGGACCTGTCGGTTGAACCGCTTTCATCAAGTTGATCATTCTGACCGCCTGTTCTTCCATCGTTGACATCGGTTCTTCACTGATGGACGGCCAGGGCAACGTATAAACCGGATAGTCTGACCGGATATGTTGAGCCAGCCCGTAAACATAGGAATAATCTTCCATTCCACTGGGTACAAAGAACAGTGGCAGCTCCGTTCCACCCGGTCGCACCGGTATGGCACTGGTCTGCGGCTGAGACAGCAAATCTGAGGTGATTTTTGCCGCCAATTCGGACAACACAGGGAATTGGAACAAGGCATTCAAGGTACAAATCAAACCCTGACCAGCGACAAGATTGACCATTCGCATGGCAAGCAGAGAATGACCGCCCAAGGCGAAGAAGTTGTCATGCCGGCTGATCTGTTCAATCCCCAGTAATTCACGCCAAATGTCCGCCAATGCGATTTCTGTTTCTCCTCGCGGTGCGGCGTAAACCTGACGGGCAACCGCTTTTTCGTCCGGTGCGGGTAA
>NZ_JBHFKW010000045.1:0-33197 GCF_042879395.1 Photorhabdus sp. RM322S
GGGTTAGTAGCTTGTCCGGTAATAAAACAGCGTGTTCTGGATAATATTGCAGCGAGTAAAGCAGCCAGAGAATCATCAAGTTTTGGTAAAAATATAGTTCAAACTCCATATGGCCCAGCTATTCAATCTAATGCTGCAACTGCGTTAGCGGCAAGAGGTAAAGTTGAGAATGGAGCTACGCTTTATCGCATAGGAGCAACGGGTAGAAGTGAGGCTGTTGGAGCACAATTTTGGGCACTGGAACATCCATATAATCCAGGTTATGCAAATAAATATGGAATACCTCAAGAAAACATTACTAGGAGCAACTTTATTATGACAGGAGAATTAAAACCCGGAGCTAATTTTATTACTCGTTCTGCTCCTAGTATTGGGAAGAATTTAGGGGGAGGTATTGAAGTTGTAGTACCGCCAAATGCTGTTAATATAAAAACATTTAGTATATTTTAAATATGAAATATGATATTTACGCACAATCAAAAATATTAGCTATCTTGATGAAAGATAACGGAATGTTGAATATATCTCAAGACATTACCAGTTCTATTGAATATAGTTCAACCGCTACCGAAATCTTAATGAAAATTAGATTTATTTTGAAAAAAATAGATATGAATGACAAAAGATTTAGTGTTGATGAAATTAATTTAATTAAAGAAATTTTAAATGAGATAAATAAGAACTTGAAGTAATTTGTCTATTAAATAAGGTCGGAAAATCCAAAAGATCTTTCGGCCTTCTGTGGGCAGTATGAAGATGAAGAAAGTGGTTTATTTTATAAAAATGATAGTTAATTGTATTTAATCTAAAATCATTAATCGCAAATTGAAAAGAAATCACATGTAAAAGAATATTATCCGAATAGATAGGTATTAAAGAGTTTTCTCACCGGTTATTTAACAGAATCAATAAAGATAAAATGAATATGATCGGCGTTCATTAAACGTAATCCAATGATGATTAAACTTAACAAAAAATCAGAGGTAAAAAGGGTAAAAAACAGTTAAAAATTTATACCGATTAAAACCATCAGTTAAAAAATAACTTTTAATAATCATTTAAATCCTGTCCATCATAAAACACAAGGCGTGATTGACTTTGTTTACCTTGTTATGTTTAATTTATTTATCCGAAACTCTATATTCTATTTGTTTTACATTTACCTAATCTACCATAATCATTTAAAATCCAGAATGTTGGCGTATTAAAGCTTTTATATCAAGGACAGATTTAATTCAATAAAGGCCACTTTTTAGAAGGAACAGTTAATTACATTTAATCGAAAATCATTAACCTTCTAATCGCAAGTTGAAAAGAATCCACACGTAAAAGAATACTCTCCGAATAAATGGGTATTAAAGCGCTTTCTCACCAATTATTTAACAGCATCAGTAAAGATAAAGTGAATATAATCCGCGTTCATTAAACGCAATCCAATGATGATTAAACTTAATAAAAATCCGATATTAAAAATGGTTAAACCTTTATACCGATTAAAACCATCAGTTAAAAAAATGACTTTTAATAACCATTTAAATCCTACCCATAATAAAACACAAGGCATGATTGACTTTGTTTACCCTGTTCTATTTGATTTATTTATCCGCGATTTTATACTCTATTTATTTTACATTTACCTTATCTGCCTAATCATTTAAAAGGCGCGAATGCCGAAAATATTAAATTTTTTATATCAAAGTAGATTTAACCCAATAAATGCAACTTTTCAGAGTACAGTTGATGGTATTTAATCGAAAATTATTAATCATTACGAGCGCATTCGCGGCTGATATTGATCTGGGCACAAAAGAATACAGCCGGATAAGCGCGGTTTGGTGATATATTGCGCTACTTATCCGGCTTTTTGCCATTATCTCGCCATTATCGGATGCCGATATAATATTGTATTTTTATTTTACGGTGTTAATTGAATTAAACCGGTGATCACCTTTTCAAGATACTGACGAGGGCAACCTAAATTTATCCGGATAAACCCTTTTCCCCTATCACCAAAATTCCGTCCCATTGAAACGGCTATTTTCGCTTTCTGTAACAATGCCGACTGGAGAGCATCGTCATCCAGACCTAAAGCGCGACAATCTAACCAAGCCAGGTATGTGCCTTCGGCTTTGGTCATTCGGCACCAAGGGACAGTATGCGCGATTGCTTGCTCCAACCAGCGGCGGTTCTCTGCCAGGTGATGTTGTAGCTCGTCAAACCATAGACTTCCATGTTGATATGCTGCTGTGGCCGCAGTCATCGATAGTGAGTTAAATACATCTAATCCGTGGGCGTTTAATCGATCATTAAAGGCACGCCGAAGGTCGGGATCTGGAATGAGAAAGTTCGATATGCGAAGTGATGAGAGTCCAAATGTTTTACTTGCTGAGGTGGCGGCAATGATGTTGCTATGCCATTCGTTCCCCAGATGCAGTACCGAGGTGAATGTTTTCCCAGGTAAAATCAAATCAGCCCAAATTTCATCGGAAATTACCGTGACACCGTACTTTTTACAGAGCGTCAATAGCCGGGCCAACTCGTCGCGATCCCAGCATCGGCCAGTAGGATTGTGTGGGTTACATAACAGGAGCAAAGGCGGTCTGTGTTGCTCCAACATCTGCTCTAAATGATCATAGTCAATTTGATAACCGTCCGGATTTTCAAGGAGGGGATTTTCAACCACCACCCTGTCGTTCATGGTGATGATTTTGGCGAATGAGCCATAGTAGGGTCCTTGGATCACGACGCCTTCACCCGGTTTACTCAACATCTGGATCAGTAAAGCCAGCCCAGGTATGACACCTTCTATTGACGTGAACCAATCCCGGCATAAGGTCAACTGATGACGTTTTGAAAACCAGTCTATTGCTGCCTGGTAATAGTTATCGTCGCGTTCGCTATAACCGAAAATGCCGTGGTTGACTCGAGTGTGTAGCGCTTGCTGGATTTTTTCCGAACATTGGAAATCGAAATCAGAAATCCACATTGGCAGAAGATCAGTTTGGTTCAATTGCAGGTAACGATCTAAAAAGTCCCATTTAACAGAGCTCGTATTGTGGCGATCGATGATTTGATTGAAATCATGCGGTTTCATGTTGAATTTCCTTATTCTTCAAGGGGTTTGCTGGTGTTACTTTTGCAATACCGAAACCAGTAAAGCCATAAATGAGTGCAAAAAAGACGGCGGCGTAGCACTGGATAGCCCAGGGCAGCAGCTCAAGCGTACTGACACCCAGAGTCGTCGCCATGTAAATGCCTGCGGCAGTCCATGGGATGAGTGGCTCAATGACGGTACAGGCATCTTCTATTGTCCGTGACAGATTTTTATTATCCAGGCCCATGCGGCGATAGGCACCTTTAAAGAGTTCTGCCGGGATGAGGAGAGCCAGTTTTCCGTCACAGGTGGCACCGGTCACAAGGATGGTTGTGGCTACGGTTGCCGCGATAAGTTGCCCGGTTGTGTGAACAGCTTGCAGAAGCCGGTTAATGATGAGGGTCAGGGCACCTGTGAGCGCCAAAGCACCGGCAAACGAGAAGGCACAAAATACCAGCAGGATGGTGCTCATCATTGAGAACATGCCACCGCGATTGAGCAGACGTGGGACGTCGCTAACGACTCCAGTGATGTTGTGTCCCTGCTCAGAGAACATTGAGAGATTGAAGCCATCTATCAACGCATTAAGGCCTTGTTTAAGTGTAAATCCCTGAAGACCTATGCCGATCGCAATAGCCAATGCACATGCGGCCAACATAACGGGTATCACCGGACGTTTTGTTATTGCACCCCACAAAACCAGTATCGGTGGCAAAATCAGTAATAAATTGAAGTGATACAGGCTTTCAAGAGATTGAATGATGTCTGTGACTTTTTCAGGTGTTGCGACGCTACCTACTGAGCTTGTATGACCAGCGATAAGATAAACAGTCGCCGCTAAAATAAAGCTTGGGATAGTGGTATACATCAGGTGTTGAATATGGCTGTAGAGATCGGTGTCGGTGACGATGGCAGCGAAGTTAGTTGAGTCAGATAGCGGTGAAATTTTATCGCCGAAATATGCACCTGAAACAACCGCACCTGCGGCGGCAGCCAAAGGCACATCAAGACCTGCCGCTACCCCCATCAGGGCAACACCAACCGTTCCGGCTGCCCCCCACGATGTGCCGGTGCAGATTGAGATAACGCTCGTGATAAAGAAGGCGGTAATGAGTATATATTGCGGGTTAATCAGTTTTAACCCCCAGTAAACCATGTAAGGTATGGTTCCGCTGATCATCCAGGTTCCGATAAGTCCCCCGACGCAAATCAGTATTATGATCACCGGCATTGCTTTGGTTAGCTTTGCCACAATGGAATCAATAATGTCATTCCAGCGATAGCCTTGCCAATACGCTAAGGCCGCCGCTATTCCTGCTGATATGAGTAATAAGGATTCAATGCGCAGTCCCAGTTGACCATAGCCAATAATCAGAAGTAAGAGCATTGCTATGATCGGCAATATAGCGAGTCCCAGATTAAGCTTCTTTTTGTCGTCCATTTAAAATCCCTGCTCCGGATATGTTATTGAGACAGAATAATAAAGTTGTTTCGAATGGAATGTGAGAGATGTGACTTGTCCATGTAATCGGTTTCATGAGGTGTGAAAATGCGATCTGTGTATCGTTTTTTACGCTTGTTTTGTCTGTGATGCTTTTCTTTATCCTATGGAAAAAACGGAATCTCTGATCACGAGTTCGGCTGAGAACATATTCATTTGTGGGGCGGGTTCTTCCTGGGCATTGAGTTGTAACGCCAGATTCGCCGCCCGTCGTGCCATCCTCTCTATTGGGTAGTGTACAGTCGTTAAAGAGGGGTAGAGATATCGTGCCGGAACAATATCATCAAACCCAATAATCGACAGTTGTTCCGGTAAGTTGATTTTCCGTTGATGCAGGGCTCGCATTATGCCGGCAGCCATAACATCGTTGAATGTCACTGCGGCAGTAAAGTTGATGCCGCTGTTCAAGAGCTTTTCTGCTGCCAGTTCTCCGCCTTTTTCGTCAAATGGAGCGCTGATAACCCAATTGCCAGGTACGGTGATACCCGCATGAGTCATTGCAGAATAATATCCCTCCAGGCGGAGTTTTCTATCATCAATAGGCAGGTCTGTCGTTACATAGGCGATTTTTCGATGACCATTTTGGATAAGGTAGTGAGTAGCAGCCTGCGAAGCGCTAACATTATCTAACCAGATGCATCGGTTGGCGATTGCAGGGAAATATCGATTAATCATTACTAAGGCTGGCGTATGCGCTGCATAACGCAATATGTCTGTATCACTCATTCGAGTGGTATGTGCCACTATCGCTTCGCACCCTTGATTGATTAAAAAATCTAAGGCGGATTTCTCGAGTTCAGCCTGATGCCCACCACTGCAAACCATCAGTTTTACCCCTTTCTTGCGGGCAATTTCTTCAACTCCACGTGCTAAACGGGAAAAAAAAGGATCAGCCAGGTTACCGGTGAGTAAGCCCAACATATCCCCGCATCTTTTTGCCAGGGCAAGCGCAGCAGGATTTCGGTGGTAGTTGAATTCCCGCATGGCTTTTTCGACACGTTCACGAGTACCCGGTTCGACGTAAGCTGTGTTATTGATGACTCGGCTTACGGTGGCCACGGATACTCCAGCTTGATGTGCTACGTCTTTCATTGTAGCCATATTCCTTTCCTCAGTAGTTTATGTGATCAATGACAAATGTGACGTGGAGGGATCATAGCCTAATTTATTCAGATTATCATGAAAGGATTGATATACGTCATTGCAAGCAAGTAACATGAATCGGACTTATTTGAATAATCTTTGATGAATGGTTTAGTCATAATTGGCATGTATTGAACACGACCCGTTCTCCCTGTCACTTAATCAGGGAAAGCTGATTAAATGGCAGGGTGTGTAGGGGGGCAGGCATTATCTTTTATAGCAAAAAATGGCCTGTAGCTTGAAAGTATTTGGGGGGAACATAGAGATCATAATTATTTTCTTTGCAAAATAACCTCAATTCAGTCATTGATCCAATGGATAATTTATCATAGATGATTTTAAAATATTTTTCTAAGCTACGGCATGAAACCTTGATTTCATTGGCGATAAATTTATTGCTGACGCCACGGCAGAATAGAAAAATGATTATCCACTCTTTCGCCGTCAAGATATTATTAGGCAGCTTAGGTCTAACAGAGGCAGATGAGTCATTTTTAATGTAATTGTATAGCGAAAAATGATTTATGTCTTTCATATGACCAATTATCCCCATGCATTGATTATTTTCATCCATTAATGGGTATTTGTCACAAAAATAGTATTTAAGTTTTGGACCATTATCGGGCAGATAAATCCCAATAGATGATACTTTTTGCATAGACTGTAAAACCTTACGGTCATGTTCTTCAAAAAGGTGAGCAAAATTACTAAACGGTGTAGATAATTCTTTATTATTATATCCTATAACATTAAAATTTTCAGGTAATTTGTTTACTTTAATAAACACTGGATTTGCATATATGAAACGGAATTCTTTATCTTTTACAAACCATGATTCATGACTTTTATCCCACATATTTGTTAACTGAGGGGTAATTTGACTCATATGTGACCTTAAAAAATTTGAATATAAATAAAAAAACATTCCAGTAATGAACAAAGACAGTAATTCGTTCTAGAGTGAGCTATCCCATAATCAGAAGTCATCGCATTGCTATGATTGTCAGTATGTCTGGTGCCAGATTAGTCATCCATTTTATTTAACATCCAGTTTCACATGGGTTATTGCAATAAGATAATGAATTTGTTTCGAATGGAATGTGATGAGTGTTACTTATTCATGTAATCGGTTTCATGAGGTATAAAAATGTGACTTATGCATCAATTTTTTATCTTGTTTTATGTATGAAGTTCTTTTCTGTTCTATCATTTTTCTCTCTTTCCAGGACAGAGTTCGGATCAGGCTTGAAGCAACAACTGACGACTTCGTTAAGCCTATGAAAATATCTAATTATTCAATGAACAAGCCCCAGTCACATAGTTATCTATGCTCCTGGGGATGCGTTCACTTGCCGCCGCGCTGCAACTTGAAATCTATTGGGTGTATAACAATGTAAATAGTTTGTCCTTATTAATTTGATTTATGAAAAATTATTTAATAATTTAAATAAAAACAATAAATTATGTGTTCTTTGCGTTATGGTTTAATGTTGTTTTTATTGTCTTATTTGCGTTCTTAGCATCAATGTGGGGATATGGGGCAATATATGGGGGGTAAATAGACTTTCTTGTGTGTAAATATTGATTTTGAGTTTTTGCTCTATATTATTTTATTCTGCTTATTCATTTGATCGTATTTATAGATATATAAGCTCATTATGTCTTTGAGCTTAATGTTTTTTTATATAATGTATGGTCTTTGTGAATAAATTTCTTCTTGGGAGAGAATTATGTTTAAAAAATTCGAATAAATCATCGATGATGTCAGTTATAACAACAGCGTCTTTTCTCTTTATTCCATTGATTAAAAAAGAATAGTTTGAGAAATGGAGTAATAGCTGAAAACAGCAATCAATCTCAAGTAGAACAAATTATATTAAAAAAGATCTGATTGATTGTTGTCATTGTTTTTTGCCGTGGAAAGGTCAAAGGGTTTGTATCGTCCACGGGAAATTAGCTTCTCAAAACAACTGTTATCTCTGCCAGATGCAGTGGTTTTTTTATTTAACCTCAACTAAATTAAAGGATTGTTTATGGGGAAATCATCAAATCGCAGTACAGAATATTTCTTTACTGGGAAATATTACGATGATGATGATAGTAATAATATTGTTGCTATTGGAGTGGCGGGAACTGTTTATGCTAAAGGAGGAGATGATCATATTACCCTAGGCTCACTTGGGGCAACAATCTATGCCGATTCTGGCAACAAGATAGTCGATGGTGGCGCCGGATATTTAAAAATCGTGGATATTGAAGGTAATCTGGCGGTACAGGGTGCCGCAGGTTACGCAGGTATTGATAAAAGTGGTGATGGTAGTATTTCATTTACGGGTGCGGCAGGTGGCGTTTTTATGGATCACCGGGGTGGTCACGGTGACCTGAATTTCTCCGGTGTTGCGGCTTATAACGGCCTGACCCGTAAAGGGCAATCCGGTAATGTGATTTTTAACGGTGTCGGCGGTTATAACGAATTATGGCACGAAACTAACCAGGGTAATTTAAGCTTTGCCGGAGCCGGTGCCGGCAATAAAATTGACCGCACCTGGTATGATCACTATGAGAAAAGTCACGGTGATGTGGAGTTTGATGGTGGAGGGGCGGCAAATAGCATCAGTTCGCGGGTTGAAAGCGGTGATATTAATTTCAGTGGTGCAGGTGCTGATAACCACATTATACGTAAAGGTCGGGAGGGCAATATTATCTTGCATGGTGCAGGGGCATCAAACCGCATTGAACGCCTGCGCCAAAATAGAGATAAATATGAACAGACCCACGGTAATATCGAATTTGCCGGTGTGGGTGGTTATAACCAAATTTATTCTGATATCGCCCATGGTAATATCAATTTCACCGGTGCCGGTGCTTACAATGAAATATCGAGAATAGGCGAATATAACGGTTCCCGTGATGATGCTCTGGAATATGCTAAAGCCGAAGAGATCGTATTAACTTCGGCGATAATGGGAGGAAGTCAGATTCAGCAATCCCAGTCAGTCATCGGTATTAAATCAACGACTGAATCTGATACTTATCTCTTTGCGTTTGCCGACGAAATATCCACTAAGGTTAGCAAAGTTCAGCTCCGAAACGATCCTGAAACGGGTAAACTCAGTTATTACGTGACCTCCTGGTATAAACAGGGCAATCACCTTGAAAATCTTGCTGTGGAAGATATTTCTTCAAGTAATGGATTTATCGATATAGGCACCAATGATGGCTACCGCCTCTTCAATTTAATCTTTGAACATCATCAACCCGTTATTATTCGGCATACCGTTGAGGAAGATTTGCAGGAAAATTATTGGGTAACTTATGCGGGTGGAACTACCGCCAAAGCAGAAGATGTCACACTGATTGATGCCAAAATGCATGGGCGGGCAATCCATTCTGATGGTTCGATATTGGATGTTTCAGCGGTGAAATCGAACTGTCAACCGAACACTTATGTTTATGCCAAATATGTTGAGTCATACACCAAAGTGGTGAAGGTTGAGTTGAAAAATGATCCTCACACCGGTGCACTGCAATATTTTGCCAGTGCGTGGTACAAAACCGGCGATCATACCGATGATCTGGCTAATGAAGATTTTTCACTCTCAAGCGGTTATAGCCCGATGGAGCCTGGGGGATATTCACTCACTAAGCTGCAATATAAAGTTAATGCGGTGCGCCGTGTCTCTGAGCATTTAGAACATACAGAAGAATATCGTCACCAGGAATTGGTGAAATCACCCACAGACATCGGTGACAGCACCGGTGACATTAATTTCAGCGGTGTGGGTGGCGGGAACGTTATTAAATCCAGTGTGATACATGGCAATGTTTATTTTGCGGGCGAGGGTGGCGCTAACGTCATTGTGAAAAGTGGTGAAGAGGGCAATCTGACATTTCGTGGCGCGGGCTTGGCAAACGTCCTTGTTCATCAAAGCCGGCATGGAGAAATGGACGTTGATGCCGGTGGTGCAGCAAATGTGCTGGTTCGGATCGGTGACGGGCGGTATCTGGCTCATCTTCTGGCGATTGGCAATATCTCGATCCATCAAGGTAATGGTGACAGCCGGGTTATTATGCTGGGAGGTTACAACACCCATACCCAAATAGGTGATGGCAGCGCGAATTGGTTAGGGGCCGGCGGTTTTAACGTCATGACCCAGAAAGGTAAAGGGAAAGTCTCCTCGGTATTGGTGGGGGGCGCCAATGTATTGACCAAGCTCGCGGCGGGTTATCTGGTTTCCGGTATGCTCGGCGGTGCCAACATTATCACCCATATCTCTGGTGATAATGAAATATCAGATACCACAGCCATTGCGTTGGGCGGCACCAATATTCTGGCCAAAAAAGGCAGAGGTGATGCTGTTGCGGTGATGGGCGGTGGTGCGAACGTTCTTACCCACATTGGTAACGGTAGTACGACGGGTGTGATGTTGGGTGGTGCCAATATTCTGACCAAGGTAGGAGATGGTGATACTACCGGCATTATGTTCGGTATTGGTAATGTGTTTACCCATATTGGTGACTATCAGACACTGGGTGTGATGGGGGCTGCGGGCAATATCTTCACTAAAATTGGGGGAGGAACCGCGATTGCAGCCATGATGGGTGCAGGCAATATTTTTACTCATGTTGGCAAAGGTGATGCTTGGGCGCTGATGGGTGGGTTGGGTAATGTCTTTACCAAAGTGGGGGATGGCAATGCGCTGGCATTGATGATAGCCGCTGGTAATGTGTTTACCCATATTGGTGATGGAATGAGCGTTGCCCTGATGTTGGCAAGAGCTAATATCGCAACCAAAGTGGGTAATGGCACGACTCTGGCCGCGATGATTGGTGATGTCAATGTTATGACGCATATAGGTGATGGCTCAACCTTTGCGGCGCTGATCGGGCAAGGCAACATCCTGACGAAAGTTGGTCATGGGCTGACCATCGGCTTGATGGTTGGTGAAGCGAATATCTACACACATGATGGGGAAGGAGCAAGTATTGGTTTGTTTGCTGGTGAGTTGAATGTGATGACCAGGGTGGGTGATGGCACAACATTGGCCGCAATGTTTGGTAAAGCGAACATTATGACCCATTACGGTGATGGTTTAACCGGCGTGCTGGCATTGGGTGAGGCCAATATTGTTACCAAAGTGGGTGATGATTTTATGGGGGTTGTGGCCGCAGCTAAGGCTAATGTTGTCACTCACGAGGGCGACTCGACAACGGCTGGCATACTGCTTGGCAAGGGCAATATTCTGACGAAAGTGGGTGATGGCACGACGGTTGGTTTATTGATCTCCGATGTGGGGAATATCATGACCCATGTAGGTAATGGCAAAACGGTTGGTTTCGCCAAAGGCAACGCGAATATTATCACTAAAATGGGTAGGGGGACGGGGGTTAACGCTGTTTGGGGTGAAGCCAATATCCTGACTCAAGTAGGAGATGGCGAGCGTTACAACTTTGCTAAAGGTAAAGCGAATATCATTACTAAAATCGGTGATAAACGGGAAGTCACGGTGGTTCAGGGGAATAGTCATATTATCACCCATGTTGGTAACGGTGATGATTACACGGGAGCCTGGGGCAACGCGAATGTCATTACCAAGGTCGGCAATGGGTGTAATGTGGTGCTTGCCAAAGGTGATGGCACCGTGGTGACCCAGGTGGGTGAGGGTGGTAGCTTTAATGCTTTATGGAGTAAAGGCAATATCGTCACCAAAGTGGGTGATGGCATGCAGGTGACGGCGGCAAAAGGCAAAGCCAATATTACAACCATCGTAGGTAATGGTTTAAGTGTGACGGTGACGCATGGCGATCTTAACGTGAATACCAAAGTCGGTGAGGGTGTTTCGGTTAACGCAGTGTGGGGCGAATATAACGTTAATACCAAAGTTGGCAATGGTCTTAATGCTGCGGTCATGAAAGGTAAAGGCAATGCCAATATCCATATTGGTGATGGTCTGGGTATCAATGCCTCTTATGCCCGCAATAACGTGGCGATTAAGGTGGGTAATGGCGATTTCTACAGCTTTGCTGTCGCGGAAAGCAATACGTCAAGCCACAATCTCTCTTTGCTGTTTAAAAGTATTAAACAGACCGTGTTAAATGTAGAGGCAAGTCATGCGATCAACTATCTGGTCCACGGTAATGAGGCCAGCACGTCTGGGACGAATAAAGGCAGGGGCGCGATTAACTTAGTGGAAGTTTCTGCCATTGATGGCTTCCAGATGGATGAAATTGATGAAGTTCGTTCAGATCTGAGCAGAGAATTGAGAGGCACGATAACTCAGGCTGAGACGCCTGATACCGAGGTTATCCAGAATGCCTTGCATGTCGGAGATCATGTCGATTTAGCTCAGAATGGAGTATCACCCCAAGCTGATGCGGTTACCCACCATGCGAAACAAGATAAAGCTGCGCAAAATGCGTTAAGCGATAAAGAAAAAGTTGAAGTTGATCGTCAGAGACTTGAACAAGAAAGAGACAAGCAGCATAAAGCGATTTTGGAATCGCAGTCCCAACTGGAATCAATCGATCAAAACGCGCTGAATACTAATGGGCAAGTACAACGTGACGCAGTCAATGAAGAGTCACGGGCTGTCACAAAGGAACTGTTTGCCGTGACTCAAGGCCTGAACTTGCTTAATGGCTATGCGGATTATGACGGCAAATCAGGTGATGAGTGGCGTAATCGGTTTGCTGTTGGCTATTTGAACAGTACTCAGAGTAAATTAAATGAAGCCAGGTTCATTGCCCAGAAAAAATTAGGTGATGCACAGCGGCATTTGACTGATAACCGACAAGAAGTCAAAAAAGCCATCGGGCAATCAAAGGCTGGTTTGGTAAAAAGCCACCAGAATATTGAGAACGCAGATGACAATATTGTCAAAGCGCGGGTAAACGCGAAATTCAGACAGAAAGAAGCAGGGTTACAGCTTCAGCGGGCAAAAGCAGCCGAGGGTGACGCCTATGCCGCGTATGAAAAAGCCAAAAAACGGGGTGAAAGTGATAGTACAGCGGCAGTAGATAAGGCTATTCAGGCGCGGGTTGATGCGAAAGGCGTAAAGCAGGCTGATAACGCCAAACCAGAGCGTATCGGGGCGACGGGCAGTGGCTTATCTGGGGAAGCTTATAGATTAACCGGTATGGTAGAGCCGAAGCGCCGTATCAATCCGGCGTTAAACACGGAAGCCGGTGGTAGGATCAACGAAGGACTGACAGAAGAGGATCTGGCCGCATTGAATAATGCACAACAAGCGATCAATCGGCTACAAATCAACACGGGTAAACGCTCAACAAATACCGGTGCTTCGATCATTTCAATGTTTACTGAAACATCATCCGATAGCATTGTGGCACCAACCTCAAATGGGTCAAGGGAACTCATCAGAAAAGCACCGGTGATTGCGGGAATCAATCTGCAAGGGTTGGGGCAAACTTCTGTGGAAGCTAAGAGTCAATCCCGGTCTTATGTGCTGAAAGTGTTTGAGCCTTTCTTATTGAGTGAGGGAAACAAAGGGTTTATTGATTCTACCAAGAGAAATTTTGGTCAAATACGTGTCGATAATCCGAGTAAGGCGCTGGTGGCAGTGCGTGAGGCTTTCAATAAAACGGCTGAACAGCTTGATGAACCACATGTGTTGCAGCTGGAAGCTGCTCTGGCTCACTGGCAACAGCATGATCCCAAAGAATTCACCCAACGCAGTCAGCTGGTGAAAAGCCTGCGTTTTGAGATGGGGGAGCTGGTTGCTCATCTTCAGGCCAAGAGAGCCGAATCCGCGGGGATCCTTGGGATGACTCTGGCACCTGAGCAGGTTGCACAGTTTGAACAGCAAGTCTCATTTGATGGGATCGGGCGCGTGGTGGGTTTGAAAGGGAATATCGCGCAAAGCGAAATTGACCGTCTCACTGATTTGCAAATCAAGCCATTGACTCAGATTAACTCTGTTGCAGCGCGGGAAGCGCCAAAGACTGAAGGTGAAAGTATCATTATTTTCGTCAGCCGATTGGAACAGGCGGCTATCCCAGAAGGCATGCCTCTGGTTGAACGAGCCAGAAATCTTTGGCTTACCGGACAAGTGACACAACAGGAAGCCATCAAATTCTTTGAGGATGCGGCCACCCAGTTGCAGGCACATCCCGAATTGCACTCTCTGGCTCAACAGTTATTGGCCGATGCTCACAAGGAAAAGGCGACCGGACAATATATTGACAACCTGTTTGGTCGTCATTTTGATTCTGAACTGGCTTATGAATGGGTGAAAACGGCACCGCCGGAGGCCAGAGACACGGCTGAACAGACAGGCCAGTTTTTGGTGCAGGAGTTTGAACAGTGGATAAGTGGCTATTATCCGGATGAGGTTGTGCGTGACCAGCACATTGCAGCTAAAATGCGACTTTTTGCCAGGGCTATCAATCAGGATTTCCGCCCCTGGTTTAGCCGGGTACCTGAATTAACCACATTTCTGGACGAGCCGACTTTTATCAACTTCAAGACGATGATGACGAAGGTCGATGACGGTTATGCTGTGATTAAAGTGCCGTTTCTGGCGGTAAAAATGGCTATCACCCCCGGAATGGGGATGGATCGTGCAGTCTGGAAGATTGAAGGGGATCGTTTCTATGAGGATGTTATCACCAAAGCTCGTTCGACCCGTTCCCAACTGACTACCGGGGCTGATGTCACGTACAAAGTTGAAATAACGGAAAAACAGACCAACGATTATGGTACGGCGCTGCCCTACCAGCCTGCGAATGACAAGCATGATGATTTCCTGTACGGCAGAAAGGTCGCAGCCGGGCGTATTCTGGTCCCCGGAGGGGAAACTGAGTTTGAGCGTAATGCGTTAGCCCAAGGGCACTCTGTCGTGACCGGTGCGTCTGGTTCGACCAATATCATGGTTCACCTCAATAATTATATTGCCAGTAAGCAGCCTGACTTCCCGACCGGGCAGAGTTATCTCAATACCCTGGCATTTCTGGTATTTGATGGTGGTCATTCCATCAACGAAAGTCTGGCTGTTTACAAGGCGTTACAGGCAACAGGTGATGAACGTGAGCGGGTATTGAACCGCTACACTGCCAATTATCGGGATCTGTTCGATATTGCCGGAGAGGAAGGTAAGGCATGGGTAAGCCCGGCATTGGATAACGCTTTTAAAGAAACTCAGGAATTTTATGAAAAGCATGTTCTGGCGAAACCGCAAAACCATCCTGCGGCGACAGAGTTAGATCCGCTATCCGGCAACAATAAGGGGTCAGAGCCTGCGATTACCGACGATACCCGTTATCAGGATAAACCCCTTGATACCTGGCAAACGGAGAAGGTGACGCGACAAACTGATGGCCGTGAAACTCGCTTTGATGGTCAGATTATTATTCAGATGGAGGATGATCCGGTAGCCGCTAAAGCCGCGGCTAATCTGGCCGGTAAACACCCGGATTCCAGCGTGGTGGTTCAACTTGATTCCACTGGCAAATATCGTGTTGTTTATGGTGACCTGTCTAAATTATCTGAAAAATTACAATTACGCTGGCAGATTGTCGGTCATGGACGTGATACCTCGGATAAAAATAACATTCATCTGAGTGGCTACAGTGCCGATGAACTGGCGACGAAACTGAATCAGTTTCATCAAAACGCTAAACTGGGCGAAAAAGTAATCAGAAAGCCTGAGCATATCAGCATTGTGGCTTGTTCTTTGATCAGTGATGACAAGCAGGATGGTTTTGCCCGTCGCTTTATTACAGCGTTGGACAAGCAAGGTATTCACAGTGATGTTTCAGCTCGCCGTAGCGAAGTGGCGGTTGATGCAACGGGCCGTAAATTCACCCGTGACCAAAATAACCAATGGGTTAACAACCTGCCTGATAACAAAATCGTATTCAGATGGAATGAACAAGGTGAACTGGTGACCAGCACGGAAAGGGTGATTCGAGGGGTTGCCGAAAGTGATATCAACCTCTCCAGGGTCGGTCATACCGGGGCTGACACGGTGACTAAAGGGGCGATTGCGGATAATTCTGATATTTTCGTTAAGCCAGAGAAGCGTAAAAATATTAACACAAACGATCAATCGAATAATCAGCTCAGTTACTCCGGCAACATTCAGGTGAATGTCGGTGAGGGAGAATTTACCGCGCTCAACTGGGGGACGTCGAATGTGGGCATCAAAGTGGGGACCGGTGGCTTTAAGTCGCTGGCTTTCGGTGACAATAATGTGATGGTTCACGTTGGTGATGGTGACAGCAAACAGAGTTTTGATATCGGCGGTTACCAAGCGCTTGAAGGGGCGCAGATGTTTATCGGTAATCGTAATGTGAGCTTCAACCAAGGCCGCAGTAATGACCTGATTGTGATGGTGGATAAATCGATTCCGACGCCACCACTGGTTAACCCGTTTGATGGTCCTGCGCGCATTGCTGGTGTACTGCAAGGTATTACCCGCTCCGGTGAAGAGCAGGATTGGTTAGCGGCGCAAGATCAGCAGTGGACAATCGCCGGTGCGAGGAAATATGTTCAGGATATGTCTGGTTTAGACCAAACCAGCAGCGTGGAATACAACACGCTGGTTGAGCTGGATTCGCAACATGAGCGTAGCAGCCGGGGCTTGCAGTATGACGCCGAATTAACACTGAACAAGACGTTTAATCAGTGGCTAGGTGAAAATAGCAATAGCTCTGATATGGGCAAAATGAGCCGTGTGGATAAATTCCGTCAGGCCAATCAGAAGCTGGCTTTTAACTTTGCCGTAGGTGGTCAGGGGGCGGATATCCAGGTGACAACCGGTAACTGGAACTTTATGTTCGGTGACCATATTCAGTCGATTCTGGATACTAACCTGGGTTCGTTGTTTGGCCTGATGACCCAGCAATACTCGGCAACCGGTATGGCGAAAACCACCTTTACTTATAATCCACAGGATTTGCCGCGTCAGCTTAAGAATAAGCTGGTTGGCCGGTTGGCGAGTATCAGAGCAGAGACCACCTTAGGGGATATCTTTGGGGTGAATTACACTGCGAAGGGTCAAGTTGTTTCCCGCACCGGCGAGCCTGTTGATGGCGAGGCTATTTTGCAAGAGATGCTGGAGGTGATTGGGGAATTTAGCGGTGATCAACTGCAAACTTTCACTCATCCAGAGAGGTTGCTTGATAGTTTGGAAGCGGGCATCGATATGGGAGAAGAGGGCGTCAGGTCATTTGCGGAAAGTCATGGTCTGAAAGAAAAAGCGCCTGATGAAAATCAGGAACAAGGATCTTCGGTGAGCATCAACGGAGCGAATGTTCAGAACAATGACAAACCAGAACGGGCATTTGGCTTTAATTCGCTGAATTTACCTAATTTGTTTGCAACGATGTTCAGCGAAGATAAGCAAACAGAAATGAAATTATTAATCACTGATTTGAAAAAAAATCTGACGACTGATTTGCTTAATATGGAGCAGAAAACGTTTGATTTCTTGCGTAACGGTGGTCATCTGCAAGGTGATGGCGATATTCATGTATCGTTGGGGAATTATAATTTTAACTGGGGTGGTGACGGTAAAGATCTCGGTGCTTATCTGGGCGATAACAACAATTTCTGGGGAGGACGTGGTGATGATGTTTATTACTCGCAGGGAACTTCCAATATCTTTGCCGGTGGTAAAGGCGATGATTTGGGCGTCCTGATGGGGCGTGAAAACTGGATGTTTGGCGGTAATGGTGATGATACCGCAGTGGTGGCCGGACGTATTAACCATGTTTTTATGGGGGAAGGGAATGACCAGACGTTTGTCTTTGGTGAGGGCGGCTTTATTGATGCCGGCAACGGACAGGATTACGTTGTTACCTCCGGCAATTATAACCGGGTGGATGCCGGGGAAGGGCAGGATTACGTGGTGACCATCGGCAATAACAACCGGGTTGACCTGGGTGAAGGCAATGACTTTGCTAGGGTGTTTGGTAATGACAACCGGGTCGACGGTTATTTGGGCAATGATACGGTTAAACTGATGGGTTACCATGCGGTAATCAACGGTGGAGAAGGTGATGATCACCTGATAGCGGCGGCTATTTCGAAGTTCAGTCAGTTTGATGGCGGTGAAGGTCAGGATCTGCTGGTATTAGGCGGTTATCAGAACAGCTTCCAGGGTGGCACGGGTGCAGACAGCTTTGTGGTTAGCACAGCGGTGATTGATAACCGGGTTAGCGATATTAGCGCAGAAGATATGATCCTGTTTAACGGTGTTGATTGGCAAAACCTGTGGTTCCAGCGCAGCGGATACGATTTGGTGTTGTCGGTAAATCGTCCTGCTCAGGATAAAACCGCGCAGGGTATATTTGAATCGGTGGGGTCAGTCACCTTTCATGATTACTTTAATGGTCATCGCGCCAAATTAGTGGCTCAAATGGGTAATAAAGATGCATCAGGAGAGCGTGAATTTACGGCATTATCAGATAATGCGGTTGATTCTCTGATTCAGGCTATGAGCAGTTTTGCCCCGACAGTGGGGGATAATGGTTTTATTGAGAATCTGGATAGTAAGGCGAAAGTCACTATTGCAATGGCGTGGACAGATACCACCATCGGCAAGGGGAAGTTTGCCTGACTAACGCTTTATAATAAAAGTAAAAGATAAGAAAAAAGTTGTAATAAGAATAAAAGTGGCTCACAGAACAGGTGGGCCATTGTTTGAAGTGGCAGTTGTTATTTCTGCTGCTCAATCCGCTTGGTTTCTTGCTTAATATTCCTTCAATATAAAAGAAAGTATGCTACCATTCACCGATGAAGAGAAAAAATACACCAACGCCACATGACGCTGTTTTTAAACAGTTTTTAGGTCATATTGATACTGCCAGGGACTTTTTGGAGATACATTTGCCTGCAACATTACGGGCAGTTTGTGATCTGGATACACTGCGGTTGGAATCAGGGTCGTTTATTGAAGATAATCTGCGTGCGCATTATTCTGATATCCTGTATTCGTTAAAAACAGCGCAGGGTGACGGATACGTATATTGCGTGATTGAGCATCAGAGTTCCCCGGACAAGATGATGGCATTCCGGCTGATGCGATACGGTATTTCCGCAATGCAACGGCATCTGGAGCAGGGACATGAAAAATTGCCGCTGGTCATTCCGGTGTTGTTCTATCACGGGAAAATACAGCCGTATCCGTGGAGTACCCATTGGCTCGATTGCTTCGATGATCCGGCCCTGGCGAAGGAAATCTATTCCGGCGCATTCCCGCTGGTAGATGTGACGGTAATTTCGGACGATGAAATCCTGACGCACAAACGGGTTGCGCTACTGGAAATGGTGCAAAAGCATATCCGGCAGCGAGATATGGCGGAGTTACTGCAAGAACTGGTTATGCTGCTGACGTATGATTACTATACGGATGAACAGCTAAAAAGCATGTTAAACTACTTATTACAGGTGGGAGATACCGCCGATCCAGAGGGTTTTATCCGGCGACTGGCAGAACAGTCCCCGAGGTATGAGGAGGTACTGATGACAATAGCGCAGAAACTGGAGCAGAAAGGGCGTCAGGAAGGGCGTCAGGAAGGACGTCAGGAAGGGTGCCAAGAGGCAACTCTAAAAATCGCGCATGCATTGCTGAACAGCGGAATCGATCGTGAAACGATAATGAAAACCACCGGATTGAGCCAGAGTGAGCTTGAACAAATGTCCCATTAACGCTGATACTTTATCGGCGTATCATAAACAGGATCTTTAGCGCCAACCGGTTATTTTAGCTAGAAAAAAGGCTTTATTTATGATCTGATAATTGTCGCCAAACAAAATACCGAGATCAGAGAATAAAGCCGATGACAATTATCCCCACAAAACTTCAGTTAATGCCATTCTTCAATGACGTTTTTCTTGAAAAAACCGCCCGCCGATGTGGCTTTATGGAACGGCTCAGAAATATTGGACCACAGTCTCTAGTTCTCAGTCTGATTGCCGCACTGAGCAAAGGAAACTGCACCTCCATCGCTGACCTGCACCGGCAATTTAACGGCATGTGTCTGAGTGAAAAACACACTGTCGCCTATAAGCCCTTCCATAATCAGTTGCGTAGCAACGGTTTTTCGATTTGCGCAGGGATTTTATGCGTGAATCGAAGAAGTAAGTCGGACACCTGCTGCTCTGGTTATCTCTGTTAGCGTAGAGAGCGTCGGATTGCCAGATTCTGATAACGTCTTATAGAGTTGCTGACGAGATAAACCCGATTTTTTAGAGATTTCACCTATGCCTCCGCGAGCCTCCACAACACGACGAAGTGCGGTTAAAAACGAAGGAATACCCCCTTCTTCGTAAATATCTTCTAATGCAGTTTGTAAGTAGATCTCTGCGTAATCTGGATCGGCTCTCAGTTCTGCAATCATGGCTGCATCGTGATCGACTGAACGCGAAAAGTTGCCATTAGTTGCCACAGGATTAGCCTCTTTAGTTTTGCTCATTTTCATTAGGTTTCCTCGCCTTGTAGTCCTGTAAATACTCAATTGCCGTATCTATGTCTTTATCTTGCGTCTTTTTGTCACCACCAAGAAGAAGAATAACGATTTCCTCTCCTTCCACCGAATAATAGATTCGATAACCTGTTCCAAAATTTATTCGCATTTCCCAAACGCCATCCCGTGCAAATTTGTGATCTCCAAAGTTTCCAGCTTCGGCTCTGTCTATCTGGTTATCTATTTTTGCGGCGGCTTGGCGGTGTTTCTTCCTTAATTTCGTTATCCAGTCGGTGAAAGGGACATTCCCTTGTCTATCCTGATAGCGTTCAATCCGGTATCGCATTGATTACCTCTGCATCTTTAACTGAATAAATTGTCGCATATAAACGACAATCAGGCAAGTTATTTGAGGTAGTGATCGAGTGGCTGTGATTTTTTATTATAAAATAATGTGGGTTGAAAACTGCCGTTGATTGCAGGTTTGGTGCTTTTTGTTTTTAGGTCGCTACAACTATTTCTTGTTACTCGTGCTTTGTTATGAGCGTAATTTCGCCCAAAAAATGGGGGGATACTGGCTGTTTTTTTACCGATTAGCTCTGCTGTTGTGATTCATGCCCTTCATTAGTGACTCTTATTATGTGAATCCAAGTTATTTTATTAATTTATCCCTTTATTTCAAAGAGATAAATTAAACTTTTCTATATTTTCACATTGATAATATTAATGACTTAACTAATTAATTTTTTATTTAAATAAGTTTTGAATAAAAAACAAGCTGCGATTGATTTAATTTACGCTTTATTAACTTATTCACATTAATGATGATAATGTTGGGTATTAGGCAATGTGTAGGGGGATAAGAAGACTTTTTTTATGTGAATATTGCTTTTAAATTTATGCTCTATATTATTTCGCTCGATTTATTCACCTAATTAATCAAAGAATGACTTAAAAGAACTTATAGACACATAAACTCAGAATTCCGCTGAGTTTAATTTTTTGTTTATTGTATTTTGCTTTCATTAATAAACTCCTATTAGGTAAGAGCATGCCTGAAATATTTATATAAATTATCTTAGATATCAATAACAACCAAGATTTTTTCTCTTTATGTATTTTGCTGATCTGAAAAAGAAATAAACTAAAGGATTGCCTATGGGTAAATCATTAAATAGTAGTACACAGTATTTTTTCACCGGAAACTATTCTGCTGATGATAATAATAATGATATTAATGCTATTGGATTTGGTGGTTATATTTATGCTCGTGGTGGGAATGATCATATTACTCTCGGTTCGATTGCGGCGAAGGTATATACCGGTACCGGGCATGACACCGTGGTTGGTGGGGCTGCATATTTAGAGATAGCGGATTCCAATGGCGATCTGTCAGTAACCGGTGGCGCGGGTTACGCAAATATTGATAAGAGTGGGGATGGTGATATTGCATTTTCGGGTGCTGCCGGAGGTGTTTCCATGGAACATTCAGGTGACCATGGTAATCTGGATTTTGCAGGTATTGCTGCTTATAACAGTTTGGAGCGTAAAGGTTTAACCGGTGATATAGACTTTAATGGTGCAGGTGGTTACAACAAATTATGGCACGAAACAGACAGAGGTAATTTGGATTTTGCCGGAGCGGGTGCGGGTAATAACATCGACCGTACTTGGTTTAAATCCTATCAAGGGTCTCAAGGTAATGTGATATTTCATGGTGCAGGCGCAGCAAATCGCATCAGCTCGCGGATAGAACGTGGTGATATCATTTTTAATGGTGCCGGTGTTGATAATCACATTGTACGTAAGGGTAAAGAGGGAAATATTATTTTACGTGGCGCAGGCGCATCAAACCGAATTGAACGTCTGTATCAAAGTGAAGACAAATACCAGCAAACTCATGGTGATATTACTTTTGAAGGGATTGGTGGTGACAATAAAATCTATTCTAATGTTGCTCATGGCAATATCAATTTTTCCGGTACCGGTGCTTATAATGAAATCACCAGATCAGATATAACCGCAAATAGAATTTATCATAATGAGGGAATCGGTGGGGCATTAGAATATGCCTTGGCTGAGGAGATCGTATTGACAACGGCGATGATGGGCGGTGATTTTCTCCGGGAGCTTCAGCCAGTGACGGGGGTTAAATCAACCACAGAGCCAAATACTTATCTGTTTGCATTTACCGATAATCGGTACACGCATGTCAGCAAAATTCAACTGCAAAATGATCCTGTCACCGGTAAGCTCAATTATTACGCCAGTTCCTGGTATAAAATAGGTAATCATCTTGAAAATCTCGCATCGCAAAATATTTATTCACTCAATGGATTTGTCGATATTAATGTTAACGGTGCTTACCGTCTTTTCAATTTAACGGTTGAACATCAGAAGCCAATGACTGTTCAGGGCGTCGAAGAAAATGTACTGGAAAATGAGTGGGTAACTTATATTGTCGGCACATCGGTCAATGTGGAGGATATCACGCTCTCTGATGCCAAAATGGGTGGACACGCCATCTTTTCCGACAGCCAGAAAGTGGATGTTTCCGCGGTTAAATGGAACCGTCAACCTAATACTTATGTGTATGCCACATATATAGAATCATACACCAAAGTCGTGCTGGTTGAATTAGCGGATGATCCTGAAACAGGTTCACTGCAATATCTTGCCAAAGCGTGGTACAAAGCGGGTGATCATACCGGTGATTTGGCTAATGAAGATTTTTCTCCTGCAAATGGATACAGCCCTATAAAAGCAGGTGGGTGTACCTTAAGCGAGCTGCAATATCAGTTTGATACGGTATACCGCATTTCTGAGCAATTAGAACGTACTGAAGAATTTGAACAACCGGATATCAATGAGAGTTCGGGCGACATTAATTTCATCGGTGTCGGGGGTGGAAACATGATTGAATCCAGTGTCACTCGCGGCAATGTTAATTTTGAGGGCGGAGGTGCGGCTAACGTCATTATAAAAAGTGGCGAACAGGGCGATTTGACGTTTTATGGTGCGGGTTTAGCCAACGTTATTGTTCACCAAAGCCGGAGTGGCACAATGGATGTTAACGCAGGAGGCGCTGCTAACGTACTGGTGCGGATCGGTGATGGCCTGTACCTGGCGCATCTTTTGGCGGTTGGCAATATTTCGATCCACAAAGGCAATGGCGACAGCCAGGTGGTGATGCAGGGTGGTTACAATACGCACACGCAAATAGGTCATGGTCACGCTAACTGGTTAGCGACGGGGGGTTTTAACGTCATGACTCAAAAAGGCATCGGGAATATCTCTTCGGTGCTGTCAGGAGGGGCCAATGTGCTGACCAGATTGGGGGCCGGTGATCTGGTTTCGGGTATGTTCGGTGGCGCTAACATTATCACGCATATCAGTGATGATGGTGATAGGTCAGACACCACAGCGATTGCACTGGGTGGCGCGAATGTGCTTACTAAGAAAGGTCAGGGTAATGTATTGGCGCTGATGGGCGGTGGCGCAAACGTATTGACTCATATTGGTGACGGTAACACGACGGGCGTCATGCTGGGAGGCGCCAATATTCTGACGAAAGTCGGCAACGGTGATGTGCTTGGCATCATGTTTGGTTTAGGCAACGTACTTACCCAAGTTGGTGACGGTCAGATACTGGGCGTAATGGCAGCGGCCGGCAATATTTTTACTAAAGTCGGCAATGGAACGGCGATTGCGGCCATGATGGGAGCAGGCAATCTCTTCACCCATGTTGGCAACGGTGACGCCTGGGCGTTGATGGGCGGTTTGGGTAATATTTTCACCAAAGTGGGGGATGGCAATGCGCTGGCGCTGATGGCAGCGGTCGGCAATGTGTTTACCCATATTGGCGACGGTGCCAGCGTTGCCCTGATGCTGGCAAAAGGCAATATTGCCACCAAAGTGGGTAACGGCATGGTTTTGTCAGCGATGATGGGTAAAGCTAATATCTTTACCCATGTGGGGGATGGCGATACTTTTGCTGTCATAATCGGCGGTGCCAATGTGCTGACAAAAGTCGGTGATGATCTGACAACCACTGTGATGTTGGGTAAGGCCAATATCTATTCGCATGTGGGTAAAGGCACCAGTATTGGCTTGTTTGCCGGTGAACTGAATGTCATGACCAAAGTTGGCGATGGTACAACGCTGGCGGCAATGTTTGGTCAAGCCAATATCATGACTCATGCAGGTAAAGGTTTAACCGGTGTTTTGGCCCAAGGTGAAGCGAATATCGTGACCAAAGTGGGTGATGATTTTATGGGCGTAGTGGCGGCTGGCAAAGCGAACGCCATGACTCATGTGGGCAATTCGGCAACTGCGGGTGTCCTTTTTGGCCGGGGCAATATTCTGACCAAAGTAGGTGAAGGGACAATGGTCGGCTTGCTCAGTTCCGATGCAGGTAATGTGATGACCCATATTGGTAATGGAACTACCGTCGGTTTTGCCAAAGGCAAGGCCAATTTCATCACCAAAATAGGTGATGGAACCAGTGTTAACGCTGCTTGGGGTGAAGCCAATATCCTGACTCATGTCGGTGATGGCGACCGTGACAACTTCGCTAAAGGTCAAGTAAATATCATTACTAAAGTTGGTAATGGGCAAGAAGTCACTGTGGTTCAGGGCGATGCCAATGTTATCACCCATGTCGGTGATGGAGATGACTATACCGGAGCTTGGGGCGAAGCGAATGTTATCACTAAGGTCGGCGCTGGACGTAATGTAGTGCTTGCCAAAGGTGATGTTAATATTGCGACCCACATTGGTCAGGGTGACAGTTTTAACGCTTTGTGGGGTGATAAAAATATCGTCACCAAAGTGGGTGATGGCCGGCAGGTGATAGTGGCTAAAGGCCGAACTAACATTACGACCACTGTCGGGAATGGTTTAAATGTCGCGGTAACGCAGGGTGACCTTAACGTCAATACCAGAGTTGGAGATGGTGTTTCGGTTAACATGGCGTGGGGCAACCACAATATTAATACCAAAGTTGGCAATGGTCTCAATGTCGCGGTCATGAAAGGAGAAAACAACGCCAATATTCAGATCGGTGATGGTTTGGCGTTCCATGCCGCTTATGCATGTAATAATGTGGCGATTAAAATTGGTAATGGTGATTTCTACAGCCTTTCCGTAAACAACCTTGCAGACAACAAATTCTCTCTCCTGTTTGGCAATATCAAACAGACTGCCTTAGGTGTGGGTGGCAGTCAGGCGATTAACTATTTGGTTCACGGTAGTGAATCAAACACATCCGGTACCCGTAGAGGCCGGGGGGCGATTAATTTAGCGGAAGTTTCTGCCATTAATGGCTTCAAAATGGAGCAAGTTGAGCCGATAAGTTCGGACTTAAACCATCATCTTAGTGCTTCAGTGACAGATATCGACACGCCAGACACTGACCAGATTGAAAGCATTTTGAATCGAAAAATCAAATCCATATCGAACAAAAATAAAAATCTGATTATCAACGGTGATTTTGAACAAGAGCACTTGGGATGGCAGTCAACCAATGGTATTGAAGCCTATAACCCCGCGGGCAATTATGGTCTTGATAATGACTGGCATGGTGAGCGAGTCAGTGAACTTGATGTTGTAGGTAACACGACCCTCTATCAAGATCTGCAAGACTTGTACCAGGGCGAAATTATTATCTTGAGTTTCGACTTTGCAGGACGTTTGGACATGTCTGCTGGTGATGGCATGGAGGTCTTCTGGAACGGTGAACGTGTATTTTCGACGTTGGGTGATCAAACAGAATGGCAAACCCAGACGCTGAGATTAATGGCAAAAGAGGGCGATAACCGGGTTGAATTTAAAGGGACAGGCGATGATGACGGGCTGGGCTACGTTCTGGATAACGTGGTTGCAGAAGCTGAGATGTCATTGATTGTCAACGGTGACTTTGAGCAGGGGGATTATGGCTGGCAGTCAACTCATGGTATTGAGGCATATAGCCCCGCAAGTGCTTATGGTCTTGATAATTCAGATCATGGGGAACGGGTCAGCGAACTTGATACTCATGCCAACACCACGATTTATCAGGATCTGCAAAATTTGTATGAAGGGGAGGTTATTTCCCTGAGTTTTGATTTTGCCAATCGTCCCAATGCTTATCTCACGAACAATGGCATGAAGGTTTTTTGGAATAATGAAGAGGTATTCTCAACGGCTGGAGATATCACTAAATGGCAACATGAAACGCTGGAATTGATCGCCCAAAAAGGCAGAAACCGCATTGAGTTTAGAGGTACCGGCTTAAATGATGGGGTGGGTTATGTTTTGGATAATATTGTTGCTAAATCTGAAAGTTCACTACAAGCCAATGCCATTACCGAATATGTGAAACAGGATAAAGCGGCGCAAAATGCATTAAATGATAAAGAGAAAGCGGAAAGTGCTCGTCAACTGTTGGAACAAGAAAAAGATAAACAGCGGGCAGTAACGGCAAAATTACAATCCCAACTGGCGCTAACCGATCAAAACGCGCTGGGGGCGAATGGTCAGGCACCGCGTGACGCAGTGAAAGAAGAAGCTCAAGCGGTGACGGATGAACTGATTTCCATGGCTGACGGTTTGGATGCGCTTGATAGTTACGCCAACTACGATGGTACATCAGGTGACATGTGGCGCAATCGTTTCGCTGGTGGTTTGTTAAACAGCGTTAAAAATAAATTAAATCAAGCAAGTTCTGTTTCTCAACAACAATTAGATAATACACAGCAAGTTATTATCACTAACCAACACGAAGTCAAAAAAGCGGTTGCAATATCAGAAGCTGGCGCAGTGAAAAGTGAACAGCATTGTGTCGGCTCAATGCAAGATACCGTAAATGCACAAATAAAAGCGGAATGGAAAAAGGCAGAGGCGCTTTCACAACAATGGCAGGCCGGAAAAGCGAAAGATGACGCTAATACCACCTATCAGAGTGCTGAACGTCGTGGCAAGCGTGACATTACAGCAGCGGAAAATAAAGCGTCTCAGGCAAAAGAGGATGCGAAAGGAGCGCAGCAGAGTGGTCATGCTAAACCCGAACGTGTGGGAGCATATGGCAGTGGTTTGTCTGGAGAGGGGTATAAGCTAAAGGATAATGTAGAAATCGGCAGCCGGATCAACCCTGAAACTGTTGTATCCGCAGATGGGCGGTTTAGTCAGGGATTGGGCAAAGAAAATCTGCAAGCGCTGGGTAATACTGAACACGTGGGTAACCGTCTACAGTTCAATAACGGGATTCAATATTTGGTGAATACGCCAGATACCGTGTTGACGGATCATTCTGCTGCTCAACATTATAATGCTGCCAAAGGGGACATACTGCAAAAAATTGATAACAAAATCTTTGATGTCAGAGCACGTGGAAAAGAGCTGAGGGATCATTCATTTTATTTTAGCCAGAGTAGCAACTTGCTGGAAAAACTCGGGAAAATCATTCCCGAAATTGGCAGTGTACGCCTGACCAAGGGAGACACGGCTGAGTCTAAAAAACTCATGCAAGGATTATGTTTTGCCCTGTCTGCCCGTTACTTGATTGAAGAGCGGGTACATGGTTTAGGGGGTGGCAAAGCTTATATGATGTGGCTGAAAGATGCCATTAAAGCGTACAACGATACATCAATTAATAAGAGAACAGATATTGGCTCCATTGAATCCGCTTTGTTGAACCAATATCGTCGCCAAAATATTGGCCCGGCGATTGAAGATATATTATCAATACAGCACAGCCAGTCGATGGATAGCTCCACGGTTGCTGCACATAGAGCAGCCAATGCCGCGTATGGTGGCAAGTTAAAAGCCAATGGGCTGACCGGGCCGAACATCAATAATGCGTTGAATTATGAGGCTGAAGGTTATGAATTTGTCATGGATAAACTGCGTAATGTGAGTAAATCGACTTACATGACATTTATGTCTGAAGATCACGCAATGTCAGTGGTGGTACACAAAAACGGAGTTCAAACAGTTTGGTCATTCTATGATCCTAACTATGGGGCAAAATCGTTTGCCAACTTTGATGACTTCCGCCGTTTTATGGATTCTTTCCATAAAGGATACCTCACGAAATATAAATTTCAGGCGAGTGAACAGAAGGATCAAAGTTTCTATGTTCAATTCAATAAATTTGAAGAAAGCCGCATTGCGAAATACGACGGTTTCTGGAAAAGGGCGCGTGATGGTGAACAGGATTACGTACTGCGCGCATTAAAAGAGCAAGGCCGGAATTTTACCCTGGGTTCAGGTGCGACCGGGCGAGTGGTTGATTACGGTGAAGATCATATAACGTTAGAAGTGACGACTAAACAGGGTCGGAAAGTCTTGGTTGAAGTTGAAGGCAACAACATTAAGCAAGCTGTCAACTTTGTGCAGTTGAATGTCGGTAAAGTCTTTACTTATCCGACGGTAAATAGACTGACACTTAAAACGCCGATCCCTGCGCTGGAAAGCTTGTCATCAAATGATGTTATCGAAAATAAAAATGTTGAGTCTTGGGAACGCATCACGGTTACACCTCAAACCGATGGTCGTGAAACGCGTTTTGATGGTCAGATTATTATTCAGACAGAAAATGATCCGGTCGTTGCTAAAGCTGCGGCCAATCTGGCAGGTAAGCATCCGGATTCCAGCGTTGTTGTTCAGCTTGATTCTGACGGTCAGTACCGGGTTGTCTATGGTGATCCGGCTAAATTATCGGGCAAATTACGCTGGCAGATTGTCGGTCATGGTCGTGATGAATCAGAACAGAATAACAGTCGTTTGAGTGGTTACAGTGCCGATGAGCTGGCGGTAAAACTCAAACAGTTCAGCCAATATTTTAGTCAGATGGATAAACCCAGCCACATCAGTATCGTAGGTTGTTCGTTGATAAGTGATGACAAGCGGGACGGTTTTGCCCGCCATTTTATTAACGCATTGGACAAGCAGGGGATCCGCAGTGATGTCTCGGCCCGCCGTAGTGAAGTTGCGGTTGATGCAACAGGCCGTAAATTTACCCGTGACGAAAATAACCAATGGGTTAACAACCTGTCTGATAACAAAATCATATTCCGGTGGGATGATCAGGGGGAACTGACGACCAGTACAGAGCGGGTCGTGCGTGGTATTGCGGAGAGTGACATCAACCTCTCCCTTGTGGGGATAGCCAACGCAGATGAGCCGGCTAAAGGGACGATTGCAAAGAATGCGAATATTTTCACCGCGCCGGAGAAGCGCAGGATCAGGATGAATAGTCATTTCGGTGATAGATCGAACAGCAACCAATGGCGTTATTCCGGCAATATCCAGATCAATGTGGGAGAGGGGGAATTTACCGCGATTCATTGGGGAACATCGAACGTTGGCATCAAAGTGGGTGCCGGTGGTGTTAAATCACTGACTTTTGGTGACAACAACCTAATGGTTCATATCGGTAATGGTGAGAGTAAACACAGCTTTGATATTGGTGGCTATCAGGCGCTTGAAGGGGCGCAGATGTTTATCGGTAATCATAATGTGAGCTTCAACATGGGCCGCAGTAACGACCTGATTGTGATGATGGATAAATCCATTCCGACGCCGCCACTGATCAATCCGTTTGATGGCGCTGCGCATATTGCGGACGTACTGCAAGGCATTGCCCGTTCTGATGAAGGACAGATGTGGTTAGTTGCGCAAAATGAACAATGGACATTGGCTGGTGCGAAAAAGTTTATTCAGGATATGTCCGGTTTGGATCAAACCAGCAGCGTGGATTATCACACCCTGATTGATCTGGATTCCCAAAATGAACGTAGCAGCCGTGCGCTGAAAAACGATATCGAATTAACACTGAATAAAAAATACAACGCGTGGTTGAGCAACAATGGGTATCGTGCTGACACCAGTAACATGAGTCGTGCGGACCAATTCCGTCAGGCTAATGAAACGCTGGCATTCAACTTTGCGGTTGGTGGTCAGGGCGCGGATATTCAGGTGACAATGGGTAACTGGAACGTGATGTTTGGCGACAACATCCAATCGATTTTGGATACCAACCTGGGATCGCTGTTTGGTCTGATGACCCAGGAGATTACGGCAACCGGTCTAGTAAAGACGACCTTCACCTATAATCCGCACGACTTGCCGCGTCAGCTTAAGAACAGAGTGCTTGGTCGATTGTCGGGGGTTGGGGCAGACACCACCTTTGCAGATATCTTTGGCGTAGATTACACCGCGGAGGGGCGTATAGTCTCCCGCACAGGCGAACCGGTTGATGGTGTCGCTATTTTGCAAGAGATGATTGAAATCATTGGAGAATTCAGTGGTGAACCACTGAAAGTTTTTGCTGATCCCGATCAATGGTTTGCAGATTTGCAATCTGGCATTGATATGGGGGCGGATGGGGTGAAGTCATTTGCGGAGAGTCATGGCTTAAAACAGCAAGAAATTAAGGAAGAAAGTCCGGTACTGCCAGATAATATTGAAAAAGTGCAAATCAACCGGCCAACGACTGACACTAGCAACCCGGATCGTACATTGGGTTTTAACGCGTTGAACCTGCCTAACCTGTTTGCGACGATATTCAGCCAAGATAAGCAAACAGAAATGAAATCGTTAATCACCAATCTGAAAGAGAACCTGACGGCAGACTTGCTTAATATGGAAGAGAAAACATTCGATTTTCTGCGTAACAGCGGCCATTTGCAAGGAGACGGTGATATTCATATGTCGCTGGGCAACAGCAACTTCAACTGGGGTGGTGACGGTAAGGATCTGGGTGCTTATCTGGGCGATAACAACAACTTTTGGGGTGGCCGCGGTGATGACGTGTTCTATGCCATGGGGATATCCAACATCTATACCGGGGGCGAAGGTAACGATCTGGGCATCCTGATGGGACGTGAAAACATGATGTTTGGCGGTGCGGGTGATGATACCGCGGTGATGGCCGGACGTATTAACCATGTGTTCATGGGGGAAGGTAATGATCAGGCATTTATCTTTGGTGAAGAAGGTCTTATTGATGCCGGTAGCGGGCAGGATTACGTCATCACCTCCGGTAACGACAATCGGGTGGATACCGGGGAAGATCGGGATTATGCGGTGACCATCGGTAATAACAATCAAGTTGACCTGAATGAAGGTGATGATTTTGCCAGAGTGTTTGGTAATGACAACCGAATTGATGGCGGCATCGGTAACGATGTCATTAAGTTGATGGGCTACCATGCGATGATCGATGGTGGAGAAGGTAATGATCACCTGATCGCGGCGGCAATATCGAAGTTCAGTCAGTTTGACGGTGGTGAGGGGCAGGATCTGCTGGTACTGGGGGGTTATCAGAACAGCTTCCAGGGCGGGGCAGATGTAGACAGCTTTGTGGTCAGCACCGAGGTGATTGATAATCACGTTAGCGATATCAACGCTGAAGATATGATTGTCTTGAACGGCATTAACTGGCAAAACCTGTGGTTCCAGCGCAGCGGATATGATCTGGTGTTATCAGTGAATCGTCATACTCAGGACAACAGTGCTCAGGGCATATTTGAATCAGTAGGTTCAGTCACCTTTAACGATTACTTTAATGGTCATCGTGCCAAACTGGTGACGCAGATGGGTAATAAGGATCTGTCGGGAGAGCGTGAATTTCTCACACTTTCAAACAATGCGGTTGATTCCTTGATCCAAGCCATGAGCGGTTTTGCCCCGACAGCGGGGGATAATGGTTTTATTGAGAATCTGGATAGTAAGGCGAAAGCGGTTATTACGACGGCGTGGGCAGATACCATGATTGGCAGGAAGAGATTTGCCTGATTAATTCTTTAATAAGCTGATTAACTCTCAGTCATAAAAGTAAAAATGGCCCACAGTATAGCGGGCCATTTTTTATATCACATCAACACTTTCAACCCATGCTTCTGAACCACAGATAATAATTTCAGCGACAACCCACTAGGACGCTTTACCCCGGTTTCCCATTTCTGAACCGTTGAAACACTGGTATTGAGATAACGAGCGAAAACTGGCTGGCTTACATTCAGTTTCTCGCGTAATTCTTTGATCTCAAGAGGCTTAAGATCATTAACACTATCGATACAAGCTTTATCAAAGCTACGCATAGTTTCTTGTGGAATTGCACCAACGCTAAATAATCCAGAAGCAGCGCTATGGATAGCTTCAAACGCAGGACTTTTAAATTTACTTTTTGCGGCCATAACAAATCTCCACCAGTTCTTTGTTCTTAATCATCGCTGTAATCTTTTCATCTGAAAGGCCAGCGTAATGTTTCGCTAGCTCCCTGAATCCAGCCAGTTCGCGATCATCAATGTTTGCCATATTCTGTTTAGCATAGAGGAAGGTATAGAACCAGCTCTTTCCACCTTTAGCTAATATGATGGCCCGATCACGATTCTGGTTGAGGCGCTTCTTATAAACACCGTCGCCAAGATTGTCCGCTTTCCCTTGCATGACAGCTTCAATAGCTCGGAATAATTCACCATCTTTGATAGCATGCGATTTTGCAGTCTTGGTAAACCACTTCGTTTTGAATATGCGCATCGTGGCTGATATCCTGTTACTTTTAAATATAGCACTTGGTGCTATATTACTCTCTTTTTTTATACACTCAAAGCTCTTGGAGTCTGCAAAATTTTAGTCGTATTTTTAACCACAAATCTATGCTGGCGATGATAGCCACCAATGTTTCTAGTATCGGGGTAGTTGATTTTCGGTATTAAAATAATGTCATTAGAGTAACTTTAACTATCGTGATTGGACATCTCACTTCCTACTAGAAACATAAACAAATAATTGGCGAATTACTGCTTCTCTTGAAGGCTGACATTGTTTTTACAATAGTAAGCAGGCTCAATTGAATCAAAAAGACATTTTTATTCCTAACGGGAAACCCGTCAACAGCGAAGTACAATCGATTGGGAAAAATAGTAATACCATTATTCCCGATATTTAATGAAGGATGAGTTATTAATGAAACGACTAAATAACCTGAGGTTTGCTTAAGAAGGGAACTAAGTGCCTGAGGCACGATCAAAGTTTTTGTCAAAT
>NZ_JBHFKW010000046.1:0-32593 GCF_042879395.1 Photorhabdus sp. RM322S
CGAAAAATTTTTATTATCCTATCACTCTGTATTCTTTAGCTACTCTGTTTATCGTATTAACATGTAGTAATTTTATTTTGGATGCCTAATTGACCGATGTAGAAGGAATATAACTCGTAATCTTCATCGATTATGTGTGTTTTGGCCTTCTATAATACCGTATTTTCCGTTATTTGTTATTTATGAGAAGTTGGGAGCACTATTACCTGCAAGGATATTCACTTATATATTAAATAATTTAGTGAAAAATAATGTCTTAAGGATTGCCTATAATATGAATCAATCGAGATGCAAAAATTTACCTTTAATTACGCATCAGCTAACAAATATGTGGGATAGAAGCTCTGAACTGTGGTTTGTAAAAGATAGAGAATTCCGTTTTATTTATGCAAATAGGGTATTTATTAAAGCTAATCAACTCCCTAAAGATTTTGATGTTATTGGGTATTCTGAAAAAGAATTACTCACACCATTTCATGATCTTGCCCATTTGTTTGAAGAGCACGACAGTAAGGTCTTAAAGCATATGCAGCGAATATCAGCAATAGGGATTTATCCAGTAGGGAAAGGTAAACGATTTAGATCTTATTTTTATAACAAATCCCCATTAATGGATGAAAATAATCAATGTATTGGTGTGGTTTCCCATGCCAGAGAAATAGAGTATTTTGCAATGGCTCATTATATTAAACATCATATGTTTACCCCTGTTAAATTTAAGCCGCCGAACGATATATTAAAAGAGAAAGAGTGGGTGGTTATTTTCCTGTTTTGCCGTGGTCTCAGTAATAAAGATATTGCGGTCAAAATGGGTATTTCATGCCGTACTGTGGAAAAATATTTCGAAGATATCTATGAGAAACTTTCTGTTGGATCAGTTATGGAGTTAAGATTATTTTGTAAAGAAAATGGCTATGATCTTTATGTTCCACCAAGATATTATAAACCTATGGGATATTTTTTATTAAATTAACATTACGGTCTGCTAAATTTTTGGGATTACAAATAAAAATCTTGACTTGTCTATTGGTATTGTAGTTACTAATTATCTAATGATTTCTGTGATCATTAGATAATATACCGCCACTAGCCGCGAGGGATACCGGTATTATCAGGCTGCGGAGAATCTCTGCCAGTGTTGCTCAAAACGCTCTTTTTGTACGCAGGTCAAAATGATGCTTGGGTGGGCGATCAAACCGGTTTAATAGGGAAAAATAGACACAGCATTTTTCATAATGAAAAAAACCAACCTCATTATTTTGAGTGAGGTTGGCCTGCAATCTAAGCCTTCCAGATTGGAAGGCTTCTTTAAATCATTAATTACTGATTGATATTATTCTTCACTGGTTTTGATATAGATGTTCTTAACCTGAGTATAAGAATCCAGCATCATTTTGTGTGTTTCTCTGCCAAGGCCCGATTTTTTATAGCCGCCAAATGGTGCGTGAGCGGGTAGTTCATGGTAAGTGTTAACCCACATACGGCCCGTTTTGACAGCTTTGGAGACACGTAATGCGCGGTTGATATCTTGTGTCCAGACAGCACCACCAAGACCATAATCAGAATCATTTGCCATTCTGATCACATCTTCTTCCGTACTGAATGGAATGACTGTCAATACAGGACCAAAGATTTCTTCGCGTGCTACCTGCATTTCATTAGTGGCATTGATAATGATGGTTGGTTGAATAAAGAAGCCATCATCATAACCTTCGCCAGTAATCCGTTTGCCGCCAGTCAGAATAGTTGCGCCCTCTTTTTTCGCAATATCGACATAGCTGAGAATTTTTTCCATCTGTTCCTGGCTGATCTGGCTTCCCATTTGGGTTTCTTTTTCCAACGGATCACCAACCTGGACAGATTCAAATTCTGCTTTCAGAGATTTGAGGAATTCATCATGAATATCTTTATGCAGGAATAACCGAGAGCCTGATTCACACGCTTGCCCTTGATTCAGCAAAATAGCTTTGGCCGCATATGTTACGGCTTTTTTCATATTGGCATCAGGGAAGATAATATTGGCTGATTTACCGCCAAGTTCCAGTGTGGCAGGGATAAGCTTTTTGGCTGCGGCTTCGGCTACGGTATAACCTACTCTGGTGGAACCTGTGAATGCCACTTTTTCGACATCTTCATGGTCCAGAATAGCTTGACCGACGACTGATCCCCGACCTGTAACAATATTAACCACCCCAGCCGGCAGGACTTTATTCAGTATCCGGCCCAGTTCAAGCAGTGTGATGGGGGTCATTGTTGCTGGATTAATCACAATGGTGTTACCCGCCGCAAGAGCCGGAGCCAGTTTCCAAGCCGCCATCAATAACGGGAAATTCCAGGGAATAACCTGTCCGACAACACCAATGGGTTCACGGATCACCAGGCTGAGTGTATTACTATCGAGAACTGAAGCTTCATCAGTATGGGCACGGATCACGCCGGCAAAATAGCGGAAATGGTCAATGGAGGCGGGTAGATCCATATTCCGGGATTCATTTAATGGCTTACCTGAATCCAGTGATTCAAGAATGGCAAAACGTTCTTGTTCTGCTTCCAATAAGTCAGCAATTTTCAGTAAAACAGCTTGTCTTTCGATTGGGGAGGTTTGACTCCATGTAGCGAAAGCTTTTTTCGCGGCACTGACAGCAAGATCAACATCTTCGGCATTACCGGATGCATATTCAGCCAGTAATTCACCTGTCGCCGGGTTATAACTTTTCGTTGTTCCTTTAGATACACTATCTACCCATTGCCCACCGATAAGCATTTTATAGGATTCAACAGGCAACATTTCTTTCTCAATATCATGTAATCGTTTCATTAACATACTCCGGTTACTTTGGTTTAAGAATAGTGACAATTAGAATCTATTTCATTAGGTTATTTTATTACCGTGATTATTAATAACATTATTGAAATAGCCTCTTAATATAGTTTCATTATGTGAATGTATTTGCACTTTAAATTTATTACCTAATAAAATTTTTTTGTTATGTTTTATATTTTCTAGTGCCTGTATAGTAGAGTGAAAAATAATAGATGTCTATTAGCATGTTATATAAAATATCATGCATATTAACGAGCGGAAATTATAAATAAATAGTGAAATTAAATATCCGTTGGAATATTCCAACGGATTGAAATGAAATGTTATTTTGCTGTTACCCAGAATACTCCGTTACCATCAAGGGCGGTAAAGGTTTTATGCAGATATAGGTTATCAGCTTGTGGATCGATATCTTCGAACAAATCCGGGTGCAGGAATTTTGCTATAACTTCAACGGCAATAATGTTAAACGGCGTATCGTAATATTGGTGATACAGTGCGATTACCCGCTTTTCGCGGAATGCTCTTAATACGTTCAGTTTTGGTCGTGTCAGTAGTTTTTCCAGCCGTTCCTGTGACTGTTTTAGATTGCCGGTATAACCCAATGGCACTGAAAGGCTTTTTGGGCGAACTTTGTCCCAATCTGCGGCGGTCATCAGATAAAATTCAGGATTACTGACGATTAATTGTTCTTCGTTTACCTCTCCACCTATACCAGGGAACCAGCGAGCACCGAGATTATCACCCCCTGCGGCAGTAACAAATTCACCAAAATTGCCATTACCGAAAGTTTTACAGCAATGCTCCGCGCCAAGCATTCCTGCATGGCGTTCGATAAATACAGGAGGCCGCTGTTCTTTGCCCAGTGTACCAATTCGTTCATTAATTGTTTTCATCCTCTCCTGATAGAACGTAATAAATTTTTGTGCATTTTCTTCCTCGCCGAATACTTTCCCAAGTAACGTCATACTGGGAATAGTATTTGTCAGTGGATATTGCCGGAAATCGATAAAGATAACGGGAATACCGGCTTTCTCAAGTAAAGTAATGGTTCTGCTATCATTGAGTTTGGCTTGGAGGCCAATGTCAAAAATAACCAGGTCGGGTTTATAAGTCAGTGCTTTTTCAACGCTGAAATCGCTTTGATAAGGGTTAGGAAATACGGGAATATTTCGTAACTGTGGGAAGTCTTTCTCATAAGCGGTTGCCAGGTCTGGCGATTTGATTTCCAGTGCATTATCCCAGGCAACAATCCCTTTAAGCGGATTATCAGGATGAAGAATATTCAGAGCAATCAATACCCGGCTGTCAGCCAGCATAACCCGACTGACCGGTGCATTGACGTTAACCTCTCGGCCAGCGACATCCTTGACGATAATTTCTTTTGCCTGAGTAAAGACAGGCAATAGTATCAATATGGCAGTCAGAAAATATTTTGCAGTACGGTGGATGACTGACATTATTTCTCCTTTGTTTTGAGTTTTATCTGCTGGTTTTCAAAATGAGACTCTGTATCAGAAACTCATTGTTGTTTGAATAAAGAACGTTCTTGGTTGGCCTGTGTATTTGAAAATTGTGATTGGCCGTGAAGTGCAATGGAAAGTCGTAATACGCTATCTATTAGAGTAGTTAAGTAAGGCGATAAACGCAGGTACGATCTCATCTGATTGGTCCAAATCTGTTTATGCTAAACCCGGAATGATAATGATAACAATTTATATTAATCAAATGGTTTTAGTATCTCTGGGAAATAATATTTTTATTTTTCAATAATAACAATAAATTAAGTGATGTTTGCTATCCGGTCAACTTAATGTTCCTGCCTTAAAATACCTCCGCTTTTCGAAGTTGCGCCAGATCAAACAAACAATTCGAACTCCTGCGGGTAATGGTTGTGCTTACGCGCAAGGGGTGTGTGATAAAACGGCTGAAACTGCTGACTTACAGGATTTACTGGTTGCTGTTTTGCAAGGGCTTTCTGCTTACCTGAAAAGGAAGGGGCTTCCCGCGAAAAGCATGGTGAAAAATATTTATACCGGACCAACAGCACCTGCATTCCTGACCGATAATTTACTGGCAATATTTAATGAAAGATTTGGTATGCGTCCAATCACCACTGTTGAATAGGACTTACAGGATATTCTGACAGCTTGATAAATCGTTATCAGGGAGTCTTGGTAAGGAGAAATCACGCTGGAATAGAAAAGTTAAAAATTTCATTTTATTCCTATTCTTTGTCAATTTGGTTAATTATAGACAGTTTATTGTTTCTGCTTCTGTTATTATTCCCTTGTTTGATATTCTGCGGGGGTGAATATGAAAAAATTGTTAGCAATTTGTTTATTAGGATTTGTATTAGCTGGCTGTGATAATCAACTTAAAATTGATGCATCTAATGAAATCGCGTTGAAAACATCCATTGAGAAGGTAAGAGATGCGCTGCCAGGTGATAAAAAAGCTAAGTTTGATGAATCAATTCAGGCAGCTATGTTTAATAGCATCGATTTTAATGATTTGGCGAAGTCAGGGGCTAATGGCGACATAAAAGAATTAAAACGAAAATTTTATAAATCCCTGGATGGTAAAACGGCTGACCAACTCATTACTGAAGCTGAAGGAATTGAAGCTAAGAAATCAGCAAATAAATAATTCCTCTGTGGGATTATTTGTATTAAACGGCAAAAGGTGAAAATCTATGCCGTTTTTTGTTCTCGCCAGTGACTTAAATGAAACCTAAACAAGCTGACTATCAATCTTGAATTATTTTGATTTTTGTTTATAATTCTCGCCGCATTCTAAGTGCAGTATCTCGTTAGGCGAGGCTCCTATACAAACACAGGTTGCTGATCTGACGACGTCGAGAGACGCCCAAGATTAGGACAGGATATATCGAACCAAGGTATATCCCCATGTAACTTCCTGGTAATTCAGGATACGTTGTATAGTGCTAAAACTGAGACGTGGAGATAGCTGTTGCATTCTCTCATCTGGTTTCGCCCCTATGTGAGTGCTGTTTGAAGTTCACAACAGTAATAGGGACCAACATCATGAAAGTCACATCCCATGAAAAAGTGGATGTATTAGCTGTGGCTAATCGTTCCATTAATGAAAAAAACGCTGATCAGCAGCAGAAACATCAATTGAAAAATGAAGATGCAACTGTCAGTGCATATATGAGCCAATGTTTTATTTCTGTATCTGTTGCTGACTCTGTTTTATCGGTAAAAAGCAATCTGATTGATCAGCTTGAAGGAGAACAGATCCCAACCTATTTATATGTCGTTGATGATGAAGGCTATCTGAATGGCATATTACCCGTGAAGGTGTTATTGACGGTAGCCGATGATTTATTTGTATCAGATATTATGAGGCAGAGTTATTTTTCCGTATCACCGGAACAGTCGCGTCATGATATTTATAGTCTGATAAATCACAGTGGCATGGATAGTGTACCGGTTATTCATTTTGGCAAATTAGTGGGAGTGCTGCGACCACAGGATATTGCTGAATTGATTGAAGATGAAAATACATTAGATGCTCATTTGCAAGGGGCAACCTTGCCTTTGAATGAGCCTTATCTCAGCACTAGCCCGATAACATTATGGCGCAAGCGGGTTGGTTGGTTATTGTTGTTATTTGTTGCAGAAGCCTATACCAGCGCGGTACTTAAAGCTTTTGAAGATCAACTGGAAGCGGCAATTTCTCTGGCGTTTTTTATCCCGTTATTAATTGGAACGGGGGGCAACAGTGGTACACAGATTACCTCAACGTTAGTCAGAGCAATGGCATTGGGGGAAGTGAGTTTGCGTAATCTGTGGGCTGTGTTACGCAAAGAGGTTTCTACTTCATTTTTAGTTTCTGTAACAATTAGTTTTGCTGCGCTTATCCGTGCCTGGATATTAGGTGTAGGCATTGAGGTGACAATTGTTGTCAGTTTGACCATCATTGCTATCACCGTTTGGAGTGCTATTGTTTCTTCCATTATTCCGATGGTATTGAAAAGGTTCTCTATTGATCCGGCTGTTGTATCTGCGCCTTTTATTGCCACATTTATTGATGGAACTGGCCTGATTATTTATTTCGAAATAGCTAAGTTAGTGATGACAGAACTGGCTTAATATTATCAATAAGATGCCCATAATAATTGGGCATCTTATTGGTTGGATGGGCATCTCAACCACAACCAGAAAAAAAGGGGGATGCTGGTCACGGATGAAACCAACAGACAGGCAGTTCCGCGCCGGGTGAAACTGAAAAATCTGAATGAATGAGTTTTAGCCTTCTGGGAATCGCTGAAAACAGCGTCATTTTTGGGGGATTTATTTCCCCTTTATTAATTCAAAATATTCTCATCCTGTCGAAGACAGAGCACTAATAAGTGTCACTGTTCTTGCATTCAAGTATCCCTTTCAAGAGTAATTTTTTTCATTTCTATTCTATTTCTCTTCTTAAATTAATGACGGATATCTTTAAAGGATATCATCATCATATTTTCATTAATCCACCTAATATTAAATATTTTAAATGATATTTTTTACTTGATTATTAATTTACAAAATGTGCTAACCCAACACAGTCTGAAAGCATTTTTCTGATGTGGAGGCGTTATAAATTATCAGTTTTTTAGCAGTAAAATGATATTCTTTTTCAATAAATATACTGAAAATGATTGATTGTAGCTGATCTGTAAAAACTTTATGGTCACCTTTTAACACATTTGTTTTCTATTTAACTTTTAAATTAAGTTTTAACATTGTTTTTACCTTGAGTATTGTTTTATACCTTTTTTAATTGTATTTTTAAATGTTTATGTTTTTAATGATTTATTGGCTTTTTTAAATGAATCAGGAAGTTTTTTTAATCTTAACTCCGGTTTTTTAAACTGATATTAATGTTGCTAACAATATCAGTAAATATTCTTACACATTTATCATGATCAGTTTTCCTCGATCCCTACTGCGTTATCTGTATATTAGATTAAAAATAATATTAAATTCATAAAAGAGTTTGTTTTTGAAAGCGGAATAAGTATTCAAAATACGTTATTATGGTTAATCTAGATTATTTTACATTGTTTGGTTTTATCTATATATGTTTTTATAATTAATTGTTTTAGATGATAATTTTTCTATAATATCAACCGATTATCCTTAAGCGTTAATATTTTTTTTCGGTTGATGCGGTTAATAATGATCACTTGGGTAGTAAAATAGTTGAATCACATTTTTTATTATAAATTAGGATCGAAAGAAACTGTTGATTTAGCAATAAGTTTTTCTCCACATTTCTTACAGATATAATGACTCTCTTCTCGTAATATTTTATTATGACGCCGCAGAGTTAACTCATGTTGCTGGCAGTTACAGTAATAAGTAAAAGTTTTACTGCGTACTGAATCGACTTCAAATTTATGTGTCCGACGAGCAGAAGAGCCTAATACTTCTTCCATCATCCAACGCCATTGTTTCCCGTGTGGAGATACTTTGCCAAAACAGCGGTAAACCAATAGGTGAGCCAGCTCGTGAGGGACAACTTCATCAATAAAAGCCTGTTGGTTTTCAATCAATAGCACTGGATTAAGGCGGATTTGCCAATCTTTTATATATGCACTGCCTGCGGAGGTACCACGCTGGCGGTAATTTATCGTAGGTTCTGGAAAATCACGATTGAGATATAAGTTTGCCTGTTGCAGCTTTTGCCGCAAAGTACGCATAACCGCTTGTTGTAAGGTAACGGGAATTCTGGCTGATTGCATGTGTTGAAAATAATGTGTTAAGAAAAACCTGGTTCAGTTATCCAAACCAGGCTTTTTGCTTTTACATATTGATCGCTGATTGCTTCAGGCCCGCAGCGTCACGTAGGATTTCTGCTTTATCTGTTGCTTCCCACGGGAATTGTGGGCGACCAAAATGGCCGTAGGCAGCAGTATCACGATAGATTGGATGTAACAGATCCAGCATCTGAATCAAGCCATGAGGGCGCAGATCGAAGAATTCACGCACCAGCAGAGTCAGAGTTGCTGTTGAAACTTTTTCCGTACCAAACGTTTCCACCATAATGGAAGTTGGCTCTGCAACGCCGATAGCGTAAGAAACTTGAATTTCACAGCGATCAGCCAGGCCTGCGGCAACAATATTTTTTGCGACATAACGTGCAGCATAAGCCGCTGAACGGTCAACTTTGGATGGATCTTTACCGGAGAATGCACCGCCGCCGTGACGAGCCATGCCACCGTAAGTATCTACGATAATTTTACGGCCAGTCAGGCCACAATCACCCATTGGGCCACCAATGACGAAACGGCCGGTTGGGTTGATGAAATATTTGGTTGTTGGCGTTAACCATTCAGCAGGCAGAACCGGCTTGATGATCTCTTCCATGACGGCTTCTTGCAGATCTTTCTGATTAATCGTTTCAGAATGCTGTGTTGAAAGTACAACTGCGTCAACACCGACAATTTTGTTGTTATTGTATTGGAAAGTTACCTGGCTTTTAGCATCGGGACGCAGCCACGGCAGTACTCCATTTTTCCGAACTTCAGCCTGACGCTCAACCAGACGGTGTGCATAGGTGATAGGCGCAGGCATCAGTACATCAGTTTCGTTGGTTGCATAACCGAACATGAGTCCTTGGTCACCAGCACCTTGTTGTAGTGGATCTTCACGGTCAACACCTTGATTAATATCCGGTGACTGTTTACCAATCGCACTTAATACTGCGCATGAGTTTGCATCAAAACCCATCTCAGAATTAACATAACCAATCTCTCGAACTGTTTGCCGCGTAATTTCTTCAATATCAACCCAAGCGCTGGTAGTAATTTCACCACCAACCATAACCATGCCGGTTTTAACATAGGTTTCGCATGCAACGCGGGCTTTTGGATCTTGTTCCAAAATAGCGTCAAGAACAGCATCAGAAATTTGGTCTGCGATTTTATCAGGATGCCCTTCGGAAACAGATTCAGAAGTGAAAAGGTATGTGGTCATTATATAACGTTACCTTAAAAATATAATTTCAGTTTGGAAACGGATGGATTAACATCTAGACGGCTATTCTAGGGTAATTCTTATCCGTGTTCCAGATTTTTTTAGTTCAAATGGTAATTTTCATCTGCTGACAAATAATTTCTTTATTTATATGTGAGTTTTGTTCAATTTCATTTTGCAATTTTGTGTAATTGCGAGTATAAACAGCGGCCGTAGTTGGATTCTTTGTGCTACAGATTCGCAGAGAGCTATACGCATAGCTTCTGTTTCTCAATTGAGAAAATGGCTCCTTGGTATGAGTCATGTGTGGGGGTGAATGGGGTAATGAACCATTATCTGCTGATTGCTAATGGCCAACAGCCACACTTGTCGTCGGATATATCCGCGTCTTTTTCCTTTCTTTTCAATATGTCTTTAATTCGATGTTATCTGTTGCCAATAAATAGGCCGGATATGTCGCACAGGCGTATTGTCACTCGGTAATTTTGTCATTGTTTAGTAGTAACTAAACGCTTTTTACAACCTTAAGAGCATGCTGTTCCCTGATATTTCTCAACACGCGAAATGATGGTGTTTTGAGTTATTTATTAATTACAGGCGAAGGCGAAACTCTAACTCCATTAAGGAGACTGCCATGAATGATAATATCGCTCGTAAAATGCAACAGACTTACAATATTGCATATTGGGGAGGGAGTTACTACTACGTCAATGATCTCGGCAATATCAGTGTTTGTCCAAACCCTGATTTGCCAGGGGCAAGAATTGATCTTGCGGGATTGGTGAAAAGAGTTCAGGAGGAACAGGAACATTTACGCTTGCCAGCGCTATTTTGTTTTCCTCAAATCCTGCAACATCGTTTGCGTTCAATTAACGCGGCATTTAAACGTGCCAGAGAGTCATATGGTTATAAAGGCGACTACTTTTTAGTTTATCCCATTAAAGTTAACCAACAACGCCGTGTCATTGAATCACTGGCCAGTTCCGGTGAGCCTTTAGGGCTTGAAGCAGGTTCCAAAGCGGAGCTCATGGCGGTGTTAGCGCATGCGGGTATGACTCGTACCGTAATCGTATGTAATGGATATAAAGATCGTGAATATATTCGTCTGGCGCTGATAGGTGAAAAGCTCGGTCACAAGGTTTATCTGGTGATCGAGAAAATGTCTGAAATTACTCAGGTACTGGAAGAGGCTGAACGGCTGAATGTGATCCCTCGTCTGGGCGTTCGTGCACGTTTGGCATCTCAAGGCTCAGGTAAATGGCAAGCCAGTGGCGGTGAAAAATCGAAGTTTGGGCTGGCTGCAACTCAGGTACTACAATTAGTTGAGATCCTGCGTGAAGTAGGTCGGCTTGATAGCTTGCAATTACTGCATTTTCATCTTGGCTCACAATTGGCGAATATTCGTGATATCGCAACAGGTGTTCGTGAATCAGCCCGTTTTTATGTCGAGTTACATAAACTCGGCGTCAATATAGAGTGCTTTGACGTGGGTGGTGGATTGGGTGTCGATTATGAAGGGACCCGTTCTCAATCTGATTGTTCTGTGAACTATGGGTTGAATGAATACGCCAACAATGTCATTTGGGGTATTGGTGATGCCTGTGATGAGCATGGTTTACCACACCCGACCGTTATTACAGAATCTGGTCGCGCCCTGACGGCTCACCATACTGTGTTGGTATCCAATGTTATCGGGGTTGAACGTAATGAATTTACCCAGACAACGCCACCGGCAGAGGATGCTTCCCGCCCGATCGCTAGCCTGTGGGAAACCTGGCAGGAGATGCATTCTGAAGGGAATAGACGTTCTTTACGTGAATCGTTGCATGACAGCCAGCTTGATCTGCATGATGTTCATACACAATATGCGCATGGCATGCTGGATCTGACTGAGCGGGCTTGGGCGGAAGAGCTGTATCTGAATATTTGTCGTCGTATTCAGCAGGATCTTGATCCAAGCAACCGTGCTCACCGGCCAATTATTGATGAGCTGCAAGAGCGTATGGCAGACAAATTCTATGTGAATTTCTCTCTGTTCCAGTCTATGCCTGATGCATGGGGTATCGACCAGTTGTTCCCGGTTTTACCGATTGAGGGGCTGGATAAGTCGTTGGAACGCCGTGCTGTGTTGTTAGATATCACCTGTGACTCCGATGGCATCATTGATCATTATGTGGATGGTGATGGTGTAGCAACGACCATGCCTATGCCCGATTATGATCCTGATTATCCGCCAATGATTGGTTTCTTTATGGTGGGAGCGTATCAGGAAATTCTTGGCAATATGCATAATCTATTTGGAGATACCGCGGCTATTGATGTTTATGTCTTTGATAATGGCGAAGTGACTTATAACCAAAGTGAAGAAGGGGATTCAGTTGCTGATATGCTGCAATATGTAAAACTGGACCCTAACGTACTGATGGCTCGTTTCCGTGACCAGGTAAAAGGTGCTGATCTGGATGCCGGCTTGCAAGAGCAATTTTTACTAGAATTTGAAAGTGGTCTTTATGGCTACACATATCTGGAAGATGAATAATCTTCCGGCGTTAATTAAGCCTCTTATATACAGATAAGGTTATTGATATCAGTTAAATATCAAGGATACATGAATATGGGGTTCTTTTAGAGATACCCCATCTCATCATGGCCTTGAGTATTTATTCTGGAGTGAAATAGCCTTGTTCTGTCGGGAGACTGTTGAGGATATATCATGACAATAAATACCTTGGGCAACCAACAAGATAATTCTTTGGTTTCTAATGCCTTCGGTTTCCTGCGCTTTCCGCTGAACTTCCAGCCATATTCCAGCGATGCAGAGTGGGTGATTACCGGGGTGCCATTTGATATGGCAACATCAGGCCGTTCAGGCAGTCGCCACGGGCCTGCGGCTATTCGTCAGGTTTCTACTAACCTGGCGTGGGAAAGCAGCCGTTGGCCGTGGGATTTTAAATTACGCAATCATCTGAATGTTGTGGATTGTGGTGATTTGGTCTTCGACTTTGGTGATGCTCAGAATATGAGTGATAAGTTACAGGCTCATGCTGAAAAACTGTTGGCTTCGGGTAAGCGTATGCTCTCTTTTGGCGGTGATCACTTCATTACTTTGCCTTTATTACGCGCTCATGCCAAACATTTCGGCAAAATGGCTCTGATTCATTTTGACGCTCATTCTGATACTTATCCAAACGGCAGCAAATTTGATCATGGCACCATGTTCTATCATGCGCCAAACGAAGGGTTGATCGACCCACATCATTCAGTACAGATTGGTATCCGTACCGAACATGGTCAGGATGATGGTTTCACGGTGCTGGATGCCGCTCAGGTTAATGACCGTGATGTGAATGATTTGGTTGCTCAGATAAAAGAGACGGTTGGCGATATGCCGGTTTATCTGACTTTTGATATCGATTGTCTTGATCCTGCTTTTGCACCCGGTACCGGTACACCGGTAATTGGTGGTTTGACAACCGATCGTGCATTGAAATTACTGCGTGGTTTGCAGCCGCTGAATATTGTGGGTATGGATGTGGTGGAAGTTGCGCCAGCTTATGACCAGTCCGAGATTACCGCTCTGGCAGGGGCGACTATCGCGCTGGAGATGCTTTATTTACAGGCGGCTAAGAAGACAGTCTAAAATTCTTCTACTCTGATAATAGCTTTAGGGGATAGTCAATAAATTTATTCCCTAAAGCTCAGGTATCAAACCTAGGCTAAATTAGCTAATTATAGCAAACAGATCGCCGATTATTTCGGCGATCTGTTTGCTAGGTAGAAAATGATATTTTTAGTGCTATGGCAGAGCCATGGTTAATTTTTTTTCTTCTTTTTTTTCCCACGCATCAGATTCAGCGTTTCTACTGCCATTGAGAAGAACATCGCAAAATAGATGTAACCTTTAGGTATGTGCACCTGTACGCCTTCCAGAATAAGGGCAAAACCCACAAGGATCAGGAATGACAGTGCTAGCATTTTTACTGAGGGGTGACGGTCAACGAATTCACCGATAGGACGAGCTGCCAACATCATGACAGCGACTGCTATGATAACCGCCGCCATCATAATAAACAGATGATCGGAGAGACCAACGGCGGTGATGACAGAATCCAGGCTGAAAATAATGTCCAGCAGCATGATCTGGATAATTGCTCCGAAGAACGAGTGAACCGGGCGTTTTAAGCCTTCTTCATTGCCCCCTTCAATAGCTTCGTGAATCTCTTTACTGGCTTTCCATATCAGGAACAGGCCGCCAAAGAATAAGATTAGGTCTCGGGCAGAAACATCATGTTCAAAAACCGTTAATATCGGGTAGGTTAGCTGGATAACCCAGGCAATGGATGCCAGCAGCCCCAGGCGCATTAGCATTGCGCCCATCAGCCCGATTTTGCGTGCTTTATTTTGTTGATGGGCAGGGAGTTTTGCCACAACAAGTGACAAAAAGATAATGTTATCAATCCCTAAAACGATTTCCAGAATTGTCAGGGTGGCAAGTGCCATCCAAGCATGAGGATCAACAATCCATTCTAACATTGCTTATTAAAACCTTAAGGTAAAGATTTAATTATACGCGTGATTGCATGCAAGGTAAGCATATCAATGAAAAAACCAGTCGGAGATCAACATTAAATCAGGAAATGGCGGGCCAGTAGCGGGGCGGTAAAATTTTTCCTCAGATAGAACCCCCGGGGCAGAGTCATAATAGGCTGGCCGTGTGCTCCGATTGCCTCGGTTAATGCTTTGCTGTTGGCTGCCTTAGGGCGTAACTGTAATACTTCACCATGACGGGCCGTAACGCTCTCTACTTTGCCAAGTACGATAAGATCCATCAATTCCTCCCAGTCATGGCGCAGTAACTCTTCTTCTTCTTTATTGGGACTCCATAACAAGGGGGAACCCACCCGGCGTTTAGCTAAAGGAATTTCCCGTTCACCTTCAACGGGTATCCATAGCACCCGCGATAATTTGCGTCTGACGTGACAGCTTTCCCAGGTAATGCCACTGTTTCCTGTCAATGGTGCAACGCAGACGAATGTTGTTTCCAATGGATAGCCCCTTCTGTCTACAGGGATAGTTTTAAGTTCAACACCGATATGTTCGAAATCCTGCTCTGGTTTACTGCCGGCACTGGCACCGAGATAATATTCTAACAACATGCCTACCCAGCCTTTATCCCGTTTCAGATTAGGAGGGATGGGTAAATCTGCTTTTTCCGCCAATTCTCCCATTGATAAACCAGCCAGAAGTTGGGCGCATTCAAACAACTGCTGTTCGTTATCCGGTGGAAGAGGAGGGGAAAAAAGTGTGTTCATTTGGGATATCCATTTTTTAGGTTAAAAAATAGCCTTGGTCTCTGTGAGTAATAAATCTGGGTCTTACGTAATAACTAAAAAAGTGATAATAGCATGATATACAAACATTTTTTATTACTGTTTCAAATATTGTAAGATTGAATGACTCTGTTGTTCACCTATTGCTGGTAATAATGAACAGGATCTTACACCATGTTATCCACAGTTTTATGGGATAAGTAGACAAAAATGAGATCACTGGTTTGATTTACAGGTTTGACTAACAAGTTTTTCTACAAAAAACCCTGTTTTTTGCTTAACTAAAAAGCATAACCTGTGTATAACATTGTTATTGGTTGTTTTTTGTTCTCATCAACTGACGTTATCCATTATGCTTGTGATGAGTGTTTGAAATAGCGGGATAAATGGCTGCTATTTCAATGAAAAATAAATACTATTTCATTTTTTGTCTATAGATTGATAATTCATAACATAAAGCTATACCTGAATTACCCCTGCCTTTTTCACATAGATATCCACAGAAAAAGTGAATAAAAGCGGGTTTGTGCACCTGTGTATGTTCATAACTCTGGCTTTTTCTGTGAATTACCCTTCATCAGTTAGCTTTTGGAAAACTTCGTCCTTCTGGGCATAGAGAGGAAAGGAGGACGTTTTTCTGTTGACAGATAACAGACAAACCATGAACTCCAGAGAGAAGCCCTGGCTCGCGTTCAGGTACTTCTCTGTGAAGTAAGGATCCTCTTCCTTTAGGAAGAGGAACAGTCAAATGGGTTAAACCAGGCAGATTTGAAATCAAACCAGCCAAAGGTGTTCATTTTGACGCCTCGCATACTTCGCTGTCCTTGTAATTCAAGCCAGTGATGGAACAGCGGATACAGCCAATGTTCATCAACTATTTTTTCGCACCATTCTTCAAGCGACAATTCTTGTCGTCGCCATTGTGATACTTCTTTATTCAAGTTATCACCAAGACATTTTTTCAATAATGGTATCTCATACAGTGTAGCGAACAGCGAAAATTCCAGAGGATTATAAAAATTGGCGGTAGAAAGCCAGAGGTCACTTTCGGCGTCGCCGTTGAACCATGTGTCATAATCCACAATATTGATTTTCAATTCGACACCACATTTGGTCAATATGGTCTGAAGGATCTGACTGATTGTGTGGTATTCGTGATGTTGATGATAAAGCGTGACGGTCAGATGGGTAATGTCCTCTGGTTTGCTTAACTCTGGTATAAGCTTACTGTGATGCCAGCGCAGTAACAGACCATATGCGGGTGACCAGTGGCGTTGATAAAAAGGGTCACAATGCGCTAACAGATTTATTGGCGTTAACAGGCTGCATAACCATTGGCGAACATCTTCTCGCCTGCATTGAGCTGAACGGTGGTCATGCAGCAGGAAATAACAGCCTTCTTCCATCCTGCTTTCTAACGAGTTATTACCTGCGCTGTCACTTTCCAGATGCAGGGTTGTGCAAACCAGTTTCTCGGCTAATTCTGGCACAATCCATATATTTACCTCATCAATCAGTGCCCGAAAGCCAAAGTAATTATCAAAGGCTCGAATTTGTAGTTTCTGAGAGCTATTTTTTATTACCTGGTAAGGGCCGGTTCCTATAGGTGTACGAGAGAAGTTCGGTAGTTGCTGCCACTCTTGAGGCAAAATCATGGCGTGTGGGCTGCCAATTAATAAAGGGAGCCAGTGATCGGGTTCTGAAAGAAAAATATCAATCACGTGTGGTGTGGGGGTGGTGACTTTATCAATATGAGAGAAAAGAGGCAGATGGCGTAACCTTTGTATCGAAGAAATGACATCCTCCATCTGTAATTCTCTGCCGTGGTGAAAATGGATGGCCGGTCGCAGATAAAAGCGCCAATGATTTGACGATAGCTGTTGCCAATGATGCGCTAAATCAGCTTCTGGTTCCCCATTTTCCTCATTTATACGTGTTAGGCTATTAAATATCTGCCTGACCAGATGAATTTCAGAACGGCGTAAGGGTGAGCCAGGTAACAGGTTAGGGAAAGGGCGGTAGTAGAGTATCCGCAGTAAGTTTTTTCCTTGGCGGAAACGGCGTTCAATCTGGGATAGCACCATCTGACGGACGGCATTTTTATCACCAACCAGTTGAACCAGTTTCTCAATGTTCTGTTGTTCAAACAGCTCTTCAGCCCGTTGTTGCTGGAGTTCCCTCCCATCTTGCAGGAAATTCAGTTGGGAACGTTTTCCCCGTCCGGACTCTGCCTGCCACTGTAACCAGCCAGCTTTCTGCATATTGTTGAGCAGTGAACGGATATGGCGCTTTGAGCAGTGCAAGACATTTGCCAGCTCTTGTAACGTTGTTTCAGCCTCTTTTCCTTGGTGGTGTTGCCATAATCGGATGAATTGTTGTTGTAAACGTGAGCTGGGCATAAAAGAGGAACTCCGCAGTATTATTCATCAATTTTTATTTCCTTATGTTTAGTCAATAATTATCCATATTGAAAGTAGCTCAATAGGCCAGAACGAAATCTGGCTTCTCCCCCAATTTTCTTGAGTAATGGTGATTTGCCAGCCAGTAAGAAAGCTTACTGGCTTTTTTTCTTATTGTGCATTGTGTGCATTTTCCTTCTGCCTTGTCTCTGTTTTACGTATCAGTTCAAAATGAGTCATAATCTGGTATTGATAGAGATTTGTCCAGAGACTGTTGTGGTTTCTGCCTAGTAATTTCTTTAATATGCTAGGTTAACCTCTATTTCTGGGCGGCAAAGGTTCAGGGACTGACCTTCGGATCAACTGAAAAATTTCTCAAAACTGAAGAATGTGGCGGTTTGATTAGGTGTTAGGTATGGCAGGATTACTCTCGTCTTTTGCTTTGATAATAAAAAATCCCGCAGTACAAAACTACGGGATGAATAAATAAAGGCAAGGTTAACGCAGGAAAGCCGGTTGTTCCTGTTCGTAGGCGATTATGGCGTCCAGGTGCTGTAATGTCAGGCCGATGCTGTCCAGACCATTTATCATACAGTGACGTCGGAAGCTGTCGATTGCAAAATCGTAGCTTTTATCGCCGGCGTGTACTTTCTGTTGTTCCAGATCGACGGTAAAATGCCAAATTGTGTTTTGCTGAACCAACTCAAATAGTTCATCGACATCTTTATCATCTAATTTCACTGGCAGTAACTGGTTGTTGAAGGCGTTACCATAAAAAATATCCGCAAAACTGGGCGCGATAACAACTTTAAAACCATAATCCGTCAAGGCCCACGGGGCGTGTTCACGGGAGGAACCACAACCAAAGTTTTCACGAGCCAGAAGGATACTGGCACCCTGATAACTGGGCTGGTTTAATACGAATTCAGGATTAGGTTTCTGTCCTGCATCATCAAGGAAACGCCAGTCATGAAACAGGTGCTGACCAAATCCGGTACGGGTCACTTTCTGCAAAAATTGTTTTGGAATAATGGCATCGGTATCAACGTTTGCAGCATCTAAAGGAGCGACCAACCCGGTATGTTGAATAAACTTTTCCATAATTCCTCCTTTATGACTTTTGTGCCGGATGACGTATGTCGATAAAATGACCACTAATCGCTGCCGCCGCTGCCATCGCCGGGCTGACCAAATGCGTGCGTCCACCACGCCCTTGGCGTCCTTCGAAGTTGCGATTACTGGTAGAAGCGCAACGTTCACCTGGTTGCAGACGGTCATTATTCATTGCCAGACACATTGAACATCCCGGTAAGCGCCATTCAAAACCGGCATTTATGAAAACCTTATCTAAACCTTCTGCTTCTGCTTGTGCCTGAACGGGGCCCGATCCTGGAACGACGATCGCCTGAACGCCTGGTGCAACTTTATGGCCTTGTGCGATGGCTGCGGCAGCCCGTAAATCTTCAATGCGGGAGTTGGTACAGGAGCCGATGAAGACTTTATCGATCTTCACATCTGTCAACTTAATACCCGGTTTCAAATCCATATAAGCCAGTGCTTTCTCAGCAGATGCACGTTCAACAGGATCACTGAAAGATTCTGGTGCGGGAATGGTTTGATCAATAGCAATGACTTGCCCTGGGTTTGTTCCCCATGTGACCTGCGGCGAGATCTCTTCCGCGTTAATAGTAACAACCGTGTCATATTGTGCAGCAGGATCGGATTTCAGTGTCTTCCAGTAAGCAACCGCTTGTTCCCACAATTCTCCTTTGGGTGAGAACTGACGGCCTTTTATATAAGCAAATGTGGTTCCATCTGGTGCGACTAAACCCGCTTTAGCGCCCATTTCAATTGCCATATTACATAAGGTCATACGGCCTTCCATACTCAGCGCTTCAATCGCCTTACCACAGAATTCAACCACATAACCTGTACCCCCCGCGCTGCCTGTTTTGCCAATGATTGCCAGAACGATATCTTTGGCAGTAATCGCATCACCGACATCACCAACTACTTCGATTTTCATCGTCTTAGCACGGGCTTGTTTCAGGGTTTGGGTTGCCAGTACGTGTTCAACTTCAGAAGTACCAATACCGAAAGCCAGTGAGCCGAATGCGCCATGGGTTGCGGTATGGGAATCACCACAAACGATCGTCATTCCCGGCAGGGTCATGCCTTGTTCCGGTCCGATCACATGAACAATTCCCTGATAGGGATGGTTAAGGTCATATAATGTGATACCGAATTCGGCACAGTTTTTCATCAGCTCCTGCATTTGAATACGTGCCATGTCACCACAGGCATTAATATCTTTTGTCTGCGTGGATACGTTATGATCCATTGTTGCGAACGTTTTACCTGGTTGGTGCACCGGTCGGCTTTTCGTGCGCAAGCCATCAAACGCCTGCGGGGAGGTCACTTCATGAACCAAATGGCGATCAATATAGAGTAACGGGGTTTCGTCCGGGACTTCCCGGACAATATGAGCGTCATATAATTTCTGATATAAAGTCTTAGCCATGTTAAATACCCTCGGCTACATAACGGGCGATAACGCTGCCCATTTCATCAGTGCTGATTGCTTTGCCATTTCCGGCTAAATCTGTTGTGCGATAGCCCTGTTCCAGCACATGGTTAACTGCCTGTTCAATCGCATTTGCAGCATCATGATGACTTAAGCTGTAACGCAACAGTAAAGCGGCAGATAGGATCTGGGCTATCGGGTTAGCAATGCCTTTTCCGGCAATATCCGGTGCAGAGCCACCAGCCGGTTCATATAAGCCAAAACTTTTCTCGTTCAGGCTGGCGGAAGGGAGCATTCCCATGGAACCGGTAATCATGGCGCATTCATCGGATAAAATATCACCGAAAATATTGGAGCACAGCAACACATCAAACTGAGACGGATCTTTAATCAACTGCATGGTGGCATTATCAATATACATGTGGTTGATTTCTACATCTGAATACTCTTTTGCAATCTCACTAACCACTTGCCGCCACAACACGGAACTCTGCAACACGTTTGCTTTATCAACAGACGTCACTTTATTACGGCGTTTGCGGGCTGATTCAAAGGCGATACGGGCAATGCGCTCAATTTCAAAGCGGTGATAAATTTCAGTATCAAATGCGCGTTCATATTTACCCTGGCCTTCACGTCCTTTGGGTTGACCAAAATAGATACCGCCTGTTAATTCACGGACACATAAAATATCAAAGCCTTTGGCTGCAATATCACTGCGTAAAGGACAAAATATTTCTAATCCGGCATATAAGCGGGCAGGGCGCAAATTGCTGAACAGCTTGAAATGCTTGCGTAATGGCAACAGCGCACCGCGCTCAGGTTGTTCTGCTGGCGGTAAATGTTCCCATTTAGGTCCTCCCACGGAGCCGAACAATATGGCATCAGCCTGTTCACAACCGGCTATGGTTTTTGCCGGCAGTGGACAGCCGTGACGATCGATAGCAATCCCACCTACATCATATTCGCTGGTGGTGATACGGATATTGAAACGCTTACGGATTGCGTCCAGTATCTTATGAGCCTGCGCCATAACTTCAGGACCAATACCATCACCGGGTAAAATTGCAATATGATAACTGTTCGACATGGTTACACCATTTCCTTTGTATTTCGCTGTATGCGTTGTTTCTCTTTCTTAACTTGTTCTGCGCGCCAGATACAATTCAGCGCATGAATCATTGCCTTGGCTGAGGATTCAACGATATCTGTTTCGAGCCCCATGCCGTGGAAGCGACGTCCAAAGCATTCGACAACGATATTGACTTGACCCAGCGCATTGTTCCCTTGCCCTTTACCTGATAACTGATAAGAAACCAGCTCAATTGGGTATTCCGTCATTCGGCTGATCGCTTGATAAATAGCATCTACCGGACCGTTACCGGTGGCTGCTTCTGATTTTATCTCTTTACCACACGCTAAACGTACCGCTGCTGTTGCTATCACGTTGGAGCCAGATTGGACATTAAAGTTATCCAGACGGAAAAATTCTGGCTCTTGATGTTGTAGATTGATGAAAGCTAACGCTTCCAAATCATAGTCAAATACCTGGCCTTTCTTATCTGCCAGACGCAAAAAGGCTTGGTATAAGCTATCCAGATCGTAATCTTTATCCTGATACCCCATCTCTTCCATACGGTGTTTCACGGCTGCACGACCGGAACGGGAAGTCAGATTCAATTGAATTTCTTTCAGGCCGATGGATTCCGGCGTCATAATTTCGTAAGTTTCACGATTTTTCAGTATACCATCCTGATGAATACCGGATGAGTGGGAAAATGCATTGCTACCAACAATCGCTTTATTCGCCGGGATCGGCATATTACATAACTGGCTGACTAACTGACTGGTACGGTAAATTTCTTGATGATTGATATTAGTATAAACGCCTAACATTTGCTGGCGGACTTTTATTGTCATGATCACTTCTTCCAGCGAGCAGTTGCCGGCACGTTCACCCAGACCATTCATCGTTCCTTCTATCTGACGGGCGCCAGATTGTACCGCGCTGATAGAGTTGGCGACAGACATCCCCAAATCATCGTGGCAATGTACGGATAATATCGCCTTGTCAATATTAGGAACACGTTCGATCAAGTTAGTGATGATTCCGCCAAATTGATAGGGTGTGGTGTAACCGACAGTATCTGGAATGTTAATCGTCGTTGCACCTGCTTTGATGGCGTTTTCAACAATCCGGCACAGATTATCAATCGGTGTGCGGCCGGCATCTTCACAGGAGAATTCAACATCATCAGTGTAACGACGTGCCCGTTTGATTGATTGAGCGGCCATCTCCATAACATTTTCGAATGTTTTTTTCAGTTTGGATTCGATATGTAAGTTGGAGGTAGCCAGGAAAACGTGGATTCGAAAAGCCTCTGCAACTTTTAATGCTTCAGCGGCAACATCAATGTCTTTTTCTACACAACGGGCTAAGGCGCAAACACGGCTGGTTTTTATCTGCCTGGCGATCATCTGTACAGATTCAAAGTCACCAGGAGAGGAAACCGGAAAACCAACTTCCATGATATCAACACCCATTCTCTCCAAAGCCAATGCAATCTGGAGCTTTTCTTTCACACTTAAACTGGCTTGTAATGCCTGTTCTCCATCACGTAATGTGGTATCGAAGATAATAACTTGCTGGCTCATATCATGCTCCTCTCGTGGTTATTTTTGGCGCCCAGCAGGTAAAAAAAACCCGCGCATGGCGCGGGTTCTTGTTTATGTCTGGTTTGAATCAACTCTGTTTTCTGTCCACCAGCATACCGCGCATATCAGATACGATTAGTAGTAGGCTTAGTAGACAAATTGAGTGAATCATATTGATCCAACCTTTCAATAGTATTAAGTATTAATGAGTGTTTGGGACTCGGATGCTTTTATTGATACGTTATCTTAAAAGTGATGTCAAGAATTCATTTAGGCATATGATTCTTGGTTTTGCTTTTGCTATGACTGCAAATTGAAGTGTTGATCTGTTTATATTTAAAAAGATTTTATTTTGTCCTTTTATGTTTGGGTTAGACTTGAGTGATAAACTCAGATTTATATAAAAAATAGCGCATTATACTGATTAATTAAAATTAAGTATTTTCGTGCCGGGAGCTGGAAGTGGATTTGTATTTTTCTGAAAAACATCGTTTGTCATTGACAAATAGGTATAAATAGGAAGTTATGTTATATATCGTTGAAAAAATAATTTCATAATATAATGACTCTGATAAAATTGTTTAATAATAATAATTCAGTAATTTTATTATGAATTGGGTCATTCTTTGATTTATCATCACATACGGAATGCTAGGGTGAATAAATTGTTAACACAATTGTACTTTTTTGTAAATAAATAATGAGCATCTACATTTTCTACTAACTGAGATTATATATTTTTAACATTAATAAGGGGATGCGCTGGTTAGCTATGCGTATTCAGATTTGTACAAGGACGAGTCTTAATTATTTATCATCAAAATGATTAAGATAATTGATCTCGTTAATAGTAAAAGTCATCGTAATATCTGAGCAATGAATGAAGGTATTTCCGATGTTTTGTTATTAGCCGGGGTCATCTGAATGAGTTTAGTGGAGTTAAACAATGGCTGAATACACCTCAGTAACTGCAACCAAAAAAGATCCAAGTGAAATTCATTTACGCAATGTGGATCTAAATCTGCTGACTGTTTTTGATGCAGTGATGCAAATGCAGAATGTAACACGTGCGGCACAGATATTGGGAATGTCACAACCTGCTGTTAGTAATGCGATTTCTCGCTTGAAGTTAATGTTCAATGACGAATTATTTGTACGTTATGGGCGTGGAATACAACCGACGGCAAGAGCTCATCAATTATTTGGTCCTGTCCGTCAGGCATTACAGCTGGTATATAATGAGTTACCTGGGGTTGGTTTTGAGCCTGATAATAGCGACAGGGTTTTTAATCTTTCAATTTGCAGCCCTTTAGATATTAGACTGGCAGCAAAAATAGTTGAACAGGTAAAACAAAATACACCAAATCTGGGTGTTACGATTCGATCATCTCTGCATGATAATATTGAGCATCAGCTCAGGTATCAGGAAACTGAGTTTGTCATTAGCTATACACAGCTGGAACGTATGGATTTTCATCATTACCCGTTATTCAATGATGAGTTGGTCCTGGCCGTTTCCAATAATCATGCCAGAATTGAAAACAGTATTAGTGAACAGCAGTTGTATGAAGAACATCATGCAGTTGTATCATTGGATAATGCCGGTTCGTTCAGTGCTCCCTACTATGATTGTAGCGAACGTCTGCATTCTGTGGTTTATCAGGGAACTGATTTGAATAGCGTGCTGCATATTGTATCTCAAACTTATTTGGTTGCGGTTACTCCAAGATGGTTGGTTGAACACTACAGCGAACAATTAGCAATAAGAGCTGTTTCATTACCATGGGATAAGGTAAGCCGTCCGTGCTATTTGATTTGGCACGAATCTACAACAAAAGATAAAGGGCATCAGTGGATGAAATCGCTGTTGAGCCAACTTAGCGGTAGTTAATTAACTTGAAACTCACTATTGGATAAACAGGTAGTGAGTTTTTCATTTTATCACAAATTTATCAACTTTTGATAAATATTCTTTTCCTGTTGTGCAGGAATAGGTAGACTGCAAGGAAAATAGCTAACACCTGTAAGCTGAAAAGCGAATTAGTGATGCAAAAAGGCATTATTAGAGAATAAAGCCACTATTTTTCTCTAATGAGAAGAAAATTTTTCTAACAGGAAAAGAATTGTGATAACTGAAAATTTACATCCTTATCACTTGATAAACCGGTTGCAGCAACAAATTAAACAAAACCCAGAGAGAATTGCTTTTCGCCAATGGTCTTCAGATGAACAACTCGAATTAAGCTGGAATAATATTGACAAAAAGACAAAAGCCATTAGCCGTGCATTGCTGGAAATTGGGGTTGATGTACAGGAAAAAATTGGCCTTTTTGCACATAACAGCATGGCGTGGTCACTGACAGATATCGCGGTATTACAACTCAGGGCAGTGACTGTTCCTTTGTATGCAACCAGTAGTCGGGAACAGGCTGGTTTCATTCTTAATGATGCCGGTGTGCGTATTCTGTTTGTTGGTGGGCAGGTGCAGTATGATGTCGCTGTCACTTTGCCAGAACGATGTCCCCAGCTAAGTCACATTATAGTATTAGATGAATCAGTCGATTTGCGCGATTGTTCATTAGCACAGCATTTATCTGACTTTATGACTGATAATAAATTACAACATCAGTCTGAGTTGGAAACCCGTATTGCTAACCATAATCTGGACGATCTTTTTACGGTTATATATACATCCGGTACAACCGGTGAGCCTAAAGGTGTCATGCTTGATTACCGTAATTTAGCTTATCAGCTGTATTCACATGATCATCGTCTGACATTAACTGATCAGGATGTTTCTTTGAGTTTCCTGCCGCTATCCCATGTTTTCGAACGCGCATGGAGCTTTTATGTGATGCATACAGGCGCACAAAATGTTTATCTGACTGATACTAATTTTGTTCGTCAGGCTATGGCGGATATTCGCCCGACAGTGATGTGTGCAGTGCCGAGATTTTACGAAAAAATTTACAGTGTGATTTTTGAAAAGGTTTCTCAGGCACCTTGGCATCGGAGAAAATTATTTAACTGGGCGATTAAATGTGGTGAGCGTCAGTTTTTACGTAAGTTGCAAGGTAAAAAAAGCTGTCCCTGGTCAACGGCAATGCATCGACTGGCCGATAAATTGGTATTGAGCAAACTGCGTAATATCTTGGGTGGCCGAGCTCGTTTTTTACCTGCGGCCGGTGCACGTCTGGATGAAACGATTATCCTGTTTTTCCTTGCTGTTGGCGTAAATATCAAATATGGCTATGGTATGACAGAGACCTGTGCCACGGTTTCCTGTTGGCAAGAACAAGGTTATGTGCTTGGTTCTATTGGTACACCATTGCCTGGGATTGACGTCCGTATCGGTGAAGAAGATGAGATACAGGTGCGTGGCCCAATTGTGATGAAAGGCTATTTCAATAATCAGGAAGAAACTGACAGAGCATTCGCTCAAGACGGTTGGTTGCGTACAGGTGATGCCGGTAAGTTAGATGAAAATGGTAATTTGTTTATTACTGAGCGCCTGAAAGATTTGATGAAAACATCAAACGGTAAATATATTGCCCCACAAATGATTGAAGGTACTTTGGGGCAAGATCGTTTTATTGAGCATGTTGCTGTTATTGCTGATGCACGTAAATTTGTATCCGCCCTTATCGTGCCTAGTTATGATGCATTGGAAGAATACGCAAGATCAATCAATCTCAAATATCATGATCGGATTGAATTACTGTATAATAGCCACATTATGGCTATGTTTGAACAACGTCTGAAAGAGATTCAGAAAAACCTTGCTCACTTCGATCAGGTAAAGCGCTTCACATTACTGCCAGAGCCGTTTTCAATGGAAGCCGGTGAATTAACACCGACGTTGAAATTGCGGAGGAAAGTTATTATGCAGCGTTACCATAACGAAATTGAATCCATGTATCGAGATTAATTTCTGGAGCTTTATATAGCGTGACCGGCTATTCAAGGGAAATTTAAGGTGGTATTGCAGTAATATTCTACTTTAAATTTATCTCAGGAGCATCCGGTTTTAAAAATTTCAGTATTAGATGAATAAGCTGTAGTTTAATTTTAAAAATTATAAATAAATTATATTCACTGGTATCATTCTATGCCTAGAATAGAGCACTTGTTATTTAATAGGTTAGGGCAAGGTATAATTATCTGACTTTAAACGACATGATGAAAAAGATGGTTATAAAAGTGAAATGATATACCTAATAGATTTCAAGTTGCCGCCGCGCTGCATCTTGAAATCCATAGGGTATATCGTATTCTCTAATTAAAATGGGGTAAATAGGTTTTATCTGAATGAATTATTCACAATAGCTATTCAGCAATGGCGTAGCCGTAAATGTCTCAATTTTGATCGCAGCGGTGAAAAAATTAAACCACAAGCTGCTATCGAAGTTCTCTATCGTCTGACGAAGGGTGAGATCTGCTGACAAAACGGGTACTTCACGTCAACTTTGGCCATCAAGAATTCTTTAATAAATGACAGAATTTTACATGATGATCACCGCATTGAATACATGACCGAAAAAATAATGATAATAAATTCAAATGATTATGTCAAATTAACCTATTGAAATGCATATCAAGCTTGATGCAATTTTTATCACAAAAATCAACAAATAATTTACAATTTTTTCAATGGGTTATATTTTTAGTTGTGATGGCACTCACAAATAATTAACTATTATATAGTTGAAATAATAAAAAATGTTAATATTACAATGCTGAATTAAATTTTAATCCGGTGTATTTGTCAAAACAAACATCCCAGAGGGGTATAAAATGAATGTGATAACAGTACAAGCATTTAGACTACTAACTAATGATGAAACATTAAATTATGATAATGGTTTAATGAGTTCATCACCTAATTAATAGAAAAAGGAATAAAGGTATACCATAACCTTTATTCCTTTATTTGTCCTTTCATTTATAATGATAAAAGGTAAAGCATGGACATTATTAACGTAAAAAGGAAAATAACAGTAATAATAAATAAAAAATTTAATGATACTGATCTATATACTTGCTACTTGTCAGGCTCAGTCATTGAAGGGTTTGCAACACCAAAATCTGATTATGATGTCTATGTTATATTGGAGGGAGAACTAGAAAAAGAATGCGAAGAGATATTTATACCATCCGATATAGGAATGTTAGAAGTGACAATAATCTCTTTAAAAGAGATAAAAGAAATCATGAGGATAATCAACAATGGAAGCTCAAATTACGATTGGTATAAATTACATTTATCTCATAGGATATTAACAGGGGAATCGATTATAAAATCAAATAATTTTAACACATTAAAAGGAGGAATAAATAAAACTAAATTATGTGAAATACTTAAGACAAAAGCAAAAAACTTTGGAGAAAAGTGTTTTTCCGATGGGATTGGAAATATTTTAAATAATGACCTAATATCAGCAGCCTTCAACTTTGAACGAACAGTTAATTCAGCAATGGATTATATTCTGGCTTCAAATGAAAACACATCCACTTTAATAAAGTGGCGCTATCAAAATGCAATGAAGGTGTTTGGAAAAGACCATCCAATAACATCTATATACTTGATGGTTTGTTCAAAATTTAATGTAACCAATGATATTTCAACAATTGATTACATAAACTCAGTTGCTAAAATGTGGCAATTAACTTTAGACTATTGTCAAGGAAAAGATATTTTTAGTTACAATGTATCTTTTACAAAAAAAAGAATAGCTAATACATCCGATATTTCATTATCAGATGAAAATAATAAACCAATAATAAAAAATTTATGGTATAGAGTCTTGTGCAAAGATGGAAAATTAATACTTTTCGCAAAAAAAGCATTATGTGAAATTAATTTAGATGCATATAAAGTTTGGTTAGTAATAGATAATGAAAAAACAGAGTTTGAAGTTGTTTCAGAGTTGGAAAAACTTGGAATAATTAATACAAATGCTAATTTTTATATATCGGAATTTGAAAGACTAGGGGCATTAATAAAATAATGCATATGGGGAATGCAATGGAAAGAATAAAGATTATAAGTAGGCACCACTGCTGGAGAACATTAAAGGGAACCAAAACTAATAATTTTCAAGAATATTTGAACCAAATAAATAATGGATGCCAATTACAAGAAACAATATTTCATCTACGCGATGCAGAAGAAATGTTAATGGACTTAAGTAATTTGTCATCACCCGTATCAAGATTATCAAGCACTGAAATAATACATATTTGGAATGAACTAGTTGATTATTTAAATATAAATAAACTTACCTCTGATATGGGTAACTTAGTAAATGGATATGGCTTAGATCCAGGATCCAGAATTAGCCTTATACGGTACTGAACTATGTGAGTTAAAAAGAAATAAAGAAAACATCCTATCCACAATAATAAACAAAGGAATTACAAATAAATTAGAATTAATATATTCAAGAGGGCTTGATAAATCAGTAAAATTAAAGGACGCTCCACAAAAAACAATTGATTTATATGATGAGTTTCGTTACGAATACAGTAAAAGTATTAATTTATTTTCATTGGAAACTTGCCCCACATTAAACATAGAAAACATTTACCAAGATCATTACCTGTGGGATAAGGTTTTTACGATAGCTAAAAACAAATTATTTATTATTTCGGGGGGAATCCCCCTTGCGTTATCTTATCATGCAAAAACACTAGATAAAAATATATATTTCTGCGAAATACATCGTGAAAATGATAGTGGTTTACTGCATAAAAGAAAATTATTCAATGAGATATACCCAAAATTTAAAGGAAAAGAAAACGAAAGTTGGCTGATAATTGATAAATCCTACACAGGAGGCAGCATTCAATTAGCTTACAAGATGCTTGTAAATTTAGTTGGGTACAAATCGCGAATATATAAAATATCATTTTCCCCAAAAACATTGGGGGCATTTTCATCGTCAGATTATGCAATTTATGCAGGCAGATTATTTGATGTAAAAAAGACAATAGCATATTTAACAGCCAAGGATTGGCATAAAAAACTCATCTATTTGGGAGATCATGTCACATGAGGTATGTATTCAATAATGAAGTTAGCAATTATTTAGAAATACACCTTCACAAACTCAGAGAAGAGATTCGTAGAATATGGCTTGCCAAGCTTTCTACTATTCATATCGGATATGATAACAAATACTGTGGTGAAACAGTAGAAATAGATATCATTTTAAATAATATAATTTACGAGCACTTAGATAAATCAGAACTCAAGGTCACCATTATTTCAGAAGACGATTCTGAATCACAATCTATAAATATTAAAGATAAGGTCTCCTTACTAATTGATCCTATTGACGGTACTCATAACTTGCTTATGGGTTATCCTGCCTATACTACATCAATAGCTGTTTACAAGAATGATAGATACATTATGGGCTGGGTATATGATATTCCAAGAGACATTATATATAAAGCATCATTGGGAGAAGGTTCTTATATGCAAAGCATATATACCAGCAAGCGAATATATACAAGCCCCTCATTTCAACTGAACGATTTGAGAGTATCATTTCATAGGGCGAAAAATAATCAGTATACAGAGGTTCAGAATAAAATTATTAATGAAGCAAATAAAGTAAGAATCTCATCTTGTTCAAGTTTAGATATATGCCTGATCGCTAGTGGCGTTCTACATGCATTCTTAGATTTATCACTTATGGGTCACGAACGTTGTGTAGATATAGCAGCAGCTAAACTAATCCTTGAGGAATCAGGGGGATACATAATGACTCGTGATGGAAATAGTTATAATATTCTATCACCTACAGATTCTTTATTTTTTGAGAAAAAAGCAATCATAGCTGTTTCTTCTAAAAGTGCAGGGGATACAATATTAGAATTAATGAGGATACAAAAATGAACACTATAGAATTAAAAATCAGAGTATTATGTTCTGGATTAAAATATGATAAAAACGTGATATATGAGTACAGTAAACGAAATTTTATTCCTAAAAGAAGGGCGTATGGAACAAGTGATAGCTCTAAATTAGAAACAACACATTCCGTACCTCAAGAGGTTATTTTAGAAGATGGTACAATTATTGCCTGTAACTATAATGAAGATTCTGATTATGATTTAATATATAAAAATGGAAATTTTTACATAAAAGCCGACAACATTTTGTTTAAAGTTATATTTCCCATTAAACCAGATATATATGGTATAGAACTTTCAGATGGCAGTAGAGTAGAAGAATACGTCACGGTGTACGGTGATACAACTTTGGGTTTTTTCTCTCCAGGGCATTGTTATTATTTTAATGATGGCCGTCAGTGTAAATTTTGTTCATTAGGTGAAGCTAGAAATAGTTTATCAGATCATAAAAAGTCTATTAGACCGTCAAAAATAATTGAAGTTATGAATATAATAGAAGCTAACAACATTAATAGATATAAAAGAGTACTCATTAATGGTGGTACAACTCGTAATTATGATATTGGTTTTGAAATGCACAAACAATTATTAATTTCTCTAAAACCTTTTTGTGAAAAAAACAATCTTAACAGTCATCTAATATCAATGCCCCCTAGAAATCTAAATAAAATAAAGGGGATTTCTGAATTTATTGATAGCTGGGCTATTAGTTTGGAAATATTTAATCCTAAATTATTTGATCAGATATGTCCTGGTAAATCACAGGACTACGGGAGAAATAATCTATTAGAAGCATACTTAGCTGCTGTTTCAGAGTTAGGTGAAGGCAATGTTTATGTTGGGTTTGTAGCGGGATTAGAACCTTTAAATGATTTAGTACAAGGAATGGAATTTTTTTCAAAAAATGGCATAGTTCCAGCAATAGCAGTCTTTCATCCTGATCATGGTTCTGAATATCAAAATCACCCTAGACCTATTTTTGAAGATATTTATAAAACATATATTGAGATGCATAAATTATATCAAAAATATGGATTCAAACCATTTATTATCGGTAGTGGTAGAAATTCACTTGATACTGAAGCGTACTACGGAGAAAAAAGAAATGATTAAACGCGGTTTATTTATAGCTTTTGAAGGAAATGATGGTGCAGGTAAATCAACGATTTCACGTGAAGTTTATGATATTTTATCTCTAGATTATAATAATATTGTTTTTTTAGATAAAAATTATCCTTTACTACCATCTGGGTATAGTATGTATCACATGGGAAAAATACGAGATATCCTTTGGGATTATGACATTTCAGCTCCATTGGGTGAACTTGGTAACCGGCATTGGATTCTATTGATAGCATCATGGTTTTCTGTTTTAGATAGTTTAATTATTCAACCTTGTTTATTGCAAGGTAAAATTATTATATGTGATAGTTGGTATTATAAATATCTAGCAAGATTCTTACTTAAATCCACGGAATTAGCAAAATTAAGTAAATCGGTTCTATCTATAAACACAAAACCAGACATGGTTATATATCTTGATGTTCCGCCAAACATTGCTGAAAAAAGGAAAAAAATATTAAAACCCAGTGAATCTGGAAAATTAGAGACAAATGAAAAGTATGATTTTATAGAATATCAAAAACACGTTCTTAATCAATACCAGACGTTTTATGATGACACTTGGAAAATTATTGATACTGACACATTAACTAAAGATGCAGTAATTAAATTAATAGTGGATATTATTCAAGTGGAAATGCTGAAAAAAATGTAATTACTGCAAGCTCTATATTTACTGAGGTTATTTTAGCTGGAGGGAAATAATGGATAAAGAATTTAGAAAATTAATATTAGCCTCCTCAGGAAATTCTTTCACCTTGTATTTGGAGATGATAATATCATTCACGCTAATCACATATCATTGGAACGGTGGAGCGATATACTCATCT
>NZ_JBHFKW010000047.1:0-31849 GCF_042879395.1 Photorhabdus sp. RM322S
TGATCATGTTTTTCACGTAGTCGGCGTGGCCTGGGCAGTCAACGTGTGCATAGTGACGACTTGGCGTATCATATTCTACGTGAGAAGTAGAGATGGTGATACCACGCGCTTTTTCTTCTGGCGCGTTATCGATCTGGTCGAATGCACGAGCGTTACCACCGTAGGTTTTAGCCAGTACAGTAGTGATGGCAGCAGTCAGGGTAGTTTTACCATGGTCAACGTGGCCGATAGTACCAACGTTAACGTGCGGTTTTTTACGTTCAAATTTTTCTTTAGACACGACTCTATTCCTTAATATCGCTCCCTCGTTATATGGGGAGGGAGCTAAATCTAGATATTAAACCCGAAAAGCTTATTTAGCTTTACGAGCTTCGATAATAGCCTGAGCGACGTTGCTCGGCGCTTCATTGTACTTCAGGAACTCCATGGAGTAAGAAGCACGACCTTGGGTCTGAGAACGCAGATCAGTAGCATAACCAAACATTTCAGATAATGGTACCTGAGCACGTACGATTTTACCGGTAGCAAGATCTTCCATACCGTCGATCATACCACGGCGACGGTTCAGGTCACCGATAACGTCACCCATGTAGTCTTCTGGAGTTTCAACTTCAACTTTCATGATAGGTTCCAGCAGAACTGGTTTCGCTTTCATGAAGCCTTCTTTGAAGCCCATAGAACCTGCGATTTTGAACGCCATTTCAGAGGAGTCAACTTCGTGGTAAGAACCATCGAACACTGCTACTTTAACGTCAACAATCGGGTAACCGGCCAGAACACCATTCTTCATTTGTTCCTGAATACCCTTATCTACAGCAGGGATATATTCTTTAGGAATAACACCACCAACGATTTCGTTAGCGAATTGGTAGCCTGGGCCACCTGCTTCCATTGGCTCAATACGCAGCCATACGTGACCAAACTGACCACGACCACCAGACTGACGAACAAATTTACCTTCTTGTTCAACAGTAGTACGGATGGTTTCACGGTAAGCAACCTGAGGTTTACCGACGTTTGCTTCAACTTTGAACTCACGACGCATACGGTCAACCAGAACGTCTAAGTGAAGCTCACCCATGCCCGCGATAATAGTCTGGCCGGATTCTTCATCGGTAGACACGCGGAATGATGGGTCTTCCTGAGCCAGACGACCTAAAGCGATACCCATTTTTTCCTGGTCGACTTTAGTTTTTGGCTCAATCGCAACAGAGATTACCGGCTCTGGGAATTCCATACGCTCCAGAATGATTGGAGAACTGATATCACACAGGGTATCACCAGTAGTCACGTCTTTCAGACCGATCGCAGCTGCGATGTCGCCTGCGCGAACTTCTTTGATTTCTTCACGCTTGTTAGCATGCATCTGAACGATACGGCCAAAACGCTCTTTTTTATCTTTCACTGGGTTAAGAACGGTATCACCGGAATTAACCACGCCAGAGTAGACACGGAAGAAGGTCAGGTTACCAACGAATGGGTCAGTAGCGATTTTAAACGCCAGTGCCGAGAACGGTTCGTTATCGTCAGAATGACGCTCTGCCGGGGTATCTTTACCATCTGGCAGAAGGCCTTTAATGGATTCAACGTCAGTTGGCGCCGGCAAGTACTCAATAACGGCATCCAGCATTGCCTGAACACCTTTGTTCTTAAATGCAGAACCACAGGTAACCAGGATGATTTCGTTAGTCATAACACGATGACGCAGACCCGCTTTGATCTCTTCTTCGGTCAGCTCTTCACCGCCGAGGTATTTTTCCATCAGCTCTTCTGATGCTTCCGCTGCGGCTTCAACCAAGTTGTTACGCCATTCTTCCGCCAGATCCTGCATATCAGCTGGAATATCTTCATAAGTGAAGGTAGTTCCCTGATCTTCCTCGTTCCAGTTGATAGCTTTCATTTTCACCAGGTCAACAACACCGGTGAAAACATCTTCCGCACCAATTGCCAATTGCAGAGGAACTGGATTTGCAGCCAAACGGCTTTTGATCTGCTCAACAACGCGTAAGAAATTCGCTCCCATACGGTCCATTTTGTTAACGAACGCGATACGTGGAACTTTATATTTATTCGCCTGACGCCATACGGTTTCAGACTGTGGCTGAACACCACCAACCGCACAGTAAACCATGACTGCACCGTCAAGGACACGCATAGAACGTTCTACTTCGATAGTGAAGTCAACGTGGCCTGGGGTGTCGATGATATTGATACGGTGCGCATCAAACTGCTTAGCCATACCTGACCAAAAAGCAGTTGTTGCTGCGGAGGTGATGGTAATACCACGCTCCTGCTCCTGTTCCATCCAGTCCATAGTAGCAGCGCCATCATGAACTTCACCGATCTTATGGTTTACACCAGTGTAGAACAGAATACGTTCGGTAGTGGTGGTTTTACCGGCGTCGATGTGTGCACTGATACCGATGTTACGGTAGCGTGCAATGGGTGTTGTACGAGCCATTTGATTCCTCTATTCCTAGGACGTTCAATTTAAATCTGGGTGGCAGAGCTGCCACCCAGGGCATCATCACTACAATGGAATTACCAACGGTAGTGTGCGAACGCCTTGTTAGCTTCTGCCATACGATGAACGTCTTCACGTTTCTTAACAGCAGAGCCTTTATTCTCGGCTGCGTCAGATAGTTCGTTCGCCAGGCGCAGGGCCATAGACTTATCACCGCGTTTACGAGCAGCTTCAACGATCCAGCGCATTGCCAGAGCATTACGACGAACCGGACGAACTTCAACTGGAACCTGATAAGTAGAACCACCAACACGGCGGGATTTAACTTCCACGGTTGGACGCACGTTATCCAGTGCGAGTTCAAACACTTCCAGATGTTCTTTACCAGAACGCTGAGCCAGGGTCTCAAGCGCACTATATACAATTGCTTCCGCGGTAGATTTTTTACCATCTACCATCAGGATATTGACAAATTTGGCCAGTAATTCAGATCCGAACTTTGGATCTGGCAGAATTTTACGCTGACCAATTACACGACGACGTGGCATGGAAATACTCCGTTTCGAATTCAGGGTTGTCCAAAACTCTACGAGTTTATTTTGACATTAAAGTGAAAATGTTTGGCCTTACTTAACGGAGAACCATTAAGCCTTTGGCTTCTTCACACCGTACTTAGAACGACCTTGTTTACGGTCTTTAACACCGGAACAGTCCAGTGCACCGCGAACAGTGTGGTAACGCACACCTGGCAAGTCTTTAACACGACCGCCACGGATCAGAATTACGGAGTGTTCCTGCAAGTTGTGGCCTTCACCACCGATGTAGGAAGAAACTTCGTAACCGTTAGTCAAACGCACGCGACATACTTTACGCAGTGCGGAGTTTGGTTTTTTAGGAGTGGTGGTATATACGCGAGTACATACGCCACGCTTCTGCGGGCAAGCGTCCAGAGCAGGAACGTTGCTTTTTGCAACCTTCATGCTGCGGGGTTTGCGCACCAGCTGGTTAATAGTTGCCATTATTAAAAAAACTCCTGGTTTTTTTGCTTCGTAAACACGGATAAAATCTCTTGTCTGCCCTGACGGCAAAACACGAGGACGCGGAATTTTATGGCTGACTCGCCAGGGTGTCAAGAAATATACATTTTCTCTGACCTACCAAGCGAATTGTTGATGGTGTTTTACCGTCAGGTTAACAAAGTCAGTATAGTCGATAACTTGCACTTTGTCCGAAATTTGACCTACCAATCCCCGCGCCTCAATATCTTCTTTCAGAACATATAATGTGACGCCATGATTCATTAAAGCCGGAAGATAGCAGCTACCATCAATACCTGCCAGTACACCATCCTGAATAAACAGTATGTCATCACCACTGGCAAGCAGATTGAATATCACATTGAAATCACATTGATAAGGGGATCGGCCAACAGTATATAGCATATCATCGTCCTTCCAATCGCTCAGAATGTCAGCACCACATCATAGTCAGCCAATTTTTCACGAATAACTTTTGCGGGTATCACTTCCACATCCAGAATACAATTGCGGATTGAGCTTAACCCACGCATGATAAGATCTTCCTGGCACAAATAATATTTTTCAATATCGTATAAAGGCAAGACCTTAAACGTAGCGATATAGTTTCTGGCGAGGATCCTGTCAGGTTGCTGATTCGGCAGGAGTTGCAGCACACCATCAGAAATGAAAAATACACCAATCTCTTCTGTAAATGCCGAGGTTGCCAATAATGCATCCAGACCTTCTCTGCCACCAGAATCACCATGAGGTGCTTTTGTAAAGACAAAAGCAATTCTTTTCATTTTTGCCTCTCAGAATTGCACCACACGATCGCAAGTCAGCATGGCTTCAGCAAGCGTTCCCAATCCACTTAATTCAAACCCCTCCGCCAGGTTTGCAACAGGTAAATTCAATTCATTCGCCTGCTGCGCATCAAGGACGCCACGGCGAAGAGCAGCGGCAATACAAATATGCATGCCAAACCGATGCTCTGTTGCCATCATCTGCCACGCGTTAACCAAATTAAACTCATCACTGGCTGGTGTGGTCAGTTGATTACCGTTATAAACCCCTTCCCGATAAAAAAATACGGTATTCAGTTTATGTCCCATCGCAACCAAAGCTTGCGCGAATTGGTAAGCACTGCTGGCTTGCTGAGTACCATACGCAGGCCCCATCACCAGCAGACAATAAGACAGCGAAGACATTACCGTTCGGGCCCTAAGCATTCCCCATTTTTAAATTGGCGAATATAGAGGTAAACAGTATGTTTAGAAATATTTAAACGCTCGGCAACCTGATTAATTGCGTCTTTAATATCAAAAATGCCTTTCTCATAGAGATTCAGAACCACTTGCCTGTTCTTCGCATTATTAGATACATTGCGATCAATATTGACTTCTTCGATAGTGTATTCCAGCGTTTGCGCCACCAAATCATCCACGGATGATGCAAAGTTTACATTTGTTGGTGCAACGTCATGGGTCTCCTCTGGAATAAATGTCTGAATTATTTCAGAGAAAGGGACATCAAGATTCATATTAATGCACAGGAGGCCGATCACTCTGCGATTCCGATTGCGGATCGCAATAGTGACTGACTTCATCAATGAACCGCTTTTCGCCCGGGTAAAATAGGCCTTGGATGCACTACAGTCTTCATCTGTAATGTCATGTAACATACGCAGCGCAAGATCTGTGATAGGTGAGCCTATTTTTCGACCTGTATGTTCTCCATTAGCTATTCTGACAGCTGAACATTTAAGATCTTCCAGTGAATGAAGGACAATCTCGCAATGCCCACCAATCAGCATAGCCAAGCCATCAACCGCGGCTTCATAAGATTTTAAAATTTCGTGATCCGTTTCAGTAAACGGTTGGTTTTCCAATAAATCGATATCATTGATATCACCAGATAATAACGGGTTAGACATTCAATACACCATCCTTCAAACGCAGACAACGTCTTGCTAAAAACACAACGTGATAAACGTATAAAAATTTCTTGTGAAAATTCAACTATTGCAGCTTAACAGAGATTTCAATCAAAGATCTTTACATTCATGTTAAATATTGACGTTAAAACCACATTACATCATCGTCAAGCCATCACTACTCAGACATTTGGCCTATATCACAGCTTTCAGTAACAAAAAACCGTTGACAGAATTTATACCAACGGTTTTATCCACATTCATCAAAGATATTTAGCAAATAGATTACTTAGCTTTGGTATCCGCTTTCACATCCAGCAGCTCAATATCAAACACTAATGTAGAATTTGCAGGAATGCCTGGAACACCAGCTTTACCATAGGCCAGTTCTGGTGGAATAACCAGTTTGATTTTTCCGCCTTTTTTCACATTTTGCAGACCTTCGGTCCAACCAGGGATAACGCCATCCAAGCGAATAGAAAGTGGTTCATTACGCTTATATGAGCTATCGAACTCTTTGCCGTCAATCAATGCTCCCTTATAGTTTACGACGACAGTGTCACTTGCCGCAGGCTTTTTACCACTACCTTCCTTTTCTATTTTATACAAAAGGCCGGTTTTGCTCTTAACGACGCCTTTTTCCTTGGCGAACGCGTCACGATATTTAGCACCCTTAGCTTCATTATCGCTGGCTTCTTTTTCCATCTTCGCTTCAGCTGCTGACTTCACTTTGCCTTCAAACGCACGCAAAGTATTTTCAATTTCGCTGTCATTCAGTTTGCTCTTGTTATTAAAAGCATCCTGCACACCTGCCAACAATTGATCTTTATCCAATGGGATACCCAGAGATTTCTGCTCTTTCAGAGTGTTTTCCATATAACGCCCTAAAGATGCGCCCAGAGCATAAGCATTTTGCTGATCTTCTGTTTTAAATGCGCTATTCAATTCTGTACTGCCCTGACTATCCGCTTTGGCGGCCAACGCATGAGGGGCGCTGAAAGCCATCGCCAATGTGGTCGCAAGCAGGGTAACTTTAAACAATGATTTCATCTGGTTCTCCAATAGCTTTGGGGGATATTTACTGTCAGCAAAAGTTATGCAATCAAGTCACTATAACTGTCTACAGGAGCACAACACAATATTTGCTGCTTTTTAGTGCCCCAAAACTATTGAGACAACGTGAATGAAAAGAGGTTTCATAACAATCATATTTCACAGAATATTCTGGGCATAATGGGTTACACTAATTAACATGAGACGTCTAATACAGATAATACACGATCTGGAACGGGGGGAAATCATGGATCTGTCAGAGTTTGAACAGCGGCTTGAACATTTAGAAAGCCGGGCGGCTTTTCAGGAAATTACTATCGAAGAGCTGAATCAGGTGGTGACTGAACAACAAATGGAAATGACGAAATTAAGAGAGCATTTACGGTTGATGACAGAACGGTTGAAAGCCACTCAACCATCAATGGTCGCTTCACCGTCGGAGGAAACGCCCCCACCTCATTACTGATTTTTACAAAACCAAAACAACCACTCAAAATATATCAGGGCAAGTATAGAAACCGCTCATCCCCAAACTTGCCCCACTTTTTTTGAATGTTAAAGCCTATATCCGCTTTAACTTATCAATGGCAACTACCACCTCCGCAGCAGCCGTTCCCTTCATTATGGTGATGATGACTATCATCATGGCCGTGGCCACCACAGCAGCCACCCTCGCCATGTTCGTGACCATGCGCGCCGTGAACATGACCATGAGCCAGCTCTTCTTCGGTCGCTTCGCGGATAGCAATAACTTCAACATTGAATTTCAAATTCTGACCAGCCAGCATATGGTTACCATCAACCACAACGTGCTCATCTTCAACCGCTGTGATTTCTACGGGTACCGGTCCCATATCGGTGTCAGCCAGAAAACGCATGCCAACTTCTAATTCGTCAACACCAACAAATACATCTTTTGGCACACGTTGAACCAAATTGTCATCATACTGACCATATGCATCATCAGCCTGTACGCTGACATCAAAACTCTCACCAGCCTCACGGCCTTCCAGCGCTTTTTCCAAACCACTGATCAATGAACCACGGCCATGCAGATAGTCCAACGGTGCACTCACCGGTGACTCATCAACTAAAACACCATCTTCTGTTCTTACTTGATAAGCCAAGCTGACTACCAAGTCTTTTGCTACTTTCATGACATCTCCTTCCCGTGGGTCTAAAAATTTTTACCGATTGTAGCGGAATTCTAAGCCTCTGTACCGACCCGCATTAAAATTCACACAATTATTGTGGTGTAAAAATACCAATAACCTGCTCCTGTTTTCTCACATGAAAGGCCACTTTTTCATCAGCTTGACGTTGTTGATGACCACAATGGACACATTCCACCACATCCACCTGATCTTCCCGCCACATTGCCAGCGTGTCCTGTGAGTGACATTCAGGGCAGACAGCACCAGCAATAAATCTTTTACGGCTTACTGTCATTGTTTGCTCCACTACTATTCATATATTCATGTTCATTCCAACCATCCGGTTGGAGACGCTCATTCAGCATTTCCCGTTCGAACAACTCTTCCAGTTCCCGTCGCGCCTCTTTTATGCGGGATATGTGAGCCACATCACCCTGTCGCTGTGGCATCAATTCTCTCAGCATCCGCATATCCAACCGCTGAAAATGATGTTTTGCACGATAAGCCTTATGCGGATGCATTCCCAATCCGACCAACGTCTTACGGCCCAATTCCAATGCGCTGGAGAAAGTTTCGCGGGTGAAATTTTCTACGCCATTCTGTAGCAATTCATGCGCTTCCAAACGTCCTCTGGCCCGCGCCATAATATGCAGATTCGGGAAATGTTTTTGGCATAAATGAACGATCATCATGGTATCTTCCGGCTCATTACAGGTAATAACTATCGCTTTGGCTTTATCCGCCCCTGCCGCACGAAGCAATTCCAATTCAACCGCATCACCATAATAAACTTTGTAGCCATAACGCCGCATGGTACTAACAACACTGACATCACGCTCCAGTACCGTTATGTGGATTTTATTCACCATCAAAAGACGGCCTATTACCTGCCCAAACCGGCCAAAACCAACTAAAATCACCTGTGGGTCGTTATCTTCCACAAATGGCTGTTCTTCCATCTCATCCGGGGCATTATAACGACGTGCCAAAATGGCATCTATCAATTGCATCACAAGCGGCGTTGTCATCATTGATATCGTCACTACAACCAACAACAAAGCCATCTGCCCGCTATTGAGTACATTCTGGCCCAGTGCAGCAGAAAACAGAACAAAGGCAAATTCTCCGCCCTGGCTGAGAACGCCGGAAAATTGCAAGCAAGACGAACCCCGTAAGCCAGCAGTCCATGCGATAAGATAAAGAACAACGCCTTTCACAACGACCAAAGCCAGTACGCCAAGTAACACATCGGACAAATGTATCAGTAACACGCCCAGATTCAGGGACATACCTACCGAAATAAAAAACAGCCCTAACAGTAATCCCTTGAACGGTTCTATGGATATTTCCAGTTCATGGCGATATTCACTATCTGCCAGCAATACACCGGCGATAAAGGTTCCCAGTGCCATGGAAAAACCCAGCGCTTCCATAAACAGCGCCGAACTGAGCACCACCAATAACGCCGCCGCAGTAAACACCTCACGTACTCCAGCTCTGACGACCAAACGAAACAACGGACGTAACAGATAACGGCCACCCAGCAACATAACGGCAAAAGCCGCTATTTTTAACACTATCCGATACCAGTCACTGGATGCTGTTTCACCTGCCAGAAGCGGGATCAACGCCAAAGCCGGGATCACAGCCATATCCTGAAACAGCAAAACAGAGAAACCAAGCTGCCCGCCTTCATTGCGGTTCATGCCCTTCTCTTTCATCAGTTGCAGAGCCATTGCTGTTGAGGACATCGCCATCCCGATACCACCGATAACCGCCGCCTGCCACGAAAAATCTGTTAGATATAACAGCCCGGCCAGCACACCTGCGGTGAAAATAACCTGAGCCGCACCGACACCAAAAATCGATCGCCTGAGTTGCCAAAGTTTAGAAGGGTTAAGTTCAAGGCCGATGATAAACATCAGAAAAACGATCCCCAGCTCAGAGAAATGAAGAATATCATCAACATCTCTGATAAAGCTTAACCCCCACGGGCCAAGGACAATCCCGGCTAACAAATAACCTAATACTGCCCCAATCCTGAATTTCTGTGCGATCGGCACTGCCACTACAGCAGCAAATAAAAATAATACCCCGGCGCTGAGTTGCGCTGAATGCTCCATAGCTATAGCCCTCCTAATGATAATGGCGATTTGAGCCACTCACGATAAGCATTAGCATGGATGGCAAGAAGTTCAGGTTTTTGACGACGTGCCCAATAAATAATTATCGGTGATAACCAATGCATACGGCACATGGATGCTGTCAGTTCAAAAGGGCGAAGAATCTCTTCCATCGGATAAAAGTTATAACCATCAGCCCGGAAAGCGCCTTCCGGCTCTCCGGTGGTGATCACTGAACGCCAATATTTCCCCTGTAATGCCAACCCGGTGGTACCACTGGCAAACCCCCGCGTCAGCACGCGATCCATCCACTCCTTTAATAAAGCTGGACAGCTGTAGGTATATAGTGGATGTTGAAAGACAATTACCTGATGTTCACGAAGCAGTTGTTGCTCATGGTGAACATCAATAAAAAAATCTGGATAAGCTCTATATAAGTCGTGAACCGTAACATGCTCTAAATCCAGCACAGGTTGCAACAAAACACAATTTGCTACTGAATCCTGTGGCTCAGGATGGGCATACAGCAGCAGGACTTTAGGCGGCTGTAACATCGTTCCCTCCTCAAGAACGTGTCAGGACACGTATTTTCCGTTACCATGCATACAAAGTGACAAAATTAGGACGCTTATTGTCCCATTACTTTCTAATAATTTAACATACTCTATACAAACGACACCTATGATTGTTTTCTCTTCATTACAAATTCGTCGCGGAACCCGTGTCTTACTGGATAATGCCAGCGCCACTATCAATCCCGGGCAGAAAGTGGGTCTGGTAGGGAAAAATGGCTGTGGCAAATCTACCTTACTTGCACTATTAAAAAATGAGCTTCAGGCTGAAGCAGGAACATTCACTTTTCCCGGTAACTGGGCGCTGGCCTGGGTGAATCAAGAAACACCGGCACTGGAAATACCTGCTCTGGAATATGTCATTGATGGTGATCGTGAGTTCCGTCAACTGGAACAACAATTGCAGTTAGCCAATGAAAAAAATGACGGTAATCTGATCGCGCATCTGCACAGTCAACTGGACACGATTCAAGCCTGGACTATCCGTTCAAGAGCATCAAGTCTGCTTCACGGCTTAGGTTTCTCTCAAGAACAGCTTGAGCAACCTGTACGTGCATTTTCCGGTGGATGGCGCATGCGCTTGAATCTGGTACAAGCCCTGATCTGCCGTTCTGATTTACTGTTGCTTGACGAACCGACCAACCATCTTGATCTGGACGCGGTTATCTGGCTGGAAAAATGGCTGAAAAACTACCCCGGTACATTAATCCTTATCTCCCATGACCGGGATTTTCTGGACCCGATTGCCGATAAGATCCTTCATATCGAGCAACAATCTCTGTTTGAATACAGCGGTAACTACTCCTCTTTCGAACGTCAGCGCGTGACCAAACTGGCACAACAACAGGCGCTCTATAAAAGTCAGCAGGAGAAAGTGACACATCTGCAAAGTTATATTGACCGTTTCCGTGCCAAAGCCAGTAAAGCCAAACAAGCTCAGAGCCGTATCAAGATGCTGGAGCGGATGGAGTTGATAGCACCTGCCCATGTTGATAACCCGTTCCATTTCAGTTTCCGTAAACCGGAAAGTCTGCCAAATCCACTGCTGAAAATGGAAAACGTCAGCGCAGGCTATGGCGAGCGGACGGTTTTAGGCTCCATCAAGCTGAATTTGGTTCCCGGCTCCCGCATAGGCCTGCTTGGCCGTAATGGCGCAGGTAAATCCACGTTGATCAAATTACTGGCTGGTGAGCTGCAATCTCAGAGTGGAGACGTGGAATTATCCAAAGGGATCAAACTGGGATATTTCGCCCAGCATCAATTGGAATATCTGCGTGCTGATGAATCACCATTACAGCATATAGCGCGCCTTGCGCCACAGGAAACCGAGCAGCAACTTAGGGATTATTTGGGGGGTTTTGGTTTTAAAGGCGATCAAGTCACTGATCCAAGCGGACGTTTTTCCGGGGGAGAGAAAGCACGTTTGGTTTTAGCATTGATGGTTTGGCAACGCCCTAATCTTCTGTTGCTAGATGAACCAACGAACCACCTCGACCTGGATATGCGCCAAGCACTGACAGAAGCACTGATCGATTTTGATGGTGCATTGGTTGTGGTTTCCCATGACAGGCATCTACTACGTTCAACAACCGATGAGCTGTATCTGGTTCACGATGGCCGGGTAGAATCTTTCAATGGCGATTTGGAAGATTATCAACAATGGCTGACAGATCAGCAGCGTCAACAAAATCAGCAATTACGTGAGAACAACGATAAGGAAAAAGAATCTTCCGGTCAAAGTGCTCAAGAAAGAAAAGATCAAAAACGGCGTCAAGCTGACTTCCGTAACCAAACGCAACCATTGCGCAAACAGCTTACCAATCTAGAAAAACAGATGGATAAACTGGGTAACGAACTGACTATATTAGAAAAACAGCTGTCAGACAGCGCTATCTACGATAGTAGCCGTAAAGCCGAATTGACTGAATATCTGCAAAAACAAAATCAGACCAAATCAAAACTGGAAGAAATTGAATTAGAGTGGATGGAAATTCAGGAGCAACTTGAGCAAATGGCGCAAGAATTTGAAGGGTAAATACTTTCATAAATCACATTAAAAAAATAAAGCGGAGAAAACAATCCGCTTTATTTTTTAATAACATTTACACCAAAGATTTTTATTAAAACCATTAACCCACCCGGCAAAAATAAATATTATTATAGTAAAATTATAATTTTACTATATGAAATTCATTTTCATCTAAAATTGAATTTATATACAAAAACGACCATAAGAATAACATGCCATTTCATTAATTTAATATTAAAATAATAATACCTATTTTTCTCATTCACATATTATCAACTAATGAAGAAAATAGTTCCGCTGCATTTATTAAATCGCAGTCTATAACTGGACTCCACAAGATACCAAAATCAATCTCCATATCAGTTTCTAAAATTTCAAGTGAATCCAGATATTGTGATGGAATTGAACGAATCACTTTCTGCGGAACTAAAGAAAAACCATTATGTTTAATTATCAATTCAATCATCACCATAATATCATTGGTTTTTAACATTAAATTCATACTACTATCATTATCATAAATAGAAAATGTGCTGATGCCATCGGTAAAATCAAGCGACATATCATTCCCATCAGTATCAATAAGGTGATACAAGGAAGCTATTTCAGCATTTAATTCAGCAAAATTCTGAGTCCAATCACTGCCTTTTTTAAAAAGATAAACGAGTTTTTCAGTAAAAATCCGCTTAGGCATCAGTGATGAAGTTAACGACAAAGGAACAATAGCAATATGTAATAGACCAGAATTTAACAGACTCATTTGCTGCTCGAATGGCAAACCTGTAATTAGCACAAGCACGGCTTTTTCTTGTTTACCTAAAAAAAGCTGCTCTTTCATTTTCCCAGAATCATAAATAGAAAAACAAGAACTCACATAAAGATAATTTGGTGAGTCGTATTGCAAATCATGATGAACCTGAACCTGAAACTGCTCAAAATTCCCCAGTAATTTCTGAGCATTCTCTAGTGTTTTTTGTCCAAAATCAGTTAGCCTGGTCCCATTTGGCCCTCTGGAAAAAAGTAGCGCTCCTAAAGATGCTTCCAGTGCATTAATTTTCTTTGTCAACGCAGGTTGTGAAATATGTAGTATTTGAGAAGCCTTATGATAATTAAGTGTTTCAGCTAACACGACAAAAGCTTTTAGATTACGTATATCCACATTTTCACCACTCAGGTTTATCTTATATGCTTTCTTTGGGTTACTATCCCAGCAATAAACTAAATTATTCACACTTAAATTAATTAAACAGAGATTAAACAACAACTATACGATGATCAATTAATTTATTCTAAAAAATTGACGATATATACATCACGATATGTCCCACAATGATTTACACATGTTTTATAGATAAAACAGGTAAGTAATCACATTAAATAAAACTCATTAGAAAATGATGATTTTTTTCATTTTTAAAAATTTTCCTATATAAATTACCTGGCACCCTATGATTATGTAATTCTTACTATGCCGGATAGTGCAATATACCTGACGTATGCTATTTCTAAAATACTATTATTAATCTTTATTTTTAAATATTGTAATTTAATTTTAAATAAATCCAAATCTTATTGGGTAATAAATTAGTTAGAGATAAAAATTATAGTTAAAATATACTTTAACTTTCACTCCAATTTTTCAACATGAATGATATGATTTAAATAAAAAAAGCAAGATCGCCGATTATATGTATAATATTTTTCCCATAGTGAAACCAGTTATCAAAAAATTAATTAGATTTAAATAAAATAATATCAATCACATAGCTTAATATCTTTTACATATTTATTAGGTGACGACCATGATATCTTTGGGCATATCAAATAATCCTCATTCTTTAGTTTATAATTCACATAAAAAGCTGTAGGAAAACTCAAAAAAAATGCAACAATAGCTATCATACCAAGACAATTAACACAGATATCGTGATACTTTGGGATACGAGATGTCAAATTAAAATAAATAATAAAACTTAAAAAATAAAAAATTAATGGGAAGAAAAAAAATGCAATTACTATCCCATTAGAAAAAAAGATCACCTCAGCCATTGTAATCAATGAATACAGACTATCAACAACAACAAACACCCCCAAAGACATCAAAGACAATATAAAAATCGCCCCAATTATATTCATTACTTTTCTTTTATTATCCACGACCATATCTTCCCCAATCATGAAGAAATTTATTTACATCAGCTACAGGGGATCTTTCTCTATTATAAGCTTCTTTCATTAAATCAATAACCTTTTTGCTTATTCCATACCTATCATCTATATAATTTAACACTATGGCAACAACTAAACCAACCCCAACAATTATACCAGCTACAACAATGATACTAGCACCTGCCACCAAGACAGATGAAAGAAAAGCCCCCGTCACCCAAGAAGCAAAGGCTGCCACTGCTGTTTTAGCCATATCTACGGCGATATTACCTAAGAAATCAGCCAGTGTGTATTCATCCTTAAATATATATTCAACGGTTCTATAAGCCACAGAAAATAATATACAGAATTTCATTCCCTTAATTATGCCACTATTTATTCCCTGATGCCCTATCCCCATAGATATCATCTTCATATTAGAAGCACCATATCTTGAAGCGGTAATAAATTTTCTAACTCCAGCATAACCTGAGATTTTAATATATTTTTCACCATTCTTGCCAACATACTCAGTCGCTTTAATCCCTAATCGTTTAAATTCTCTTACTACATTTGTAAAGTCAAAAGCATCATGTATATTACCTGCATAAGGTGATATTGGATCGGCAGCCGAAAACACCTTCTTCATACATGGACTTTTTGGTTTTGGGGAATCAATATCCTCTAAAACACTTTTCGCTTCTTCTAATGATAGCAGTGCAATATACGTTGTATTTTCTCTTAACTGCGTCTCAAGACCAATAGCATCAAAGAACTCATGCTGAGGCTTTAATTGATCAATCCCAACATGACCTCTTAGATAATCCCCCATATAACCTCCCCAAGAGGGGGTGTATTTTTTATATGTCATCGTGAAACTTCCTTTAATATTATTAACATCAACAATCGTCACATTAGTGTTTAACGGGCGGAGTTTCCAATTTTAGCGAAAGAATACTACCATCTGAAATCTTCATATCAATCGCACTGGCTTGAGTTGATGACAACAGCCGAAAACACAGCATCATCATCATTGCCAATTTCTCCTCCGGAATTAACGGACTATTCACTAATACATCACTGAGCTGTTGCAATAACTGTTCTCTATCTCTATCGTCCATACGGCTAACCCCATTAACAATTAAAAATTCGAGTATAACACCACTATATAAAAAATAGCCACATCGATTATACAAAAATCATATCGATGATATAATAGCAAAGGGTTGCAAAAGAGTAGCGCTTCTAATATTAAAATCTTTATATCATCATGACTAAAAGCAATATAATTCAATCCCCTTAAAGAATTCGATAAGAGAGTGGTCCTGATATTCAAATCTGGTTTAATTTGACGAAACTGGAATGGATATATAAATATGCTTAACAACGTTTACCAATAAACCACATAGCAATAAAAACAACAAAAATACCAACCAAGGTTAAACTAAACCATATGTCTGGAAAAAATAGACCCGATATAAATACCCAAACAACAATAATCCCTAAATCACTTATCAATATAGAGGGCTATAAATACATTTTCTATCTCTCCAAACAAAAATAATATCAATTACATAGTTTAATATCTTTTACATAGATATTATCTGACATCCAAGATATTCTTTCACATACCAAATAGTTATTACTCTTCAGTTTATAATCCACATAGAAAGAAACAGGAAAACTCAAAAAAACTGAAACCAAAAACATCATGCCAAAATATTTAATATAGGCGTCATGATATTTTGGGATACGCGATGTCAAAAGAAAATAAATAGGAAAAATAGAAGCATAACACCCCAAAGGAAAGGAAATAAACATAATTACCATTTTCCCGGAAAATGTAATTTTATCAGCCATTGCAATCAATGAAAATAAACTTTCACTTGCGATGAACGTAGCAAAACACATCAAAGACAATATAAAAATCGCCAAAATAATATGCATTATTTTTCTTTTATTACCCACAACTATATCGCCCCCAATCATGAAGAAAATTATTAAAGTCAGCTTCATGGGCTCTTTCTCTGTTATACACTTCTTTTATTAATTTAATAACCTTTTCGCTTATTTGATATTTATTATCTAGGTAATTTAGTACAATAGCAGCAGCTAAACCTACCAAAACAACTATACCAGCTACAACAATGATACTAGCACCTGCCACAAAGAAAGATGAAAGAACAGTTCCTATAGCCCAGGAAGCAAAAGCAGCCACTGCTGTTTTAGCCATATCTACGGCGATATTACCTAAGAAATCAGCCAGTGTGTATTCGTCCTTAAATATATATTCAACCGTTCTATAAGCCGCAGAAAATAATATACAGAATTTCATTCCTTTAACTATGCCACTATTTATTCCCTGCTGCCCTATCCCCATAGATATCATCTTCATGTTAGAAGCACCATATTTTGAAGCAGTAATAAATTTTCTAACTCCGGCATAACCTGAGATTTTAATATATTTTTGACCATTCTTGCCAACATACTCTGTGGCTTTAATCCCTAATCGTTTAAATTCACTTACTACATTTGTAAAGTCAAAAGCATCATGTATATTACCTGCATAAGGTGATATTGGATCGGCAACCGAAAACACCTTCTTCATAAATGGACTTTTTGGTTTTGGGGAACCAATATCCTCTAAAACACTTTTCGCTTCTTCTAATGATAGCAGTGCAATATACGTTGTATTTTCTCTTAACTGCGTCTCAAGACCAATAGCATCAAAGAACTCATGCTGAGGCTTTAATTGATCAACCCCAACATGACCTTTTAGGAAATCCCCAATATAACCTTCCCAAGCGGGATTGTATTTTTTATATGTCATCGTGAAACTTCCTTTAATATTATTAACATCAATAATCGTCACATTAGTGTTTAACAGACGGCGTTTCCAATTTCTCCTCCGGAATTAACGGACTATTCACTAATACATCACTGAGCTGTTGCAATAACTGTTCTCTATCTCTATCGTCCATACGGCTAAACCCATTATCAATTAAGAATTCGAGTATAACACCACTATATAAAAAATAGCCACATCGATTATGCAATAATCATATCCATGATATAATAGCAAAGGGTTGCAAAAGATTAGTGCTTTTAATAATAAAATCCTTATATCATCATGACTGAAAGCAATATAATTCAATCCCCTTAAAGAATTCGATAAGAAGGCAAGGCCTTGATATTCAAATCTGGTTTAATTTGACAAAACTGGAATGGATATATAAGTATGCTTAACAACGTTTACCAATAAACCACCTAGCAATAAAAACAACAAAAATACTAACCAAGGTTAAACTAAACCATATGTCTGGAAAAAATATACCAGATATGCATGCCCAGATAACAATAATCCCTAAAGGAATAATCTCCCACAAGAGATCCTTAAGCCATATTAAAAAAAGCACCTTGAACCACTCCTTACTAAAAATCTCTTTGTCTCACTCTCATGCTCAAATGCTAATTATTAGTTATTACAATAAAACAATATAAACACATATAAATATATTTAGCTCCTCTTACTAATACACCAGAAAACAAAAGCCGTAACAACAACAATACCCAATAATGTTAATCGTCCCCATATCTCTGGAAAACAGGCTGCGGTCATAGCGGACCAAGCGATAATCAAGATAAAAGGAATTGTGTTCCACAAAAGATCTTTAATCCATATAAAAAAAAGCTCTTTGAACCATTCCTTACTAAAAACCCTTTTTTTTTCATTCATATTAATACCCTAATTCATCATTTCAATAAATGCAGAAACAATATCATTTTCATTACATTTTTTCCCAATAAGGGGAACACCTTTTGACAATGCAGGCTCAACTAAAAAATACAACATTTCCAGCTTCTTACTGTATAGCACCCAGTAAAATAACGGACATTCTCTTTTTAACTTATCAGCTGACACTGCGGCTTTTTCAACGTCACCGTATATTTGAAAAGCGGCTAAAGAATAATTTGCATATTTCCTAACATTATTCCTTACAACAACATTAATAATCAAAGATTGATATAAGACTTCTGCTATCGCAATAGAAATAGCGAACTTTGTGGCTTTAGAGGTTGCAAATTTAGTTGAAAATTTTAGTAACTCAAGATATATTCTTTCTCTCGCTTTTTCATTTTGCTCCTTTAATAACTCATCAACAAATAACTGCGTTATTTCCAGTATAACATTTTTTCGTTGTTTAACTATATTCCATATAGCCGAAGCCATCCTCTTATCTTCATGATGTATTTGATCATATACGTCACGATAACCATCAAAGAAATATGATGTCCTCCAAGTTAATCGCTTTACCCCCATTCCAATGGTATCTACTGTATCTTCTGCTACATCTTTTAGCTCACTACCCACCTCCTCTGCCTTTAGGGCTAACACTCGGTTGGCCTCTTGTGTCATTTTTATGTAATGTTCAATATAGTCTGCCATTTTTTATCTCCCTAAAAAATGAATTAATCAAAAATCGCCACACTAGTGTTTAACGGATGGCGTTTCTAGTTTGAGTGAAAGAATACGACCATCCGAAACTCTCATATTAATTAGATCAGCTTCAATTGACGATAACAGCTGAAAACATAGCATCATCACCAATACCAATTTCTCCTCTGAAACTAACGAGCTATTCTCTAACGCATCACTTAGTTGTTGTAATAACTGTTCTCTACCTCTATCATCCATACAACTAAACCCATTCACAATTAAAATTAGAGTATAACACCGTTATATAAAAAATAGCCACACTGATCACGCAATAATCATATCAATGATGTAAATGATGTAAATGATGTAAATGATGTAATAGTAAAGCTCTATATAAAGAGTAGAGCTCATATAATATTTATGTGCCTATATCATTATGACCAAAGCACTATCATTCGAACTTATAAGAATTTAATAAAAGGGTAAAGCCCTGATATCCAGATCCGATTTAACCTGACGAAACTGGAATGAAAATGATAAGGACAGATCATTAAAAAAAAAGTTACTTCATACAATAAGTAAATTAAGTGTTAATTAATACCTTTCAGGAAATAAATTCGGTATTGAACTATTAATTTTTTTATATTTTAATGCTAAGGTTGTACTTCTACAGCCTAAGGCATACAGTTTTAGGTCATTTAAACAAAGAACTCATATGGTAATTACTTATGTCACATATCATTTACTTATCACTAAATGGTAAGAAACAGGGTTTAATTTCTGCCGGTTGTTCAACACTAGACTCTATAGGAAATCGATACCAGAAGGGGCACGAAGATCAAATACAGGTATTGAGTTTAAGTCATATGATGACTCGCGAACAAAATGTAGAGCATCACCCAGTACAATTCCTCAAGCCAATAGATAAATCATCGCCATTATTAGCAATGGCAATCTCTTCAAACGAGCTGCTGAATGCAGTTTTTCTCTTTTATAGAACAAACACCGCTGGGCAGTTAGAGCTTTTTTATGAGGTTAAATTAACAGAAGCGAGTATTGTTGACGTTTCTTGCACCTACCCGAATTCGATAAATAATAATGAAATGATGCCGTATGAGAAAGTCCTTCTCAAATACAGATCCATAACCTGGAATCACGTGACGGCAGGCACATCAGCCTATAGTATATGGGATGATAGAATCTATTAACAACAAACCAAGTTAAGCATATATAAAGATATATGCTTAACTTTTACGCTTATCGTTTATACGCTTCTCACTTATATATGAGAAAACAAAAAGACAAATAAAAACAACAACAACACCAAACAATGCTAACCATCCCCATATATCGGGAAAAAAGACTACAGCCATCATTGACCAAACAAGAATAACTATTACAGGTATAGTTGACCACAAAAGATCCTTAAACCATATGAAAAAAAGCGCCTTAAACCACTCTTTGCTAAAAAGTTTCTTACTCATATTCACTCTCACACACTAATTACTTTAACAACTACAGAAACAACATCGTTTTCACTGCTTTTTGTTCTAATAAGGCCAACGCCTTTTGACAATATGGGTTCAGCTAAAAATCACATTCACAAAACTATCGCTTTTGTCGAAACACTGACCAAATTTGCCCTTTTTAACAAAGAAGAGTAAATAACTATTTATCAATTCAAGAATATTCCCATCAGGAAAGCAATATGAAAATTAATCTCAACAATATGGTTACCGAAAGCCGCAATCCTGCCAGTACTTATATTGATACTTTACCAACCCTTGAAATGCTACAACTCATTAATAATGAAGATAAAAAAGTCGCATTGGCTGTAGAACAAACTTTACCTCAAGTCGCTGAAACCGTGGATAAAATTGCCGAAGCATTCCGTCAGGGAGGTCGTTTAATCTATATCGGTGCTGGCACATCTGGCCGATTAGGGATTCTGGATGCCAGTGAATGCTCTCCAACTTATGGCACTAAACCGGAACAGGTAATTGGATTAATTGCAGGAGGACATCAAGCTATTTTGAGAGCCGTTGAAAATGCAGAAGATAACCGGCAATTAGGCACAAATGATCTTCAAGCGCTACACTTTAACTCTAAAGATGTATTGGTTGGTATTGCCGCCAGTGGCCGTACACCTTATGTTCTGGGTGCCATGGAGTATGCAAAATCAGTGGGTGCCACCGTCGCCTGTATCAGTTGTAATCCTGACAGCCCGATGACACAAGCAGCCGATATTGCCATGACACCCGTCGTTGGGCCGGAAATCGTCACCGGTTCATCACGTATGAAAGCAGGTACAGCACAAAAACTGATCCTCAATATGCTCACTACCGGTGCCATGATCCGCATAGGAAAAGTTTATGGCAACCTGATGGTGGATGTAGAAGCGACAAATGCCAAGCTGGTTGAAAGGCAGAAAAATATCGTGATGGCTGCCACAGAATGCGACCAGATACAAGCTGAACAAGCACTGGCTGCATGTGATGGACATTGCAAAACAGCCATTGTGATGATTCTGGCAGGAATAGATGCTCAACAGGCAAAGGCTTTACTGGAAAAGAATCACGGTTTTATTCGCCCGGCAATATCAACAGTTCGGTAATAGTTTTCTTCTTCTGGACAGGAATAAATAAGATGGCTAAGATTAATCAGGCAATAATTATTCAGATCCTTACAGCTATCGGCAATGCGGGTAATGTGGCTCAATGTGGTAATTGTATGACCCGCCTGCGACTGACACTGCATGATAATACTAAGGTGGATAAAGCCGCACTGAAACAGCTCCCCAGTGTGTTAGGTATTATTGAAAGCGATGACCAGTTGCAGATTGTCCTTGGACCGGGAAAAGCCCAGGCTGCGGCTGAAATAATGAGTCAATTGCTGGATTCTTCTGCTCATGCAGAACAACCGGCACAAAGCGGTACTGATTTAACCAATATAGCCTCCGCCAATAAAAAGCAGCTTAAAGAGAAACAGGTCAGTGCAGTACATAAATTTCTAACGAAATTCGCTACTATTTTTACACCGCTGATCCCCGGCTTTATTGCCGTTGGTCTACTGCTGGGCTTCGCCACTTTACTTGAACAGATCGCCATTCAGGGCGTTGCACACCCTAATGCTGTATTGGTTGAAGTCATTGGTTATATGAAAGTATTCAGTAAAGGAATGTTCAGCTTTTTAAGTATCTTGATTGGTTATAACGCGCAAAAAGCCTTTGGTGGATCAGGTATAAACGGCGCAATTATCGCCTCGCTGTTTGTGCTGGGTTATAACCCGGATGCCACCAGCGGTGTCTACTCCGGTATCTCCACTTTCTTTGGTTACAGTATCGATCCACGCGGCAATATTATCGGCGTTATTATCGCCGCTATTCTGGGAGCATGGGTAGAACGACAGGTTCGTAAGATCATTCCGGACAATCTGGATATGATCCTCACTTCAGCGATTACCCTGCTGATCATGGGAGCAATCACCTTTATTATTATCATGCCGTTGGGAAGCTATCTGTTTAGCAGCATGTCATGGCTATTCCTTAATCTTAACGGCAATCCTTTTGGTACGGCGATATTGGCAGGGCTGTTTCTGCTCGCCGTTATGTTTGGTGTACATCAGGGGTTTGTTCCGGTCTATTTCGCATTGATGGACGCACAAGGCTTTAACTCTCTGTTCCCAATCCTCGCTATGGCTGGAGGCGGGCAAGTTGGTGCAGCACTGGCGCTGTATGTCAAAGCGAATAAAGACTCTCTGCTGCGTACTCAGATAAAAGGCGCCATTATTCCAGGCTTTCTCGGTATCGGTGAACCTTTGATTTACGGGGTAACCTTGCCACGAATAAAACCCTTTATCACCGCCTGTCTGGGCGGGGCCGCCGGGGGGTTCTTTATCGGTCTGGTAGCTTATTTAGGTTTACCTGTTGGATTGAATACGGTTTTCGGTCCATCAGGATTAATCGCACTGCCACTGATGACCTCAAACAACGGTATTTTTATTGGGATGGCAGTTTACGCAGCGGGGCTGATGGTTGCTTATATCAGCGGTTTTGTCCTGACTCTGCTATTCGGCAATAAAAATGTCGATTTGACTTGATAACCAAAATGAAATTAATGAATTAAACTATCCAACCCAAATTAATGGCACACAGGTTGCCGTTAATATTCCCATTATGATATTGAAAATAAACCAGGCATTGCGACTACGGAGCAGCGTTCCAATCAACGAACCAAAACCAGCCCAAACGATACTACTCAAAAAACTTATCAATATCGTTGCGATACTAATAATGATGATGGAATAGAGATACTGTTCACCTGCAATACTGTAGCTGCCAACCGATCCTAATCCCATCAGCCAGGCCTTCGGATTCAGGAACTGTAGTAACCAGCCCTGGTACCAGCGCACTGGCTTTATGACAGCACTGCCTTTAGTATCCAGACGCCGATAACTGGCCGTTGCCGTTTTCCATGCTAACCACAGTAAATAGAGACTACCCGCTATTTTCATTATCGTGTGAATAGTAGGATAAACCAGCAGTAATGCCGCCACACCGAAAGCGGACAGATATAAAATCGTCTGCATTCCCAGAAGAATGCCAAATATCAATCCCAAAGAACGGATAAACCCAAAGTTAGCGCCAGATGAGGTCAGTAACATATTGTTTGGACCCGGTGTAATGGCAGAAATAAACAAAAAAGTTGTTAATGAAAAAATCAGGCTTGCTGTCATGAATCGTTTCCTTTCATCCTGAACAATGATGTTTCCCTTTCACAGAAAATATCAGTATGTTATTAACCATACAATATAACTAATCAATTTAACTCGAAATCATTATGACTGATATCTTTCGTCCTCTAACCGGAGCCAGTAATCCGCATTTGCAGACACTACTCCCACGTCTGGTGCGGCGGTATCCTGAATTGCAACCCTATTGGCAACGACTTGATTTACCGGATAACGATTTTGTTGACCTGGCATGGAGTGAAGATCCAGCAGCCGCAGCACATAAGCCACGGCTGATCCTGTTTCATGGTCTGGAAGGCAGTTTCCACAGCCCTTATGCCCACGGTTTACTTCATATCTGTCAGAAGAAAGGCTGGCTTGGCGTTGTCATGCATTTCCGTGGATGCAGTGGTGAACCAAACCGCCAAAAACGTCTCTATCATTCTGGCGAAACAGGCGATGCCCGTTATTTTCTGAACTGGTTAAAACAGACTTACGGTGATGTACCCACCTCAGCCGTGGGTTATTCCGTCGGCGGTAATATGCTGGCCTGCTATCTGGCAGAAGAAAAAACACAGGCCCAAGTCAATGCGGCGGTCATTGTTTCCGCCCCTTTGATGTTAGCAGCCTGTTCCCACCGGATAGAAAAAGGATTTTCTCAGGTTTATGAGCGCTATCTGCTTAATAATCTGAAACGTAATGCGACCCGCAAATTGCTACGCTACCCGGGTTCGCTACCTATCAATCTGTCTCAGGTGAAGAGATTGAAACACATTCGGGAATTTGATGAAATTGTGACCGCAAAAATCCACTGTTTTAAAGATGCAGCGGACTACTACCGCCAGTGCAGCGCTCTGCCACGCCTGCCTGATATTACCGTGCCACTGTTGATTATTCATGCCAAAGACGATCCCTTTATGGCACCGGAAGTCATTCCTGATCTCAACACGTTACCCAAAAATATTGAATACCAATTGACAGAACATGGTGGACATGTCGGCTTTGTCAGTGGTTCACTGAAGAAACCACAAATGTGGCTGGAACAACGTATTCCAGGCTGGCTGTCATCTTATCTGGAGCAACAACAATGATTATTCCATGGCAACAACTGGAGCCAGAAACTCTGCTAAATTTGATAGAGAGCTTTATCCTGCGGGAAGGCACTGACTACGGTGAACATGAAAAATCCCTTGAGCAGAAAGTCGCTGACATACGTCGTCAGTTGGAACGGGGGGATGTTATTCTGGTGTGGTCTGAACTGCATGAGAGCATCAATATTATGCCAAAAGAAATGTTCCATTCTTAACATTATGGAGTTTACTGCTTATGTCCGCCAAACATCCGATTATTGCGATTACCGGCTCCAGCGGTGCCGGAACAACAACAACCAGTTTAGCTTTTCGTAAGATTTTCCAGCAACTTAACATCAGCGCAGCACAGATAGAGGGGGACAGTTTCCACCGTTATACCCGTCCTGAAATGGACGCGGCAATCCGTAAAGCCAAGGAACAAGGCAGACATATCAGTTATTTTGGGCCAGAAGCCAATGATTTTGGCATGCTGGAGAAAACCATGATTGACTATGGTGAGACCGGTGAAGGCCGTTGCCGTAAGTACCTTCACACCTATGATGACGCGGTGCCTTACAACCAGCTCCCCGGTACATTTACTCCGTGGGAAGCCTTACCAAAGCAGACCGATGTACTGTTTTATGAAGGCCTGCATGGTGGCGTAGTCACACCGCAACATAATGTTGCCAGTCATGTCGATCTGCTGGTGGGGGTGGTGCCGATTGTCAACCTTGAATGGATACAGAAACTTATCCGCGATACCGGAGAACGGGGACACTCACAGGAAGCGGTGATGGATTCCGTTGTTCGTTCGATGGATGATTATATTAACTACATTACCCCCCAATTTTCCCGGACACATATAAATTTCCAGCGCGTCCCGACTGTTGATACGTCCAATCCATTTTCAGCCAAAGCCATTCCATCCCTGGATGAAAGTTTTATCGTCATCCGTTTCCGTGATCTGACTCAAATTGATTTCCCGTATTTGTTATCCATGTTACAGGGCTCATTCGTTTCAAGTATTAATACCATCGTGGTTCCCGGTGGAAAAATGGGACTGGCAATGGAATTAATTATGACGCCATTGGTACAACGATTACTGGAAGGGGAAAAAATTTGTTGATCAAAACCTGGGATAAATCTAGAAAACCCAGCGTTTGAATCCACTTCTTAATTTATTCAGTTAGAAAAGCAGGTAACTGATATTAGTTACCTGTCGTTATTTTTAATCAGGAAATAATATCTTAATCTGTCTCTTTAATTTCAAAGCTGTGGGTAAGTTCAACTGATTTACCCAGCATCAACGAAACAGAACAATATTTCTCTGCGGAAAGCGTGACGGCACGTTCAACCGCTTTCTCTGTTAAATCCCTGCCGGTAACAATAAAATGCAGATTAATAGAAGTAAACAAGCGTGGTGCCTCTTCACGACGGCGGGAAGTTAATTTCACTTCACAATTTCTTATGTCATATCTGCCTTTCTGCAAAATAGAAATAACATCAATCGTGCTGCAACCGCCAACTGCCATTAATACCATTTCCATTGGGCTTGGTGCCTTATCACCGGCATTTCCATCCATCATTATCTGATGACCCGAAGACGATTCCCCCAAAAGAGACAACCCTTCAACCCATTTTACCCGCGCTTGCATAAGTACCTCTTAAGTCATTTTTTGCATCAAAGCCTACTCTTTCAGTATTAAACTGGCAATCTAATGAGCGGTTTATTATGCTGAAACAATACAAGACAAGACAGAAACCTTTTCCTGTGTTAAAAACAGAAGCAGGTCCGGGTATATGTGGGTTAAGATCAATACTCAGGTTGCAAATTTCAGATAACCTATATAAAACCCTCACCTGTCGGTTTTTCAGCAAACTAATATGTTAAGCTAGTGTCTTTATAAGCCAGCCTGACGAGAAACTTTTAGGTTCTCGTGTTATTTAGGCAGCGATAACAACAGAGGATGAAGCGAATGGTTCTCGGCAAGCCACAAACAGACCCCACTCTTGAATGGTTTTTGTCACACTGCCATATTCATAAATATCCATCCAAAAGCACGCTTATTCATCAAGGCGAAAAAGCAGAGACGCTTTACTACATCGTAAAAGGTTCTGTTGCGGTTTTGATTAAAGATGAAGAAGGCAAAGAGATGATCCTCTCCTATTTAAACCAGGGAGATTTCATTGGCGAACTTGGATTATTTGAAGAAGGACAAGAGCGTACAGCCTGGGTACGGGCCAAAAGTGCCTGTGAAGTAGCGGAAATTTCCTATAAAAAATTCCGTCAACTGATTCAGGTAAACCCGGATATTTTAATGCGTTTATCTGCCCAAATGGCAAGCCGTTTGCAAACAACTTCTGAGAAAGTCGGTAACCTGGCTTTCCTGGATGTGACCGGCCGGATTGCTCAGACTTTACTGAATCTGGCGAAACAACCCGATGCAATGACTCACCCGGACGGGATGCAAATCAAAATCACTCGTCAGGAAATTGGTCAGATTGTTGGCTGTTCCCGTGAAACGGTTGGCCGTATTCTAAAAATGCTGGAAGATCAAAACCTGATCTCCGCACACGGCAAAACAATTGTTGTTTACGGTACACGTTAATTCCTGATTAATCAGCGCATGATATTGCGCTGATTTTTCTCACTCTTATTTACACCAACTGGCTAATTGCCTTATCCAGCCGTTCCATCCCCTGGGCTATCTCCTCTTCACTGATAATCAGCGAAGGCGTGAAACGCAGTACATCACTACCGGCACTCAATAACATCAAACCATTTTCAGCCGCCAGTTGCAGGATCTCTTTAGATTTTCCCTGATACTGCGCTTTTAGTTCCGCACCAATCAGCAATCCCTTGCCACGGATTTCACCAAATATCGAATATTTCTGATTGATATCGTTCAGAAAATTCACAATCAAATGATGACGTTTTTCAACACCCTCCAAGACCTCTGGCGTATTGATAATGTCAAAAGCGGCATTTGCAACCGCGCAAGCCAGCGGATTACCACCATAAGTTGTGCCGTGAGTTCCCGGCACCATCGCCGAAGCGATATTCGCCGTAGTCAGCATAGCGCTAACAGGGAAACCACTTCCCAATGCTTTCGCTGTGGTGATAATGTCCGGCACAACATCATAATACATATAAGAAAATAACTTACCGGTACGGCCCATCCCACTTTGTACTTCATCAAATACCAGCAGTACCTGATACTTATCGCAAAGCTCACGCAACCCATGAATAAATGCGGGTGTCGCCGGCGTGACTCCCCCTTCACCCTGAACAAGTTCTAATACAACAGCGCAAGTATGATCATCCATGACCGCCTTTACTGCATCTAAGTCATTAAAAGGCACATGAATAATATCTGCGGGTTTTGGCCCAAAACCATCAGCGTATTTTGGTTGACCACCAACAGAAACAGTAAACAGAGTACGACCATGAAAACCCTGATGGAATGCGATGATTTTGGTTTTATATGGATGGTAACGAGTAATGGCATAGTGACGCGCTAGCTTAAATGCGGCTTCATTCGCTTCCGCTCCGGAATTGGCAAAAAATACCCGCTCCGCAAAAGTTGCATCAATCAGTTTCTGCGCGAGTATCAAAGCCGGTTCACTGGTGAAAATATTACTGATATGCCAAAGTTTCTCCCCTTGCTGCTTTAAAACATCCACTAACGCAGGGTGACAATGCCCCAAAGCCATAACAGCAATACCACCGGCAAAATCAATATATTCTTTCCCTTGCTGATCCCATACACGACTACCTTGCCCTTTCACCGGTATAAACTGTGCCGGTGAATAAATTGGCAACATGACTTGATCGTATGTATTTCTGTTTACTGCGGCATGCTCCATCATTTTCCCACCCGTTTTTTATATATCGTCATTCAAAAATGAAATTATAATCATTAAATATGCATAAAAAATCAAAGATGGGCAAATGAAAAAGATGAATAAATGAAGAAATTATGGGTATCGGGTTAATATCTAAGAAAGTTACTCAGTAGCTGGTGCCCTTGTTCACTGAGAATACTTTCAGGATGGAACTGCACACCTTCCAAGGGCAAAGTACGATGACGAATTCCCATAATCTCATCGACATTGCCGTTATGCTGACTCCATGCAGTGACTTCAAAAGCGGCGGGTAAAGTCTCTGCGGCAATCACCAATGAATGGTAACGGGTAACCGTTAATGGCCGATTTAGCCCTTTGAACACACCTTGCTGATTATGATGAATGGCAGAAGTTTTCCCATGCATCACTTCCCTGGCTTTTACTACACTGGCACCAAATGCCTGCCCAATTGCCTGATGCCCAAGACAGACACCAAGAATCGGCAATTTATCCGAAAAATGAGAAATCGCAGCCAAAGAAATTCCTGCTTCATTTGGAGTACAAGGGCCTGGGGAAATAACCAGATGTGTAGGCGCCAATCGCTCAATATCTTCAAGCAGTAATTCGTCATTGCGCTTGACTAAAACATCCGTTCCCAATTCACAAAAATATTGATATAAGTTATATGTAAAAGAATCATAGTTATCTATTATTAATAACATAGGAGTCTATCCTACCCATTTTTATCGCTGTATTTGTTGTCCTGCCAATCCTGCAACTTGTTTTATCATGAACAACATGATTTCAGGTAAAACGGCCTAACGACAACGGGGCGGCTATCATAGCACATAAGCACTTGTAGCATAGTGTAACAAAATCAATGACTACTTTTTCCTCAATCAACTTACTCTCATACCTTTACAAAACATAGGCTCTATGACGGTTGATTCAACAAACGCCGTTGATATTGGCTCTCCATATTTTTCTTTCTGTGTTTCTCTTACTGGCTCAGGCTCTGAAACTGCCCTTACACTCGAAAAAGCGGTACCTCTGGGCGCGAAATTTCGTGCCTCCGCCGCTCTTAAGGCAGCCTCATAAACAGGATCTTTAGCGCCAACCGGTTATTTTAGCTAGAAAAAAGGCTTTATTTATGATCTGATAATTGTCGCCAAACAAAATACCGAGATCAGAGAATAAAGCCGATGACAATTATCCCCACAAAACTTCAGTTAATGCAATTCTTCAGTCACACTTTTCTTGAAAAAACCGCCCGCCGATGTGGCTTTATGGAACGACTCAGAAATATTGGGCCACAGTCTCTGGTTCTCAGTCTGATAGCCGCACTGAGTTAGCCGGGGTTTTTCCCTGTCGCTTCAGCCCATTGAAGGCGGCGGTTGAGTGCCATATGACTCTGTCTTTGTTCAGCCAATCGCCAATCGCCATGACGGTGACCGCAGACACGGCCTCCGAGCGGGCTTATTTGCCTGCCCCTCACACCTTACGCAATAAATTGCTGCTGGCGGATGCCGGTTACGTGGATTTCGGGTACTTCGAACAACTTTCCCTGTCCGGGGGTTCATTTATCGTTCGGGGAAGCCAATCGCTTAATCCCCTGATTGTCAGCGCCCGAAATGGACAGGGGCGACAATTACCGACACTGGCGGGCAAAAAACTCCGGGAGATTAGTCGCAAAAACAACCGTGCTGAAGTGCTGGATCTCACCTGTCGGCGTGGCCGATTCGAATGTCGGGTCATCCGGCGTTGGTTTGCGCAGGAAAAACGCTTTTGTTTTTGGCTCACCAATCTGCCGCCTTCCCACTTTACCGCCGATGACATCATGGCGGTCTATCGCTGTCGCTGGCAGGTCGAACTGCTGTTTAAGGAACTAAAATCCCACACCAATTGGACAGGCTTTGCAACCGGCCAGAAAGCGATAGCAGAAGGGCTCATCTGGGCAAGTCTGCTGGCGTTGATAGTCCGGCACAGTCTGGCGAGGCAGTTTTTGCCTTCAGTTTCCTTTCTCAAGGCCGCCAAAAATGTTGATGTCTGGTTGTTGCCGATATTGGGCGCGATTATTCATCATGCCTGGTCGGAAATAGAATCCCATCTGGATTGGGCCCTGAAATATCTTTCCAAAAATGCGTTGAAGTTGCCCCAAAGAAAATCCAATAAAAATAATGGGTTGGAGGGTATTTCCGAGAGGCTTAATACTTAAGGTTCAGTGTATGTGGTGGTATAAGAGGAAAAGTATCTCTTCCGATTAGAGAAGGAAAAGATCGTCTTATTGCAGTGCTAATAAAATGGATTTTTTACGGTAGTAATAAATAGATAGAATGAAATCATGTTTGAAGTTAGATTGTTTCTTTAGGGCGACAGATAATACGTCTATTATAGTTTGAAATTTGAAATCAATATTAATTATGTTCAGGGATTGGTACTTTTTTGATTACTTATTGATTATGAGATTTAGTAGTAATTCGATTTAACCGATTTTCTACGAAGTTCAGTAAATAGTTAAAATTGATATTTGTTCATTAAGACAATAATTGGTTTATTATAAGATTATAACTTTTGTTTTTTTATAAATCGTGATTTTGTTTCCGCAAACAACTCACCTAATCGCGTTCCCCATGCTCTTAAGGTGTCATTTTGCTCCCTATAAATAAGAACAAAAATGCCGATTTTTAATATCGGCATTTTGCTGTATGAAGAGAAGATTAATTTAATGCTTTAACGCTTCAATTTTATCCCGGCTCAGTCCGGTACTGGTGACAATAATATCCAGGCTGACGCCATGCCGTAATAAGGCTTGAGCCGTTTCCACTTTACCTTCCTCTCGGCCTTGCTCAATACCTCGCTCAAGCCCTTTTTGTTCAAGCTGTTCTGCAATAGTCATCAACATCGTTTCATGCTCCGGAGATTGTTCAATCAGTTGATGGACAAATTGGGAGAGATCCAGCGTATGTCCATTCAGTAAAATATAGCGTAACACCACATTGCGCTGCTCGGCTGTATTATACCCTGCATTCAAGAGTTCCACCAATTGGGGGACCCATTCCAGCATATCCCGGCAGCGGATGTGTTTTTGCACCAGCTCCATCAGGGCAACGCCTTTATGTGTCAGGATTTCTTCATCGCTGAGCACACTGACGTCCACCAACGGAAACGCCTGGCGGTATAAGCGAGCAGCCTGTTCAGGAAGCGTAAAACAATCCAGCCACCGGTTTGTATAAGGATACGGCCGAACCTCTCCATGATAAAACAGCAGAGGC
>NZ_JBHFKW010000048.1:0-31658 GCF_042879395.1 Photorhabdus sp. RM322S
GATGAACAATTTTACCTATAATTTTTTAGTAGAAGCAATTAACTTCCCAGACCATAATTATGCCAGATTTTGAGAAATGGCTCTCTTGGCTGGCTAGCTGACATCCCACTTTTGCTTATATATAAATTTTCTAGCAAATTGCCACAGTCAATAAATTAAATTATAAGATATAAAAACAATCAGTTACTTATTGCATGAGATATCAGAAGATCATTCGATTAAAGGATTTGTAGCTGTGATATGAGGTTTCTTGCAGGAAATTTACCTTGGTAGACAATTTTTGATTTTTACGAAAATAATTAATCAAATTTTGTAAATATTTCCCTTAAGTTTTCAAGTCATTCTCCTTCTTATTTAGGTAAGAGCCTTTTTATCCATAGTCCATTCGTTATGTAGTTACATTTTATTTGAGATATCAAATATAACTGTGGTTTTACTCAGTTCTCTTGTTTTACTGACTAAATATTTAGTCAGTAAAACAAGAGAAGACAAGCGTAGCGCGTCAGCTTGAGAATTCACCTACCATAGCAATCTAACTAACTGATAAAATTATCTGCTTCCTATTGCTACACATTAAATCCTGCGCTAATCTTGCCATACTTAATCGCTGTCATCGACAGCCGCCAATGTTTCCGAGTGGCTTGAGAGGAAACGCTTTCGAGTAGCCAGCGCTGTCATTGACAGTTCCCAATGCTCTCAACAGGTCTGAGAGGGAGCGCTCTTGAGCGACCACACTTACAATTCTCTCTTATCTGAAAAGAGAAGGCCGTTAAGCACCATAAGGCTGATAACCCCACTTATCCTTTGAAAGTGGGGATCGCGTAGTAAAAGCGATGAAGGTTCATTTATACATTTAAACTCACTCGCGGGTTGTTTATCCCGGAGGAAACGAGTTTTTTTATACTCAGGCGTCAGACAAGATAACTTTCCCTATCTTTCGCTCTAATGAGACTAAACCTCATGGTTTACCTCATTTCACTTCACGTAAGCCAAAGCTCACGGTTTGCTTTGCTCGCGTCTTAACCACGGCTGTCTGAACTATCAGGCAGTTAGATCGGTTATATCTCAACATCAACATGTTGCAACAGTTTTACGCTGCTACGAACAGCGCTTTGCTATGCCATCAGGCATTTGCAAGCACCAACTCTGTTTTCGTTGACTATCTCCAATGCTTAAAGGCGTCACTTTTTGCAGGTTTACTGCTGAAAGTGACGCCGCAGCATAAGAGCAACATTCACTTTACAGGCGTATGCCTGTTCAACAAATCAGTGCTTCTGTCACTGCTATTTAAGATTAAAAAAACATCAAAAAGGAGAACTTGACGATACCGAGGCTGGCTTTTTGCCAGAGGGGATAACCTATTCACACAGGCGGTAGTACAGCGTACTGAAACCGATGCCCCGCAACACCTCAACAGCGTTCACTCTGGCGCACAGGTATCGTTCAAGGACAAAACAGATAAACCCTGTTTTGTCAGAACTGTCGCGCGCCAGAGATTTAATGTTGTCAGGTGAAAAATAAGGGGTGATATGAGTCGATTAGTCAGGGAAATGCAAGCCTTTGCCAGACAAGCAGGAGGCAGTCATAAAACCTGCCATGACCGCATTCGGATAGCGGGACGGCTGGGTGAATTCTTGTTGAAGCTGAACATCCAGGTAAAAAACCTTAACCATTTGAAGTCAAAGCACATTGAAAGTTATATCCATGCCCGGCTGTCTCAAGGCATAGCCAAACGCACCTTGCAAAATGAGATGTCAGCACTTCGCCACATCTTTCTTCTGGCAGGCCGGACAAAATTAAGTGCTTCTCCTCGACTAAGTAATCAGACTCTGGGATTAAGTGGTGCCAGTCGTGCGGGGACAAAACAAGCCATTCCTGACGCACTATTTCAGACAATCTATCAGAAAGCTGCAAAATATGACGCCGGACTAGCTATCACACTCCAGCTCACTCGTTTGATGGGATTGCGTTCTCAGGAAGCCGTTCAGTGTAGTGCTTCACTGAAAAGCTGGCGAAAACAACTTAACCAACCTGAACCTAAACTCTATGTGGTTTTTGGCACCAAGGGCGGTCGCCCAAGGCAAACCCATGTGTTGAATGTGGAAGCTATGAAAAAAGCCGTCGATAAAGCCATTGAAATCGCAGAACAACGCGGTGGCAAGCTGATTGATAAACCCAACCTCAGACAGGCCATGAACTACTGGCGTACACACACGGTACGACTGGGATTAACAGGCCGTTATGCTCCGCACAGTTTGCGCTACGCATGGGCACAAGATGCGCTGAAGCTTTACCAGCAAAGCGGTTTTACCCGTCAGGAAGCTAGGGCCTTAGTTTCAATGGATTTGGGTCACGGTGATGGCCGGGGGCGTTATGTTGAACGGGTTTACAGTCAAAGGGAAGATTGAGCAATGGCAGAGGCAACCTTAATTTGTCTGGCAGACGTGATGAAAAAAGTCGGTTTAAAGAAATCATGGATTGACCATCTGATGCAACAAGGCGATTTCCCTAAACCTGTCAGGCGGGGTATCCAGCCAGAAGAATGGGTGGAGAAAAAAATTGATGAATGGATTATCAATAAAACCAGCAGCCGTAAGAAAGCACAGGGATGAATCTAGATAAAATGACTACAAGTAAACCTTATTTATTTGATTATTGAGTCAAATAATACAATCAGTTAAAGTAGCCTCGCCATCGGCAAAATCCGGTGGTCAAGGGGTCGCAGCCTTGACGATTCACGGACACTGGTAAGTAGTTTTTACCAGTGCGCCTGCTTTCGCTCTTTCTATGGCGGTTCAGGCGGGGGAGGCTAACGCCTCGCCGGATGTGAATCGCCGGTACTGCGAACCCTGTTTGAATCGCCACCACCAGAGGTAAGCAGGAATGACAAAAAACCAAAAAGACTGGCATACCGCCGATATTATCGCTGCGATACGTAAGAAGAATAAAACGTTGGCATCATTATCCAGAGAACACGGTTTAAGTTCTTCAACATTAGCCAATGCTTTAGTCCGACCTTGGCCCAAAGGGGAGCTGTTGATTGCTCAGGAAATTGGTGTAACACCTGCCGAGATATGGCCCAGCCGATATTTTGATGAGAATGGGCAATTTATCAAGCGAACCATTCGAAATGATTCTGACGAATAGATTTAATATCAATAAGTTATCTCTTTTTCGGGAGAACTGCGATAAATTTTAAGCCTTGAGACTAACAATGAAATCCTGAATGATCGGACCTTTACTGCTCTCATGGCTTTTCCAACCTTATAACCCGTAATTTATGTAGCCTTTTTGATCACATTCATTTTTAACAAGATACTCTCCATTGCTTGTAGCCAACCCGAAATTATCAGAGTGGTTTATTTTTAATCTCTGGTTTCTGGCATCTATTGTTCAGATGTTTTCACTTGTTTTTATGCTCTTGCGGTAAATTGTGGGGCACATAGTGGGGCACGTAGAAGGAAAAAACAGTCAAGTAAATAAAAATAAATCATTAAAATTCAATATCATAAAACATTTAGTTTAATTTGTGACGATAACTTAGCATTAGGTTTTAGATCCCAGAGCAGAGAATAGATTACTTGCCAGTATGGAATACCTGACAACTAAAAACCCATCCCAATAGATGGAACAGATGGTAAGGCATCATTATAGCCCCATTAGCAATAAAAATGGCAGGATCCTGAATACCAAACCCAGAAGATCAATCTTGTCATATTTATTAAAATTTAGGATAAGTAAAATATTCTATCAGGACCAAATATGATATTTAAGAACGCGATACTACCTGCATTCTCACTACCAATCATAAGAAATGCTTACACACTACAAACAAGCAGATCACCCGTTTAAAATAGGAACAGAGAAACGTTAACATCCGCTACAACCAATAAAACGGCTAAAAGAAAAGCAAGAAAATGGCTGAGTGTTATCGGAATCATTTAGTAATATCGTTAAATAGTACGTGTAAAAAATAGATTAAATAAAAAGAAGAAAAGAAGGAAATAAACTGAAAGAAATTGAAGGCAGTTATTAATAATTCTTAATTTTAATAAAACAACTAAGTTTTTCAGCCAATGAAAAGATATTCCATTGGCTGAATGATTATATTACCTATCAGGCAACAATAGGTGCGCGCCAATCATCTGCGCCAGAAGTACCTGCGGTTGTATGCTCCCAGTTAATCTTACGATAAGACAGAGAAACACGAACCAACTGAGTAAATTCAGATTTTGTTGAATCCTGACAATGCGGCATTTTGCAATCAATGTCGATAATAGTCGCATCTTCCAACTGAGTTGTGAAGAAATGCTCTTGTTTCCCTTCAACAGAAGTGCGGTACCATTTCAATTCCACATTCGTCAGCATTTCACCAGAAGCCAATGCGTTATAAAGCAATGGAACCGATTTATTTAATGCAACTGTGAAACGGAATGGTTTATGAGCACGCTGACCAGAAGGCTGACCTGATTGAGGATCAGTGGGTACGGTAACTACATGATCAAATGCCTGAACCAGCATTTCATCTTCGTGCCCCTGAACATAAATATTACCCACTGATTCAGCAGTGAATGAGCCAGCGGTAATATTACCTTGGGTTTTTCCAGTGATGGAAATATAACATGGAGTTGGCATGAAAATATCCTTTAAAAAATTGTATCGATATTCAAAGTAGCGTTCATATTAATTTCTATAGTAATTATTTCATCTCGAAAAAAATCACTTGCGAATGCATCGAACGCTAAAATGAATAATAAATACCAACGAGCTCATTTCAAAATAAAATCTCAATTAAAAAATAGCTCACTCATCATCAACGAATAAAAATATTATAATGGCAACTTTTTCAACACAATAACCCTTAAATGTGGTAATTTTAAGAATATTAGACTAGTTAAGATAATTCAGCCCAATGAAAAATACACACATCAAATTGAAATTCAATAAATTTATTAATGTCAAGTAAATTTATTTCTTGGGCAACTGAAAAATAAAAAGTAAATCAAAAATTTGATCCCCATCACCCTATTAATAACTATAATAATATTTTCAATATGAAATTAAATTTAAAGTTGAAACAAAAAATACACTTGGAAACACTTTGTTACACAATGAAACAAAAAATCACAAAAAATTTATAAATACCCAGAAAAATAGCTGCTAATATTACTATATTGGGGGACTTGACAAAGAAATGGCTTGAGAGGAAATCAAAACGTAAATTATTGCAAAATATAATAAAATCATCAAAAGGCCGAATAGAGGGGTATATCTGTCTATGTTTTATCTTTACAATAAAAAAACAAAATGCGACACTCTACTTTGCAGAGCTGTCTATATTGATGCTATTGCTCGATGCGTAAGAATATTCTGAATCCGTATTTATCTATATACTCATACAAGTCGACTTACTACCCAATCCAATGTAGTTAATCCTCCGTCTCATTAAATCAGGAGGGATTTTTACGTTATCCATCACATAATAGGTAGGTATCAGGGGCAACTCTCTCATCAATATTGTTATCAAATAATTCCTAATTGCCAAAATTGTATTACCCGAAGGATTTTAATATGAGTAAAAATAGCCCAGGCAGTGTAGCACCGAAGGAAAGGATTAATATCAAATATGTCCCAAATACCGGTGATCAAGTAGCTGAAATCGAATTACCACTTAATTTACTTATTGTCGGTGATCTTAAAGGGACGAAAGAAGATACGCCAATTGAAGAACGCCAAGCTGTTTCTGTGCACAAAAATAACTTTAATTCCGTGATGAATGAAGCAAACATCAATCTCACGTTTAGCGTCCCTAATCGTCTCAATGATGATAGTGGAGATGACCTGCCAATTAACCTGGAAATAAAATCACTAAACGATTTTTCACCCGATAACGTGGCAAAAAAAGTTCCTGAATTAAACAAACTGTTGGAACTGCGTGAAGCACTTGTCGCACTAAAAGGGCCGTTAGGAAATATTCCAGCATTCCGCACCCGCTTACAGGAATTACTGGGTGATGAAAAAGTCCGCGAACAACTTCTAAAAGAACTTGAAATCGTCAATCAAAAATAATTGACTGGAAAGGAGTTTTTAACATGTCCTTGCATGAAGAGAGCAGTACAACATTAGCCCCAGGGTCTACCACCTCTTTGCTTGACGAGATTATGTCTCAGGCAAGAATGACGCCGGAAAATGACGGCTACCATATAGCAAAACAAGGTGTTGCGGCTTTTATCAGCAGCATCTTGGGTACCGGTTCTAACGAAGAACCCATCAACAAGCTCGTCGTTGATAGAATGATTGTTGAACTTGATAAGACACTGAGCACTCAAGTCGATGAAATCATGCATGCCAAAGAGTTCCAGGAGCTGGAATCATCATGGCGTTCACTGAAATTGTTAGTTGATCGCACAGATTTCCGTGAAAACATCAAAATCAACATCATCCATGCCACTAAAGACGAATTACTGGAAGATTTTGAATTCTCACCAGAAATCATCCAATCAGGCTTATACAAGCATGTTTACTCAACAGGTTATGGTCAATTTGGTGGTGAACCGGTTGCCGCAGTCATCGGTAACTATGCGTTTAGCAATAGCTCACCCGATATCAAACTGATGCAATACGTCAGCGCGGTTGGTGCGATGGCTCACGCGCCATTCCTCTCTTCCGTTGCTCCTGATTTCTTTGGCATCAGCAGCTTTACCGAACTGCCAGCAATTAAAGATCTGAAATCCGTCTTTGAAGGCCCGGCTCACACCAAATGGCGTGCTCTGCGCGAATCTGAGGATTCACGTTACCTCGGCTTGACAACACCACGATTCCTGCTGCGTCTGCCATATTCAACTATTGAAAACCCAATTAAAAACTTTAACTATCAGGAAGATGTCAGCAAGGATCACGAACATTTCCTGTGGGGTAACACTGCGTATCTGCTGGCATCCTGCCTGACTGACAGCTTCGCCAAATATCGCTGGTGCCCGAACATTATCGGCCCGCAAAGCGGTGGTACTGTCAGCGATCTACCCGTTCACCTGTTCGAAGCAATGGGACAAATCCAGGCCAAGATCCCAACAGAAGTTCTGGTTACCGATCGCCGTGAATTCGAATTGGCTGAAGAAGGTTTTATCACCCTGACCATGCGTAAAGGCAGTGATAACGCCGCATTCTTCTCTGCCAACTCAGTTCAGAAGCCAAAAGTATTCCCGAACACCCGCGAAGGGAAAATGGCTGAAACCAACTACAAACTGGGTACTCAACTGCCCTATATGTTCATCATCAACCGCCTTGCACACTACATCAAAGTGTTGCAGCGCGAGCAGATTGGTTCCTGGAAAGAGCGTCAAGATCTGGAGCGTGAACTGAACACCTGGCTGAAACAGTACATCGCCGATCAGGAAAATCCACCAACAGATGTCCGCAGCCGTCGCCCGCTGCGTTCTGCCCAAATTCAGGTTTTGGATGTGGAAGGAGATCCAGGCTGGTATCAGGTAGCAATGCAAGTTCGCCCTCATTTCAAATACATGGGAGCCAGCTTTGAGTTGTCACTAGTAGGGCGTTTGGATAAGGAATAATTAGTCATGGCTGCGCTGTACAGTTGGAATAGAGAAGGCTCTGCCAGCTTGTTTGAGCGTATTCAGGGGAAGAACTCGGGTTCTTCCCGCCAGTCAAGAATGCGTGAGCTACTCAACTCCATCAGACGGCACCTGAATAATGTTCTCAATACCCATCCGGGTGCTTGTCAGAGTGCGGTTGATCTTGGCGTTATTGATCTCAATGACGCCACAACCACCGCAACTGACTTTAAGCAAAGTATTGAACAGGCAATAGAGCATTGCATTAGAAATTATGAACCAAGAATATCATCAGTCTCTGTCAGTGCAATCCACGATGATAGTGATCCGCTGCTGTTGAGTTTTCAGATCAGTGCCCGGGTTTCCCTGGATGATATTAATGATGTCGTTGAATTTAACATTCAACTGGATAACAACCGGCGTTATTGCCTAGAGCGGACTCAATAAATATGTCACTTGAAAAATACTTCAGAGAGGAATTGGATTACCTGAGACAATTGGGGAAACAAGCCGCAATTGAACATCCTCACCTCGCTTCATTTCTGTCTGAACAAGGCTCTGACCCGGATGTTGAGCGTCTGTTGGAAGGATTTGCATTCCTTGCCGGTAACTTACGGGCAAAAATTGATGATCAGTTCCCCGAACTGACTCATGGGTTACTGCATATGCTATGGCCAAATTATCTGCGGCCAACACCCAGCATGACCATTATCCAGTACACACCCGATGAAAGCACCGTCACACAAGCCACACAGATTAAGCGCGGAGCTCAAATCCAGAGTTGCCAGCTAGCAAATAATGATGACGAAGACGATAAAAATATTTTCTCAAGCAGTACCGACCCAAATAAATCAGACAAAGACAACCGCTGTACTTTCACTTTATGCCGTGATGTCTGGCTGTTTCCAATGTCGATCAGGGACATTTCCGTCAATAACAGCAATGAGCAAGGTGTTATTGGTCTGAACTTTACCTCAAAGACAGAACTCAGCTTACAAGAGCTGCAACTTGATAAGCTGCGTTTTTATCTGAGCGGCGATGATTACAGCAGTACACAGCTCTATTTTTGGCTCAGTTACTACCTTGAAGACGCAAAACTTATCGTAGGCGATACCACCATTTCATTGCCGGATTTTGATGTCGTTCCGGTTGGTTTTAACCGGGAAGATGCTCTGTTGCCTTACCCGAAAAACTCCTATATGGGTTATCGCATCTTGCAGGAATACTTCTGCTTTTCTGAAGGGTTTCTGTTTTTTGATATCACGGGTTTCCCCAAGTTACCAGCAGATCTTAAAGCCAGTGATTTTACGCTGAATCTCTATTTTTCAGAAGCACTTCCACCGGAAGTTAAAATCCGCCAAGATACTTTCCGACTGCATTGTGTACCGGCAATCAACCTCTTCCCAATGGATAGCGAAGCTATCCTATTGGATGGCAGCCAGGCGGAATATCCATTGAAAGCCAGCTATAGCCATCCTGATCGCTACGACATTTTTTCCATTGATAAAGTGGAAAGCAATCTGCTTGGTCCAGATGGTAAACCCGACTTCACGCGCGGTAGTGAGCGGAGCTATGTACCATTTGAAAGTTTTCATCATCAAATCGAGCATGAAAGCGAACTCAACACCCGCTATTTCCGTATCAGGGTCAAAGAATCCCCTTTCCGCAAAGGACTTGAGCACTATATCTCTTTCGTACGTGGCGATGCATCACAGCTACTGAAACTGGAAAGGCATGAAAATGTTTCTGTCAAATTGACCTGCACCAACCGCGAACTGCCACTGCAACTACGGGTGGGTGACATTAATTACGCTTCACTGGGCAGCCCGTCATTTGCGTCGTTTCGTAATATAACCCGCCCATCCGTTCCACTTTATCCATTGATGAGCGGCGAATATCACTGGTCCCTCATCTCAAATATGTCACTGAATTATATGACATTACTGAATAAGGACTCCCTGAAACAGGTACTGAGTACCTACGATCTCCCCAGCATATATAATAGGCAGTCATCACGGTCATCACAAAAACGGCTGAACGCGATTGAACGGATCGAAACGAAACCAATAGACCGCCTGTTTAAAGGACTTCCTGTACGTGGTTCGGAATCAACATTGTATATCCGGCAACAGGCTTTCAGCTCTGAAGGTGAGCTCTACCTATTCTGCAACATACTGTCACGTTTCTTCGCATTATATGCCAGCATTAATTCCTTCCACATGCTGAAAGTGATCAATTTAGATAATCAGGAATGCTATGAATGGCCGGAACAAATAGGTCAACACGCGTTGATGTAACGGGAAAAAATTCGCCAGAAAATCTGGTGCCGGATGTCTCAAAATACAATTTTTATCAATTGGTCGAGTTACTCAACCAATTGGCGGTAGCGTGGGAAAAAACGGGGCAAACCGATCGCCCTGACCGGGAAGCAATCAGTTTCAAATCCAGTGCCAGCCTGGCTTTCCCGACCAGAGATGTTGTCTCTGTGAAACGTACCGAGCAAGGTCGTTTTCAGATGGAAGTCTCTTTTCTTGGATTACATGGTAGCCAGTCACCGATGCCTGGTTACTACCTTGATTCACTGGCATGGGAAGAAGCCCAAGGCGAAAACCGGCTGACTGATTTTCTGAATATTTTCAATCACCGCTCAGTCGTCATGCTTTATCAAATCTGGCGGAAATATCGTTATTACATCTGTTTTGACAAAAACGGAATGGACGATTTTTCTCAGCGCATGTTCGCTTTGGTTGGGCTTGGCAGTGATGTGAACCGTGCTCATTTAAATATCAATCATAGCAAAATGCTGGCCTATGCCGGCCTGCTAGCCAGCCCCGGTCGATCACCAGAAGTCATACGCAGTTTGATTTCACACTGCTTTGATCTGCCGGATGTTACCGTGCATGGCTGGGAAATTAGGAAAATCGCCATTGGACCATCACAACAAAACCGTCTGGGCGGAAAATTGAAATTAAAAGGTCGGAAAAAAAAGATTGAACAGTCCATCATGGGAGAAAACTTTTTCCTCGGTTCATGGGTGAGAAGTTGCAACAGTAAATTTATGATATGTATCAATGACCTATCCCGTGAACACTTCCTGTCATTCCTACCGGACGGAAAAAATTTCCTGCCACTGGTGATGTTTATCTGCTTTGTCCTGCGCGATCAATTGGCTTGGGATCTGCGTCTTGGACTGGCCGAAAACCAAGCGGGCGGCATGGTTCTTGGTACGAAACAAAACAATAACCTGGGGTGGACCAGCTTTCTCGGCGAGCCGGAAAAGAAACCCTTTATCACAATTTCAGTTAGTGGATAAAGACGATGGAAAAACAACAGCCAACCCTTTCATTACGCGTGATCAACAGCGATCAACTGGAAAGCGGCAAATCTGCCAGTTGCCTGTTCTCCACTCAAGGCGGCACCGTCGGCAGCAGCGAAAGCCATCTTTGGTCTGTTCAAGATCAGAAAGGCAATATCAATCCATCACAATTTACTATTCAGTGGCGTGATGGCGCATTTTGTCTGCAAATGATCGCCGGGCCTCTGTTTGTGAATCAATCACCACTGACCTCGGGTACCGGCTTCATCCGATTGCAACAAGGGGATGAAATTACTGTCGGCAAATTGGTGCTCAAAAGCCATATCAGTTTTTCCGACGCAGATCGGATTGATCCCATGATGGTATCACCGGAATCACTCGTCTCCAGCTATAGCAATCCACTGGATGCCATGATGGAAAAAGACCCAGTCCAAGATACCACTTTCACCGATCATCGTTCTTTGGCGCCAACGATTAACCACGATTTTAGCCATGACCCACTTAAGGTTCTCGACAGCGAAAATCTGACCACACTGGACCAAACCCCAGTGAGTAATGAAATAAACCAGAGCCTGCAACAAGGCCATTACAACACCCCATTATTCTTCTCTCCCCTCTCAGACAACAGAGGCAATGCTATGGATCGGGATTTTGTTGATTTACCGAGTATCTCTTCACCTTTAAGTGAACAATATCAGGACATGGAACAGCAGCACATCGCTATCACACCATTGATGCGAGGGTTGAGCACACAATTACCTTTGCATAACAGCCAACAGGCCAACGACTTTCTGGAAGAAATGGGTAAAACCATGAAAGCGGCGATTGAAGGCTTATTGGCATTGCAACGTGCACAACATGGTTTGCGTGATAAGCAACTACGCCCTATCGAAGACAACCCACTGCGGCTCAATATGGATTACGACACCACCATGCAGGTGATGTTCGCGGATCAAAAAAGCCCGGTACATCTCTCTGCGCCATCCGCCGTCGCTGAGAGCCTGCACAACCTGCAACTGCACTATCAGGCTAACCGGATCGCGATCACTGCCGCATTGAACACCATGTTGGATGCTTTCTCACCGGAACACCTACTCAACCGTTTCGCTCAATACCGTCGCAGTAATGAGACGCAGGAGAAAGACGCAACCTGGGCGTGGGAAATGTACACCAGTTACTACCGCGAACTGGCTTCCAGCCGCCAGCAAGGATTCGAAAAACTGTTTAGTGAAGTCTATGAACAAGCTTATGACCGCGCTCTGCGTCAGGGTTTAGAGGATAGCCAGTAATGAAACGCTTCGGCGGTAATACCTCATGGTTCAGTAATCACACCTTATGGTTTGTATTGCTGGCAGCGCTGATGTTAAGCGGTTGCAGCGGTGCATGGCAGGCTACGAAGAAAGTCGGACAGGTTGTCTGGGACCCATCGACCCCGGTCGGTCAACCTGCGGATTTACCTTCCACCGCCGCGATCACTTTGCTGGCAGAGCCTGATATCAATCCCAACAAAAATGGCGAACCCACGCCGGTTGAAATGCATCTGATCTATCTCAGTGAAGATTCCCGCCTGCTTGCCGCTGATTATGATCAGCTTGAGAGCGACAAACTGGATAAAGCGCTGGGGAAAAATTACATCAACCATCAGGATTACACCTTATTGCCGGGGCAGTACAAACCGTTGCCAGTCATCCCACTGGAAAAAAATAGCCGTTACATCGGCGTCATCGTTCGTTATGCCGATATCAATCAATCTGAATGGAAAAAAGTGATCAAAGTAAAAGACACAGGACAGCAATACCACATCTTGGTGCACATCAGAGCGAACGAAGTTGAACTTAGAAAAGAGGAGCAATAATTATGTCAGGTAAAAATCGGGTGATTTGGCGCGAAGGATTATTTATCAAGCCACAACACTTCCAACAACAGCAAAAACATAATGACTATCTGGCTCACAGCCGCCTGGCAACCTTAACCAGTTACGGTTACGGTTTCAGTTCCCTGACTATTGACAAGGATCTTCTCGCTCTGGGGCGTATCGGTATCACCGAAGCCAGCGGTATCATGCCGGATGGCACCGTGTTCTCTATTCCGCATCAGGATGTCACGCCTCAGCCACTTGATGTAGAGAATCTTCACGATAGCAACAGCAAAAGTATCTACCTGGCGCTACCAATAGCCAACGACACCCTCAATGAAATCTCCCATTCGGAATCCGATCAGGCCGGGGCTGTACGCTACCGTGAACATACGGCAGATATCCGTGACCTGCACACTGATGGCGGTGATGTCAGCCAGCTCATGCTGGCACAACTGACACCGGTTTTGAAACAGGGCTCAGAGGATCTCAGCGCGTTCTCTTTGCTGCCGTTATGCCAGATAATAGAAAAGTTGCCGACTGGGACTCTCATACTGGATGAAGAATTCGTGCCAACCTGTACATCCATCAATGTTTCCAGCCGGTTAAAAATCTACATGGATGAAGTGAATATGGCACTGATAGAACGAGGCAGATCACTCTCTGATCGGATTGGTTCACCTAGTCAGCAAGGAGTAGCTGATGTTGCTGAATTTATGATGCTCCAGTTAGTTAACCGGGTTCAGCCATGGTTTAACCACTACGCCAGACAATCCATTCTGCACCCACAAGATTTTTTTACTCAGTTGATCCAAACCTGTGGTGAACTAAGAACATTCACGGCTGCATCGCGTCAGGTTGGCATTGTACCGGATTACACTCATGACAATCTCACGAAGACATTCAAGGAAACCATGATCCCCATGCGCGAAGCACTGGGTGTTGTCCTGACCCCGCGCGCGATCCCAATTAAACTACAAAATCAATCAAATGGTATCCAGGTGGCAAATATTTATGATCGTGATGTATTGACCAAAGCGGATTTCATTCTGGCAATCCGCGCACAGATGCCACAGGATCAATTACTCCGCCAATTCCCTCAGCAAACTAAAGTCACATCGTTGGAAAAAATCCGCGAAAGGGTCAGTGTCCAGTTGCCTGGCGTAAAACTGGTCGCGCTTCCTGCGGCTCCACGTCAGTTGCCTTATCACGCCGGCTACACCTATTTCCGTTTTGATCAACAAGGCACGGCGTGGCAAGAGATTCTGAAAGGCACCACCATTGCCTTCCATGTCTCGGGGGACTTCCCTGGATTAGACATGCAATTCTGGGCAGTCAGCAATGGGAGTGACTAATGAAAACCGAAGCCATTAATGACAACCCGGCTCTAACGCCGGAAGTCACTGATACTGTCTTGCATCGTCAGTATCAGTTACCGCTGCGCGGAGAAAGCCTAAATCCAATGATTGATGCCGCCACACCGCTGCTTGGCATGGTAATGCGAATGAGAGACATGGGTGATCAGCCACTGCCGGACCAACTTTACCAACAGGTCGTGACCGATATTCAGGCAATCGAACAATTTCTGCAAACTAAAGGTTATGAACCGGGCGCGATTGTCTCTTTCCGCTACATGCTCTGTACCTTCATTGACGAAACCGCACTGGGACATGGCTGGAACAGCAAAAATGAGTGGTTACAACAATCACTGCTGGTGAGATTTCACAATGAAACCTGGGGCGGTGAAAAAGTCTTTCAGTTGCTGGAGCGTCTAATGGGTGAACCTAAGCGCTATCAGCATCTGCTGGAATTTATCTATCTCTGCTTCTGCCTTGGCTACCGTGGCCGCTACAAAGTGGCTTCGCAGAAAGGTGATGATTTTGAACATTTATTCCGCCGGTTACACCAACAACTGCACACGCTGCGGGGCGAAGCGCCAGCAACCATTCTGCACAGTAACGCTAACGAGCGTGATGGCCGCTACCGACTGGGTAAACGTCTGACCATCAAACACCTGTTCTGGAGCGGCACGGCGCTGCTCGCCGTGGTTTATGGCTTCTATGCTGTCCGGCTACACAGCCAGACCGAAAACATCTTACAACAGCTAAATAATTTACTGAGCTAGGAAAGAACCGATGATCCAGATTGATCTACCCACATTAGTTAACCGCTTAAATCCGATGACCCGGCACGCTCTGGAAACGGCGGCAGCGCAGTGTGTCAGCCAGCAGCAACCTGAGATCACTGTCTCTCAGCTACTGCTGCAAATGATCAACACACCTCTCAGTGATGTCAGAGCGATCTTCAGCCAAGCCGAGGTAGACAGTGACTTGCTGAAAGAGCAACTTGATCAAATGATCCCTCACCATCAAACGATGGTTCAAGCCTACCCCAACTTCTCCCCGATGTTGGTGGAGTGGTTACAGGATAGCTGGCTGTTAGCATCAACCGAAATGCAGCATCAAGAATTACGCAGCGGTGTCATGCTAATGACATTGCTGTTCAGCCCGTTACGCTATCTGACACCGCAATCCGCTCGTCTTCTGTCGGGCATAAATCGCGAATTGCTGCGTCAGAATTTCACCCAGTGGACTGCCGGCTCTGCCGAACAACCTGTTGTGGAGAACGATAAAAATGGACAAGGAAAAACCGTTGCCAACAGTGACAGCCTACTCGCCCGCTTTACTCAGAATATGACAGAACAAGCCCGTCAGGGAAAACTCGATCCGGTTCTGTGCCGTGACACCGAAATCGACCTGATGATCGATATTCTCTGCCGTCGCCGTAAAAATAACCCAATTGTGGTGGGTGAAGCGGGCGTGGGTAAAAGCGCACTGATTGAAGGGCTGGCTTTGCGCATTATCGACAACCAGGTACCGGAAAAATTGCACAACAGTGAACTGATGACACTGGATCTGGGCGCGTTACAAGCAGGCGCCGCGGTAAAAGGTGAATTTGAAAAACGCTTCAAAGGCATCATGAGTGAAATCAGCCAGTCATCCGTACCAATTATTCTGTTCATTGATGAAGCCCACACGCTGATTGGCGCAGGCAATCAACAGGGCGGACTGGATATCTCCAATCTACTGAAACCCGCCTTGGCTCGTGGTGAATTGAAAACTATCGCCGCAACCACTTGGGGCGAATACAAAAAATATTTCGAAAAAGACGCGGCCCTCTCCCGCCGTTTCCAACTGGTCAAAGTAGCCGAACCGACAGCGGAAGAAGCCACGATTATTATGCGTGGCCTGCGGGCAATCTATGAACAGGCTCATGGCGTATTGATCGATGACGAAGCGCTGAAAGCCTCTGCGATATTAAGTGACCGCTACCTTTCCGGTCGCCAGTTACCAGACAAAGCGATTGATGTACTGGATACCGCTTGTGCACGTGTTGCCATCAACCTGACAGCACCTCCGCGTCAAGTTTCCGCACTGAAAAACCAGCTCTACCAGCAGCAAATGGAATCGAATGTGCTGGCAAGGGAACAACGGATAGGGCTGAACCAGCATACTGACAGACTGGATGAACTACAGCAGCAACAGCAAGAAACAACAGAAAAACTGGCTGAACTGGAAGCCAGTTGGCAGCAACAACAGCAACTGGTTCAGCAAATTATTGAATTGCGCTATCAGCTATTAACGGATGAAACAACTGATCAAACAGAAGAGAGCGCACCATCCGCAGAGATAACAACCGAAGAATTGATTACCAAACTGGCCGAACTTAATCAACAGTTGGAGCAGTTACAGCAACAACAAACTCTGGTTTCTCCTCATGTGAATAAAAACCAGATTGCAGCAGTTATTGCTGAATGGACCGGCGTACCACTTAATCGTCTTTCACAAAGTGAACTCTCTGTTGTCACTGAACTGCCAATCCATCTGGGACAAAGCATCAAAGGGCAAGATCTCGCCATCAAATGCCTGCATCAACATCTGTTGACTGCCAGAGCCGACCTGCGCCGCCCCGGTCGCCCATTGGGAGCTTTTCTGTTGGTAGGTCCAAGCGGTGTTGGTAAAACGGAAACCGTTTTGCAAATTGCAGAATTAATGTTCGGTGGCCGTCAATACTTGACCACCATCAATATGTCCGAATTTCAGGAAAAACACACCGTTTCCCGCTTGATTGGCTCACCTCCGGGCTATGTGGGATATGGCGAAGGTGGCGTACTCACCGAAGCTATTCGCCAAAAACCTTACTCTGTCGTCCTGCTTGATGAAGTAGAAAAAGCCCACCCTGACGTACTGAACCTGTTCTATCAGGCATTCGACAAAGGTGAACTGGCCGATGGTGAAGGCCGGGTGATTGATTGCAAAAACGTGGTCTTCTTCCTGACCTCCAACCTGGGCTATCAAACCATCGTCGATAACGCTGACAAACCGGAAGAGATGAACGACCTGCTCTACCCTGAATTGGCCGCTTTCTTCAAACCGGCACTATTGGCGCGAATGGAAGTGGTGCCTTATCTGCCGTTGGGATACGACACCCTGAAAACCATTATCCAAGGCAAACTAGTCCGCCTCGATAACCTATTACGTCAACGTTTCAATGCCGAAGTCACCATCAGTGACGACGTTATTGAAGAGATACTGCAACGGGCAACCCGTGCGGAAAACGGCGCACGTATGCTGGAATCGATCATTGATGGCGCTTTGTTGCCGCCACTATCCCTGCTGCTGCTGCAAAAAATGGCTTCAGGAAAACAGATCAGTACCATCCAGCTAACCGTTGATGCACATGAATTCAACGCGGTGATTGAGGAGATACCATGAAACAACGGCTGAAAAGCGCATTAGCGTTATTGGAAAATGACTCTATTGAGCAATTGGTTCACCACTTTCTTCAGGTGAATCACCAACGCCAGCGTTTTGACGCCTTGCTGGTCTCTCTGCTTAACGTGAATGAAAGCCGTCTGGAATGCTACCGACTGCCAGCGTCAAACCAAATAAGCGCTCTGCAACTGGACGTCAATATTGGCGATATCAACCATCCGCTGGTACAAATCCTGTACAAAGGCACCCCCACAACCTGGGGATCACTCAATCAAGGAGTGCGGGTAGACAATCAAAACTTTCGCACCTTTGTCGAAGAGCTTCCCCACCGCTGTGGTCTGCATGCCATCCCGCTGTTTAACTGCAACGGACAAGCGTGTGGTGTCATTGCTATTTTCGCCGAAGATATCGGTCGCTTTGCCGACGATAGCAACATGTTTTACATCTACTGCTATGTCATGCAACACCGATTGAAAAGATTGCAGGAATTGGAACAACTACGTGAACAACTGCGCCAGATCCGCCAGGTCTTTCAGACTCAGCGCCAAAAAGAAAAACAGCTTGATGAATTATTAGCTTCATTGAGCACCACAGCAGAAAACAAAACATCGGCCAGTGTCTCTCACGATTACAGCAAAATTGACAACCTGCCTCAGGCAATCGAAGAGTTTGAATGTGCGGTACTAATACAACGTCAGCATATCTATGGCAGCAATACCAAACAAATTGCGGAAAGCCTGGGCATTGCTCCCCGCACATTGACTTATAAACTGGCGAAATACAGGTGTAAATTATGAGTTTCTTGTTACTTGTCAGTTCATTAATCGCATCCCTAACGGGCACACCCGATATTCAGCCTACTCAGGAAGCCACAACAGAGCCGCCACTATCGGCCTTGTTGCAATGCCGCTCAGAACCTTCACCGCTGATCAGACTCGATTGCTATGACCGTCTATTGGATAAAGTGGATAAAATTGCCGTTATTCCGTTAGAAAAAACCGGCCCGGCCTGGAGACAAGCAATGGAACAGGAAATGAAACGCACTGATCATTCAACCGGTTTTATCACTACCCAATCCGAGGGAATTCCGACCCGCGTCATACTCACCACACCCGCGATCGGTACTCTGCCACCACGGCCAGTACTGATGCTGAGTTGTATCGATAACATCACCCGGATACAGGTCGCACTGACTAAACCACAAGACAGTGGCACGGTGATGATTTCGACTGACATAACCCAATTCAGCGCCGACTGGTTCTTACGCGAAAATGGCTACCTGCTGGAATCCAGCCGTGGGCTACCCGGCATTGAACAACTTAAACGACTGATGACAGGCCACACCCTGACCATCAAAACTGACAACGGCAGTCAGATAACATTCAACATTTCTCAACTGGAACAGGCGGTGAAACCTTTACGCACCGCCTGTCGTTGGTGATCCCATGGATATCAGGAAACAATTTGACTGGCAGGGCCTCCTGCTGACCCCCCTTTCGGATGAACTGACTGGCAGCGAGCTGGATGAAAACGAACCCGCCTGGGAATATATTGACGGCGAAATGGTTAAGCTGGGATCACTGGCCCATTCCACCATTGATATTGAAGAGATCCAGCGTCAGGCGCTGCAACTGTTCAGCGAAAAAAGCAAAGATTTCAGGCTGATGGTGCATTTACTGCGCACACTGCAACACAGCAGTAATCCCGCTGAACTGATACTGGCAATGGAGCTGTTAGCCGATTACATCCAGCATTACTGGCAAACTGCCTGGCCGCAAAAACCCCTGCTCAAACGTCGCCTGGCACAGCAGGTCATTAAACGTTTTGACACTGCTCATGCCGGTTTCTGCGAACAGGCTGATGAAGCTCAGCGAGAGGCGGCACAAGGCGCACTGGCTCATCTGGCGCAATGCTGGCATACCGATGAACCCGCACTGGCTAAAGAGATCGACCAGCTGCGCCCCCGCTATGCCCGCAAACCCGCACCAAAACCCGTCGCCGCACCGGCTGAATCAGCAGAAACCGGCGCACAACCCGCGGGCACCTCCGCGCTGACACCCGCACCGGCACCGGATGTCGCAGTAGACAGTTCCAGTGAAAAAGCCTGGAAACAGACATTACTCACCGTTGCTGATCTCCTGTGCGAACGCCAGCCCGACATCGCCACAGGTTACCGTCTGCGCCGTTATGCCATCTGGCACACCCTGACCACCGCACCGACGGCCAGCAGTAAAGGCAAAACCCCGCTGGCACCGACCTCGGCGGACCGTACCGCAGATTATCTGGCAAAACTGCCCACAGCTGATAAATCCTTACTGCGACAGATAGAACAGAGCCTGACCCTCGCCCCTTACTGGCTTGACGGCCACGCTATCGCGGCTCAGGCCGCCGAAAAACTCGGCTATACCGCCGTCGCTGGGGCCATCCGTGATGAACTGAAAGCATTTCTTGAACGCCTGCCGGTGTTACAGACCCTGTATTTTTCCGATATGAGTCCGTTTATCTCCTCCTCAACCCTGAACTGGCTGCAACCGCCGGCGACTGCCGCCGTCAACGGCGGCGCAACACCGGATCAAGAAGCCATCTGGCAATGTTTCCGGCAACACGGACTGGAAGCGGCACTCAACGCGGCAGAACAGCACCAGCAGCAACTGACCGAACCCCGGGATCAATTCTACGGCCAGCTGCTCACGGCACAGCTGCTTGAACAGGCAGGCATGACGGCCCTGGCACAACAACATTACCGGCATCTGTTACAGGCAGGACAACACCTGTTACTCACCCATTGGGAGCCCGGCCTGCTGGCGGGACTGGCAGAAAAAGCTGCAATGACCGCCACCCCAAAGGATACGATCGCAAACAGGAGCGTTAACCCATGAACTGGCTCTCTCTTCTTCTGAAAAATATCAAAAAACCGGCGATGCCGCGCCTGCCGCCGCTCAAAGCCACCGCCTCGCTGATACTGGCCCTCCTGCCCTGTATTGCTCTCATCTGGATATGGTGGTGGGGACCCGGCTGGCAGTTCAGACAAACCCACCCGCTGGAAAATCTCTCCGCCCGCTGGCTGGCCACCGTCATTATTATCCTGCTGGCCCTGGGTTTTATCGGGACGAAAATCTGGCGCCGTCTGCGTCAGCTCGAAAAACTCAAACTGGATGTGGAGTTGAAAGAGATCGATCCGGTACTGGCCGATATCACTCACCAGGACAGCTACCTTAATCACTGGAAAGAGCAGCTACAGCGCCATCTCGGCACCTGGAATTACCTCTACCAGCGCCCCTGGTACCTGATGCTGGGCAACACCGGCAGCGGCAAAACCGCACTAATTCAGGAAGGTTACAAACTGACTGATATCGCCCTTCCGGACAGCCATAAAGGGGAAGAGGCTCACCCCCTGCACCTGCGCTGCTGGCTGGGGGAAAAAGCGGTCATCATTGACCCGGACGGCTTTCTGATCGACCAGCTATCACCGCCCGATACCCGCAAGCCCCAGCTGCCCGCCCGTCTGTGGCAATCGTTGCTCGCCTGGCTGACCGAAAACCGTCAGCGCCAGCCCCTCAACGGCATTATCCTGACGGTGGACACCCACCGTTTACTGACCGACAACAAAGCGCAGCGCGAACGGTATATCGCCGCGCTCCATCTGCGCCTGCAAGATCTGCGGTTAACCCTGCACAACCCCCTCCCCTTCTATCTGGTGCTGACCAAACTGGATCTGCTGCATGGCTTCAGCGCGGCATTCCAGTCACTGGACAAGCCGCAACGCACACAGATACTGGGCGTCACCTTCAGCCTGAATGCACAGGATGAGCACCGCTGGCGTACTGAGCTGGCACAGTTCTGGCAGCAGTGGATGCAGCAACTCAATGCCGCGATGCCGGACATGATGCTCAACAAAGTGGATATCAGCCAGCGCAGCCCGCTGTTCAGCTTCACCCGCCAGATACAGGGGCTGCACAGCTACCTGATTCAGCTGCTGGAGGGCATTCTCTACAATGGCGGCCCGGCACAGCCCGGGCTGCGCGGCGTTTATCTCACCTCGTCCAGACAAATCGGCCAGATGGATGACATCTTCACCCAGTCTGCCGCCGTGCAGTATCACCTGGGGCCACAGGCCTTTCCGACCTGGCCGGTGGCCGATACCGCCCCCTACTTCACCCGCGCGCTGTTTGAAGACGTCCTGCTGGCCGAGCCCAATCTGGCGGCGGAAAACCGCCTGTGGCTAAGCCATCACCGCCGCAAACTCCTGACCTTCTCCACCGCCGGCGCCGCGGTTGCCCTGGCGCTGTGGACAGGCTGGCACTATAACTATCAGAAGAACTATCGGGCCGGTGAAGAAGTGCTGGCACAGGCCAGAACCTTCCTGTCCATTCCCCCACCCAAAGGGGAAGACCGCAACGGGAACTTACAATTACCCCTGCTGAACCCTCTCCGGGAAGCGACCCTTGCCTACGGGGATTACCATCAGAAAGGACTGTTCACTGATATGGGACTGTACCAAGGCTCCGATGTCGGTCCGTATGTCGAAAACACCTACCTGCAACTGCTGTCCCAGCGCTTCCTGCCCGCCCTGATGAATGGTCTGCTGGATGACCTGAACCAGGCGGCCAAAGGCAGTGAAGAGAAACTTGAAGTCCTCCGCATCATGCGGATGCTGGAAGACCGCAGTGGCCGCAATAAGTCGCTGGTAGAACAGTACATGCGCGAACGCTGGAGTCAGGTGTTTAACGGCCAGCGTCAGGTGCAGGAACAGCTGCTGACCCATCTCGACTATGCGCTGGACCACACTGACTGGCGGGCGGCCCGGGAAGCCGATAACCCGGCCGCTATCAGCAGCTTTGCCCCTTACAAACACCCGATGGCAAACGCCCAGAAAGAACTGGGCCAGCTCTCCATTTATCAGCGGGTGTACCAGAACCTGCGCATCAAAGCCCAGGACTCACTGCCGCCGCCGCTTAACCTGCGTGACCAGATTGGCTCCGGCTTTGACCGCCTCTTTATCGCCAATAATGACAAACAGCTGATTATCCCCCAGTTCCTGACAATGAACGGCCTGAACAATTATTTCGTCAAACAGGACGACCAGCTGATTGACCTGACCGTGATGGACAGCTGGGTGCTGAATCTGTCACACAACGTGCAGTACAGCAAGGCCGACCGGCAGGAAATTCAGCGCCAAATCACCGAACAGTACCTGGGGGATTACACCGCCACCTGGCGCGGGGCCATGAACAACCTGGATATCCGTCACTTTACCGATATCCCGCAGGCCATCGGTGCCATTGAACAGGTCATCAGCGGGGAACAGCCTCTCAGCCGCGCATTGCAGATCCTCAGCGACAACACCCGCCTGCCGGTGATTAATGAGACCCTGCCGGCCAAAGAACAGCAGCAGTTACGCGACACCCCGGATTACCGCCTGCGGGTGCGCATCAACCGGGAATTCGCCCCGGAAACCGCCGTGCTGGTGGAATACGGCGATAAAAACAGCACCCTGCAAAGCGTTTATCAGAAACTGACCGATCTGCACCGTTACCTGCTGGCGATTCAGAACGCCCCGGTACCGGGTAAAGCCGCCCTGAAAGCCGTCCAGCTGCGACTTGAACAGAACAACAGCGACCCCATTTTCGAAGTACAGCAGCTGGCGAAAAACCTGCCGGAGCCGTTAAACCGCTGGGTCGGTGAACTGGCTGAACAGGCGTGGCAGGTGGTCATGAGGGAAGCGGTCAGCTCGCTGGAAGTCGAATGGAGCGAAAACGTCGTCAGACAGTACCAGACCTACCTGGCCGGCCGCTATCCGTTCAACCCGGACGCCACCCAGGATGTGCCGCTCAGTGAGTTCGACCGCTTCTTTCGGCCGGGCGGCACGCTGGATGCCTTCTATCAGCAGAACCTCAAACCGTTTGTCGAGAACAACCTGACCTACGGCACGGACGGGGAACAGCTTATCCGCCCGGATGTGCTGAAACAGCTGACCCTGGCTAACCGTATTCGTGACACCTTCTTCACCCCGCAAAACGGCCTCGGCACCCAGTTTGCTATTGAACCCCTCAGCCTGACCGGCAACAAACGCCGCAGCCTGCTTAACCTCGACGGACAGTTACTCGATTATGCCCATGGCCGCGGCAGCATCGTACACTTAATCTGGCCAAACTCCATGCGGGCCGGGGTGGAAAGTCAGCTCACGCTGATACCGGACGTCAGCGGCAAATCCCCACGCGCCATCAGCTTCACCGGCCCGTGGGCACAACTGCGGCTGATTAACAGCGGCAAACTGACCAACGTACGTCAGGATTCCTTTGATGTCCTGTTCAGCGTGGATGGCGGTGACATGACCTACCGTATCTACGTGGATGAATCCAACAACCCGTTTGCCGGCGGCCTGTTCAGCCAGTTCACACTGCCCGATACACTCTATTAATCAATAATAAAAAAGCACCTGCCCCGCGCCGGCGGCGGCAGGCAAGGATAAACTGCCATGCGTGAACACCCTGAAAACCTGATTATCCGTGCCGGCGGTAACCCGATGAACCTGCCGGCGTTCACGGCAATACGCGAAGAAATCAACAAAATCAACCACCCGTCTCAGCCGGCGGTGAACTGGCCGCTGATTGAATCCCTGGCCCTGACGCTGTTTCGCTCCCACGGCGTCGATTTGCAGAGTGCGATTTACTACACCCTGGCCCGGATGCAGCTGAGCGGCCTGGCCGGCTTTACCGAAGGCTGTGAACTGCTGGCCGGCGTGATGGTCAGCCAGTGGGATGCACTGTGGCCGCCACAACCCACGGTCCGCACCGAAATGCTCGACTGGTTTAACACCCGCAGCGGCAACGTCCTGCGTCAGCACGACTACACCGCCCGCGACCTGCGCATGATTTACCGGGCAGAGCGGGCCTTACAGTTAATCGTCGACCGGCTCCAGCAGTCCGATTTGAAACGCCTGCCCAAAGTCGAAAACCTGCTGTGGTTTTTCCAGAACACCGCGAAAAAACTGGAAAATACCCGTATCCTGCCCACACCGGCGCCCAAGCCTGTCCAGATGCCGCCGCTGGTCTACCTGGCCAATACAGAGCCGGAACCGGCTGAACCGGAAACCGACGACGCCCCCGGCTACGACAGCCATCAGCCCAGGGTCCAGGTCCGTTTCCCTGAGCCGCCGCCCCGGATGAGTGCCTTACAGGGCTTTGGACTGGGCGTCCTGCTGGGCGCGTTTATCCTGACCGGCAGCTGGCTGGGGCTTTACCGGCCGCTGCAACAGCAGCTCACAGCCCTGACCGGCACGCCGGACGGCGCACGGCTGGCCTGGCTGTACCAGCCTGACCTGCCAACCTATGAACAGCAGTTAACCCGGTTAGCGGACACCTCACCGCTGGTGGTGCTGCAAAACGCCGAACAGCTGACCGCCAGGGCACAAAAAACCTGGCCGCAGAACAGCGAACAGCAACGCGAAACCACCCGCTGGCAACAGTTACAGGCCGTCCGGCTGGATAATGCCCCGGTGCCGGGCAGCTGGCACCAGACCCGGCATCAGCTCCAGCAACTGGCCGACAAAATCCTGGCGCAGGAGCGCAACCGGGGCAGCTTCACCCTCTCTTACCTGAAAACCGCGATTTATCAGATTCAGACCAGCCACAACCGCGAGGTGCCGCTGGAAGAGTTGCTGCGTCAGTTCGCCGCCGCAGCCGAACAGGGACACCCCGTTTCACCCGCGCTGAGAAAAAAGACCGACGACCGCTTTAACGCCCTGCTCAGCCGCTACTATGCATTGCAAAAAGAAGCCGGGCTGACCGGGCTCCCTGAGAAAGACCGTCCGTAACTTCAGAGAAGGAATCCTTACATGTCATTTCAGAAAAAAACTGCCGGGCAGCTGGCCCAACACATCACTGACCGGATGACGGCGCAAAGCGCCGGCGGGTTGCAGTTCACCCTCACCGCCGGCAGCCTGCCACCCCACACCTTTGTCGTCGCCGGCTTTTCGCTCAACGAAGCCCTGTCCACCCCCTTCTGCCTGAACGTCAGTTTAGCCAGTGCCGACCCGGCCATTGATTTCGCCGCCGTCCTCGATAACCGCGCCACCCTCTCCATCCTGCGCGCAGGCAACGTCGAGCGCACCGTCACCGGCATGGTCGCCAGCTTTACTCAGGGCAACACCGGGAAACATCAGACCCGCTATGAGATGACCCTCCGTCCCGATATGTGGCGCACCACCCTGCGCCAGAATGCCCGTATCTTTCAGCGGCAGGATATCAAAACCATTCTCACCACCCTGCTCAAAGAGAGCGGCGTCCGGGATGTCGCGTTCCGGCTGCGTGACCCGCACCCGGAACGGGAATTCTGTGTCCAGTACCGGGAAACCGATTTTGACTTTCTGCAACGGCTCACCGCCGAAGAAGGCATTTTTTACTTCTTTGAATTCAACGGCAACAAAAACACCCTGGTGTTCGCCGACGCTGCCGGGGCCCTTGCCACAGGCCCGGTATTACCTTATCACCCCGGTGAAGCCACCGAAGCACAACAGCTGTGTGTCACCGCACTGACCCGCCAGGCTCAGGTCCGGCCAGCCTCCGTGGAACTGAAAGATTACACCTTCAAAAACCCGGTCTGGGCCGCCGAGTTCCGCCACCATATGCGGGAACAACACCTCCAGCACACCGGCTATGAACACTTCGATTTCCCCGGCCGCTTCAAAGACGAGCAGCACGGTGCCGATTTCACCCGCTACCGGCTCGAAGCCCTGCGCAATGACGCCCTGACCGGCCACGGGGACAGCAACCACGCCGCGATGCTGCCGGGAGTCCTGTTCACCCTCACTGACCATCCCCGGGATGACCTTAACCAGCTCTGGCAGCTGGTCAGCGTCGCCCACTCCGGCAGCCAGCCGCAGGCGCTGGAACAGGCCGGCGGGGAGTCAGGCACCCTCATGAGCAACCAGTTCACCTTTATCCCCGTTCATCAGCACTGGCGCCCGGCCCCGCGCACCAAACCGGTGATAGACGGCCCGCAGATTGCCAAAGTGGTCGGCCCGGCCGGCGAAGAAATCTTCTGCGACCAGTACGGCCGTATCCGGCTGCAATTCCTGTGGGACCGTTACGGCCAGAGTGATGACCACAGCTCCTGCTGGATACGGGTGACGCAGCCCTGGGCCGGCCAGGGCTGGGGCATGCTGGCTATCCCGCGTATCGGTCAGGAAGTCGTGGTGGACTTTCTCAACGGCGACCCGGACCAGCCGATTGTCACCGGGCGCACCTATCATGCCAGCAATCTCCCGCCGGGCACCCTGCCGGGCAGCAAAACCCAGATGGCCTTCCGCTCCAAAACCCACAAGGGGGAAGGTTACAACGAACTGCGCTTTGAGGATGCCAAAGGCAGTGAAGCATTGTCCTTACATGCTCAGCGCAACATGAACACCGTGGTGCTTCATGACCGCGAAACCCGGGTGATGCACAACCACACCGAAAGCATCGGCAATGACCAGATACTTTCCGTCAGAAAGAACCGCCATAAAGAAGTGACCGGCGATGAAGTCAGTGCGATAACCGGCCTGCGGCAAATCACCGTGGAAAAAGACAGCCTGCTGAACGTGAAAAATAATATCCAGATACAGTCCCGGGCCGGCGGTATCGAGATTGCGACCGCCGGCGGCAGCATCACTCTCGACAGCGCCGGCAATATCAGTATTCAGGGTGCCAATATCACCATTAACGGCAAACAGGTCAATGTCAACTGACCGGCCCTGGCCCCTTAACAACACCTTACTACATGATTTTAATCAATAACGGGAAAACAGCATGACAAACACCCTGTATCAGATGAATGAAGGCACCCTGACTCTCCCCGCCAACTGGCGGGATGAATCCATGAACGTCTTCGTGCTGCCCGATGACAGCGGCATTAATCTGGTGGTCAGCCGCACACCAGTCCCCACCGGCATGGATAACACCGCTTATTATGAACAGACCCTGGAACAGTTTCGCACTCACCTGCCCGGTTATCAGGAGCACCAGCGCAGTGAAATCCCCCTCAGCCAGCAACCCGCACGCCGGCTCGATTACCAGTGGACAAGCCCGGAAGGCGACATGTACCAGACCGTCGTCCTGCAAATCCGCGGGCCGCAGCTGCTGACCTTCAACCTGACCTCCCCCGCCCCCTTTGCAGACGGTCAGCGCGATGCACTGCTGGCGGTTATCGACAGCTTCCAGGCCGCCGGATAATCTGACAGGAGGTTCAACATGTCACTTGGCGATGACATCGTCACCCGGATTGCCCGGGTTGGCGCGTTACATACTGCACCGGTTGCCCCCCCACAGGGCGCTCCCGGCCCGGCGGCTGCCCGCGCAGGCGACCCGATTAAACATGCCAGCTTCCTCGGCGCACTCGCCGGCGCCATTACCGGTGCCCTGATAAGTGCCGCCGTGTTTGCCGTGGCTGCCGCGGTGGTGGTCGGCACCGGCGGATTAGCCACCGTCGCGGTCCTTGCACTCGGCACCGCCGGTACCCTGGCCCTCGGGAAGGTCATCAGTGCCGCCAGTTCGGCGGTCACCAAAATGGTCGACAGTATCGGCCCGCCCAGTGGCGTACTGCTGACCGGCTCCCCGGATGTGTTTATTGAAGGGAAAGCCGCGGCTCGGGCCACCGTCGATACCGCAGGCTGCACTAAACACCCGGCACCGCCCCTGATTGCCCAGGGCAGTGAAACCGTGTTTATCAACGGCGCCCCGGCCGCCCGGGTGGATGACAAACTGGTCTGCGGCGCCACCATCAAAGCCGGGGCCAAAACCGTGTTTATCGGTTCCGGTCAGGGCACCTACTTAGCCGTTGCCGAAGAGTTCTCCGCCTGGCAGCGGGCCATTCTGATGGCCGTTGAGTTTCTGGTGCCGCCCTCCCGGGGGGCCCTTAAAGGCCTCGGTAAACTGTTCACCAAAACCGGCCAGCAGGCCGTGCTGAACGGGGCCAGAGCCGGGGCACGACACGTCGGGAAAATCGTCGCCGGTAAAACGATTTCCTGCGCCAAAACCGCCTTTAAAGAAACCCGGGGGGTGAAGCGTTACCGGGAAAGCACCAAAAAGTTCTTCACCGGCGACCCGATTGACGTCACGACCGGCCAGTTATTCGACCAGCGCACCGATATCACCCTGGGTCAGACCCTGCCGCTGGTGTTTCTGCGCAGCTGGACCCCCGGGGAGCAGGGCCTGCTCGGACCGGGCTGGACCGACAGCTTCTCCGAATGCGCCCTCACCACCGGCGACCGGGTCGAAATCTGCACCACCGAAGGCGCGTCACTCTGTTTTGCCTTACCGGCCGCCTGTACGCACAGTATTAACCCCGACCACCCGGATTTTACCCTGAGCCGGGGCGAACAGGGCTATATCCTCAGTCACCGTGATTCCCCGGTCCGCAAGTATTTTGCCCTGCCCGGTCCGGTTTCCGCCGATGCGCCCCAGCGCTGGCGGCTGACCGAACACCGGGACATTTATCACAACCGGCTGCGGTTTATCTACAACGCACAGTCTCAGCTGACCCAGGTCATCCACAGTGACGGACCGGCGCTGACACTGCGTTATAACCTGAACGGGCAACTGACCGAAATCCTGCGTACCGATGACGGGTTACAGGCCGTGATGGCCCGCTATCACTACCATGACCATGGCCGGCTGGCCGAAGCCGACAGCACCCAGCATTTCCACCTGTACTATGAATATAACGCGCAGGGCCTGATAAGCCGCTGGTCTGACGGGGACCAGACCTGGGTGGATTACCGCTACGATAAACAGGGGCGCTGTACCGACAGTGTCGGGGCCGGCGGTTTCTACCCGGTCCGCCTGGACTATGCCCCCGGTATCACCCGCTCCACCACCCCGCAGGGGCACACCACCACCTGGCATTACAATGACCTGAATCTGATAACCGCAGTCCACACCCCGGACGGCAGCGTGACCCGCTACCACTATGACGACCAGGGCAATCTGGTGCAGCAGATTTCTCCCCTGGGGGAAACCCTGACCCTGACCTACCTGGCGGATACGGGTCGGGTCACGTCCTTCACTGAGGCGACCGGGGCCGTCTGGCAGTACAGCTATGATGCTGACACCCTGCAACTGACCGGCATGACCGACCCGCTGCAACGTACCTGGCTGCCACGGTATGATGAACAGGGCCAGCCAGCCGGATTTATTGCCCCGGATGGCCGGAAAACCACCCTGACCCGCAATGCCTTCGGCCTGGTGACCGCCGAAGAAGACACGGACGGCAACCGCCGTACACAGGAATATGATACCCAGCAGCGGCTGGTGAGACTGTTTGATGAAGAGAACCGCACCGTCAGCCTGGGCTATGACAGCCAGGACCGGCTGCGCAGCCTGACCGCCGCCGGGGCATTGTGGCGCTGGCGTTATGACCGGCATCACCGGGTCGCCGTCAGCGACCGGCCCGACAACAACCTGGAGCAGGCTGACCATGACCGCCACGGGAACCTGACCCGCTGGACCGATGCGCGTGGAGTGGCCTGGCAGGTGGAATACGGCCCGTTTGACCTGCCGGTGGCGCGGCGGGACGGCGAAGGCCATCGCTGGCAGTACCGCTATGATGCCGATACCCTGCAACTGACCGAGGTCATTAACCCGCAGGGGGAACGCTACACCTACACCCTGGATGCGCTGGGCCGGGTCGTCACCGAGCAGGATTATGCCGGCACCCGCTGGCACTATCGCTACGACCGGTCAGGGAACTGCATTGAAAAACGGGACGGGGCAGAGACGGTTACCCGTTATGACTATGATGCCGCTCAGCGCCTCACCGCCCTGCATGCCCCGGAGGGCACCACCCGTTACCAGTATGATATCGCCGGACGGCTGCTGAGGGTTGATGCCCCGGACAGCACCTTACAGTTTGACTACGACGAACAGGACCGGATAGTCCGGGAAATCCAGCCGCACGGGGAAATTCAGCGTCACTACCCGGACAACCGCACCGTCGAGCGGCAGCTGTTCACCGGCGAAACAGACCCGGTAACCGGCCCCTCACGCTTTACCGGACAGACCCACCCGGAACACTGGCAAACCCGGATACAGATTAACCGGGCCGGGGAACTGACCGGGCTGACGTTAGACCATCTGCCGCCCCTGACGGTGTCACGGGATGAGGCGGGACGGGATACCGGGCGTTACACCGACAGCGGCTTCATTGTGCGCCAGCAGTATAACCTGATGGGGTTACTGACTGCACAGCGCGCGGGCTGCAACCCCCATCTTTTCCGGCCGGCTGAGCTGGAGGAGATTGGCGAACCCGCCCATGCCAGTCTGGCCAGACAGTATGAATACGATGCGGCCCTGAACCTGACTGCGGCCCGTGATGACGGACAGCAGCTGCGCTATCTCCTCAACGGCAACGGCCAGGTGGTCTCGGTGAGTGACGGGCGCAACCTGCGCGAACATTATCAGTATGATGCAACCGGTTACCCGTCCCGGCGGTTTGACGGGGTACAGGAGATTATGGGGGAGACCCTTTACCAGGAGGGTCACCGCCTGAACTGGGTGGGCTCGCACCGGTTTGTTTACGACCTGGCCGGTCGTATGCAGGAGAAACAGTTTTTAGCCGAAGGCTACCGGCTGGCGGTGACGAAATACCGCTGGAACAGTCAGAACCAGCTGACCGGCCTCATCACCCCGGATGGTCATCGGTGGGACTATCGTTATGATGCTTTTGGGCGGCGCACCGAAAAGCGCTGTATCCAGACCGGTAAACTGACCACGTATCTGTGGGACGGGGACGTGCCGGCGGAAATCCGTGAATACCAGCATGGGCGGCTGAAAATGATCCGGCATCTGGTGTTTGACGGCTGGGAGCTGATGGCCCAGCAGACCCGGCAGTTTACCCTCAATCTGGACAACCGGGTGGAGCTGATGGTGGGGGCGATTGAGACCCAGTACGCGGTGAGTGCGCCGACCGGTGAACCGCTGGCGCTGTTTAACCCGGCCGGTAAACGGGTGTGGCGGCAGCCGAAACAGTCGCTGTACGGGCTGAACCTGGCGCTGCCGGAAGACATGCCGCTGGATCCGGGCCTGCGATTTGCGGGGCAGTGGCTGGATGAAGAGAGTGGGCTGGTCTATAATCGGTTCCGGTATTTCTCGCCGGAAGCGAGTGTG
>NZ_JBHFKW010000049.1:0-29662 GCF_042879395.1 Photorhabdus sp. RM322S
AAATGACCAAGATAGTGGTTTATAGAGAAATACGTTAATAAGAGTAAATTATGAACTATTTTTGAGGGTAATTTTGTAGCAGTAACAACCAATTAAAGGTTTAATTCTAGACTATACAGCAAGCACTTATAAGGTTTCATTTTGCATAAAATATAGCTTTTTTTCATCTGGAATTTAATTATTCTAACTCCCTTCCCAAACAAAGTTTAAGTTAGATTAGGGGCTGTTGACGTTTTGAGAGGACTTATTGAACAGCATGATGATTGGGTATCATTGCTTTCGCCAAAAACCAACCCTGCCTTACCATCATGCCGAGAACCATGTTATCAAAACCCCTATGGAATACGCTAGCTGTATTCATGCAACAAAGTGGACTGATTTATCACAAAGAAGAACATTGCCTAACCTTTGAAGGTATCCTTTACCGTATGAGAACCGGTTGTCCCTGGCGTGGCTTACCGCCTGAATTTGGGAAATGGAATACCGTCTTTCGACGTTTTAATGAATGGGCAAAGAAAGATATTTTTAATTTAATATTCAAATTGTTATCTGAATATTCTGATACAGAGTGACTGTTCATTGATGGGAGTATTATGCGGGCTTATCAACACAGTGCAGGCGCGGCTTCTAAAAAAATGAATCGACAGGAAAAAGTCGGGGTGGACGTTCAACCAAGATCCATTTGGCCGTGGACAGTGACGGTTTACCTGTGCATTTTGAGCTTTTTGGTGGTCAAACACACGACATCGTTCATGCTGAAAGTCTGGTGTCACAGTCACCGCCATCGGATTTTGTGATTGCGGATAAGGGTTACGATAGCGAAGCCTTCAAGCTTGCCGTGAAACAACAAGGCGCAACGGTCATTCCCTACAAGAAAAACCGTCGAAAAGCCGATAAGCGTGTTGATAAATGTTTATATCGTTACCGCCACTTGGTGGAAAATGCGTTTGCCAGAATTAAACATTTTCGCGCAATAGCAACAAGATACGATAAATTGGAGCGTAATTACGCCAGTATGCTAGCTCTGGGTTTTATCATCATCTGGTTGCCTATGTGGGCTGAATAAATTAGGCACCCGAAAGGTAAACAGCCCCTAGTTATTCTCAAGACGATTATAATAAAATACAGAAAGGAAACCCGCAGTTATAAGCTGCGAGTTCTGCTATTAGTATCAGCGTTTCTTTTTCTTCCCTTGAACTGCCTTAAAACGTGGATTGGATTTACAGATAACATATAGCCGGCCACGACGGCATACGATTTTGCAATCAGGGTGACGGGTTTTCGCCGTTTTAAGTGAACTTAACACCTGCATTTTTACGATCCCTCAATTTATTTATTGCCAATAAAACGCCCAAATTTTTTCTGGAATCGTGCTGTGCTACCTTCTTGAGATAAAGTTTTCTGCTTACCTGTATAGAAAAGATGTGATTCCGATGACACATCAACAGTCACATACGGATACTCTTCTCCATTTAAGGTAATTATCCGCTCAGTACGAATAGTGGAGCCAACTGTAAAGTAGGCATTAACACTGGTATCGTGAAATATGACTACCCGGTAGTTTGGATGGATATTTGGTTTCATAACTTCGCTACATATGTAATAATATAACATTACAATATCGCAATTTGTTTTTATCATCAAGAAAATAATGAGAAACTCTCTCAATTAAACACAAAAAGCCCCTGTATTTTTAATGTACAGAGGCTTATTTTAACTTCTTATTATAAAGCGATTATTCTACAGTCACTGACTTAGCCAGGTTACGAGGCTGATCAACATCAGTTCCTTTAATCAGCGCAACATGATAAGAGAGCAGTTGCAACGGCACGGTATAAAATATGGGAGCAATCAGTTCTTCAACATGCGGTAATGAGATGATCTTCATTCCTTCGCTGTCATTAAAACCAGCATCCTGATCAGCAAACACATATAGCAATCCACCACGAGCACGTACTTCTTCGATATTAGATTTCAGTTTTTCTAGCAGTTCATTGTTCGGAGCTACAATGATAACCGGCATATCTGCATCAATCAGTGCCAGTGGGCCATGTTTTAATTCACCGGCAGCATAAGCCTCAGCATGGATATAAGAAATTTCTTTTAATTTCAGCGCCCCTTCAACCGCAATCGGATACTGATCACCACGGCCAAGGAATAAAGCATGGTGTTTGTCAGAAAAATCTTCCGCCAGCGCTTCAATAATTTTATCTTTCGATAACATGCTTTCAATACGGCTTGGCAGTGCATGTAATGCATGAACAATTTCTTGCTCCTGCTCTGCATCAACACCTTTCAAGCGTCCAAGGTAAGCCACCAGCATCAGTAATACTGTCAACTGAGTTGTAAACGCCTTAGTTGAAGCAACGCCAATTTCTGCACCAGCCTTGGTCATCAAAACAAAATCAGATTCACGCACCAAGGAAGAGCCTGCTACGTTACAAACCGTCAACGATGTGAGGTATTCAAGCTCTTTGGATAAACGCAGTGCTGCCAGTGTATCTGCTGTTTCACCTGATTGAGACAATGTAATTAATAAGCTTCCTGGACGACGTGCTGATTTGCGGTAACGGAATTCAGAAGCAATCTCCACATCACAAGGAATACCCGCCAATGCTTCAAACCAGTAACGGGAAACCATACCAGCGTTATAGGATGTACCACAGGCAACAATCTGAATATGTTCAACTTTAGATAACAATTCAGCTGCATTAAGGCCAAGTTCAGACAAATCTACCTGCCCATGGCTTAAGCGCCCTTCCAGAGTACTTTTGATTGCCATTGGCTGTTCATAGATCTCTTTTTGCATATAGTGACGGTAAACACCTTTGTCACCAGCATCATACTGAATATTGGACTCGATCTGCTCCCGTTCAACCGGTTCGCCCTGAGTATTAAAAATATGCACAGTACGGCGAGTTACTTCCGCAATATCACCTTCTTCAAGAAAGATAAAACGACGGGTAACTGGCAGCAGAGCCAATTGATCAGATGCAAGGAAGTTTTCCCCAACGCCTAAGCCAATAACAAGAGGGCTACCCGATCTCGCAGCGATTATTGTTCCAGGATCGCGGCTATCCATGATAACTGCGCCATAAGCACCACGAAGTTGAGGAATAACATGCTGGACAGCCTCCAGCAAAGTACTACTCTGTTTTTGCTCCCAATGAACAAGGTGGGCAATAACTTCTGTATCAGTATCTGATGTAAACTGATAACCGCGCTCAATTAACTGAATCCGCAATTCTTCGTAATTCTCAATAATGCCGTTGTGAACAACAGCAATATAATCAGATATATGCGGGTGAGCATTTTTCTCGTTTGGTTCACCGTGTGTAGCCCAACGGGTGTGAGCAATACCTGTCCCACCAAGGACTGGTTGCTTGTCAACCTCATCAGCAAGTATTTGCACCTTACCGACTTCACGCAGGCGAAGCATATTATTTTCGTTATCAACAACCGCCAGCCCAGCGGAGTCGTAACCACGGTATTCCAAACGACGAAGCCCTTCAATCAGGATTTCAGCAATATCTCGTTGTGCTACTGCACCAACAATTCCACACATCAGTTTTATTCCTAAAAACAGGGCTGATGAAAGCCCTTTATATGTCACGAACCTGATTGTTTTCCGGCTTTGCCGGTCCCCGAGCCTGTAGAGTGGGGATTATTATTTTATTTTTTCTTTACAGGGCGTTTCCAACCCTGAATATGGGTTTGCTTAATTCTGCTTACTACCAATTCGTTTTCAGCGATATTTTTTGTCACTGTTGTCCCCGCACCAATTGTAGCGCCTTTGGCAACAGTCACTGGCGCAACAAGCTGAGTATCAGAACCAACAAAAACATCGTCGCCAATAACGGTTTTGAATTTATTAACACCATCATAGTTACAGGTAATAGTACCCGCACCAATATTTACATTACGTCCAATCTCAGCATCGCCAAGATAAGTCAGATGTCCCGCTTTAGAGCCCTTACCCAGATAAGATTTCTTCATCTCAACGAAATTCCCTACATGGGCTTTTTCAGCGAGTTTAGAACCAGGACGTAAACGGGCAAAAGGCCCAACAGTACAGCCAACTTCCATTTCAGAATCTTCAACAACAGTATATGGACTAAGAACAGAATCATCGCCGATAATACAATTTTTCAATATGCAACCTGTGCCAATCTGCACGTTATTACCAAGGGCTACATTACCTTCTATAATGACATTGGTATCAATAACTACATCACGGCCATGAGTCAGTGTACCGCGTAAATCAAAACGAGCAGGATCCAACAGCATAACGCCCGCCAGTAATAATTTTGCTGCTTGTTCAGATTGATAAATACGCTCAAGAGCGGAAAGCTGGAGGCAGTTATTCACACCTTCCATTTCACTCAAGCGGCTTGGATGTACTGCTTCAATTTTCCGGCCTTCTTTATAAGCCAAAGCAATCACATCAGTAAGATAATATTCACCTTGAGCATTGTTGTTATTTAATTGGGATAACCAACGTTTTAAATCACCACCATTAGCGACCAGAATACCTGTGTTGATTTCATTGATTTTTCGTTGATCTTCAGTCGCGTCTTTTTGCTCAATGATTCCGGTTACTTCTCCGTTCTCACGAACAATGCGACCATAACCCGTTGGATTATCCAGAATTGCTGTCAGTAAACCAATACCACCTTCAGGTTTAACCACCAGCAGACGTTCAAGGGTATCTGCTCCAATCAGAGGCACATCGCCATACAGTATCAGAATATCTTCATCATCAGTAAAATAGGGTGCAGCCTGTTGCATTGCATGTCCAGTCCCTAACTGCTCTGACTGCAATACCCAATTCAACTTTTGATCAGATAAGGCATGCTTCATCAGATCACCACCATGCCCATAAACCAGATGAACATTTTTAGCATCCAACGCCATTGCAGTATCAATCACATGCTGAACCATAGGTTTACCGGCCAGCAAGTGCAGTACTTTAGGGAGATCAGAATACATGCGGGTTCCTTTACCCGCGGCAAGGATCACAACACTTTTTGCACTGTTAGACATAAGAAACCTGATAACTCCAATTTAAGAAAAAAAAGTAAACCTGTTTGCGAGATAAATTACTACATATTTCGCAATACAAAAAAGCCAGTTAGCTTTCACCAACTGGCTTTTTTCTTTAACTGCCTGTATTACATCGCCTTTTTTGTCAGCTCGATTACACGAAGTTTTGCAATCGCTTTAGACAATTCAGCTGATGCCTGAGCATAGTCAACATCACCGTGAGAATTACGGATGTGTTCTTCAGCTTTACGCTTAGATTCCAGCGCCTTAGCTTCATCCAAATCTTTACCACGGATTGCAGTGTCAGCCAGTACGATAACGCCGCTCGGTTGTACCTCAAGGATACCACCAGAAAGGTAAATCACCTCTTCTTCACCGAACTGCTTAACAATACGTACCATGCCAGGTTTTATGGCAGTAAGTAGTGGAGCATGTCCCGGGTAAATACCCAACTCACCTTCACTACCTGTCACCTGAATTTTCTGTACCAAGCCTTCAAACATCCGGCTCTCAGCACTGACAACATTCAGATGGTAAGTCATTGCAGCCATGTCAACCTCCGGTCAGCCGTATTAAAGTTTCTTCGCTTTTTCCACAGCTTCTTCGATGGTACCTACCATGTAGAACGCTTGTTCTGGCAGGTGGTCATAGTCTCCTTCCAAGATACCTTTAAAGCCACGGATAGTATCTTTCAGGGAAACGAACTTACCTGGTGAACCCGTAAACACCTCTGCAACGAAGAATGGCTGAGACAGGAAGCGCTGGATCTTACGAGCACGCGCAACCACCAGCTTATCGTCTTCTGACAGCTCATCCATACCCAGAATAGCGATAATATCTTTCAGTTCTTGATAACGTTGCAGGATAGACTGAACACCACGGGCAACGTTATAGTGCTCCTGACCAACAACCAGTGGATCGAGCTGACGGCTAGTAGAATCCAACGGATCAACCGCAGGGTAAATACCCAAAGAAGCGATCTGACGGCTCAGCACTACGGTTGCGTCTAAATGCGCGAAAGTCGTCGCCGGAGATGGGTCAGTTAAGTCATCCGCCGGTACATAAACAGCCTGTACGGAAGTAATAGAGCCGGTTTTGGTGGAAGTAATACGTTCTTGCAGAACACCCATTTCTTCCGCCAGAGTTGGCTGATAACCTACCGCTGATGGCATACGACCCAACAATGCAGACACTTCGGTGCCTGCCAGAGTATAACGATAAATGTTATCAACGAACAACAGAACATCACGGCCTTCATCCCGGAACTTCTCAGCCATTGTCAAGCCAGTCAGCGCAACACGCAGACGGTTTCCTGGTGGCTCATTCATCTGACCATATACCAGAGATACTTTATCCAGTACGTTAGAGTCGGTCATTTCGTGGTAGAAGTCGTTACCTTCACGGGTACGTTCACCTACACCGGCAAATACGGAGTAACCTGAGTGCTCAATCGCGATGTTACGGATCAGCTCCATCATGTTTACGGTTTTACCTACACCCGCACCACCGAACAGACCCACTTTACCACCCTTAGCGAATGGGCAAATCAGGTCCATTACTTTGATACCGGTTTCCAGCAGCTCTTGAGAGTTAGATAACTCTTCATAGCTTGGAGCCGAGCGGTGAATTGCCCAACGCTCTTCTTCGCCGATATCACCTTTCATGTCGATTGGTTCACCCAACACGTTCATGATACGGCCAAGTGTCGCTTTACCAACGGGAACTTCGATTGGGTGACCTAAATCAGTAACGCTTAAACCACGGCTTAAGCCATCAGAAGTACCCATTGCAATACAACGAACAACGCCGCCGCCCAACTGCTGCTGTACTTCCAGCACCAATTTAGCTTCGCCGTTTTGAACCTCAAGTGCATCGTATACTTTTGGTACGGTATCTTGAGGGAATTCGACGTCCACCACGGCGCCGATTACCTGGATAATCTTTCCAGTAGCCATCTTGAATCCTCTACGTAATTCGTAAACCTAGCTGTTAAACCGCGGAAGCACCCGAGACAATCTCGGTCAGCTCCTGAGTTATGCTGGCCTGACGAGCTTTGTTATAAACCAACTGCAGCTCTTTGATCAGGCTGCCACCATTATCAGTCGCGGCTTTCATCGCCACCATTCGTGCGGCCTGTTCACTAGCCAGGTTTTCAACGACGCCCTGATAAACCTGCGATTCGACATAACGACGCAGCAGTATATCCAGCAACGCCTTAGGATCAGGTTCGTATAAATAGTCCCAGGATTTCTTCTTCAGTGTCTCATCATCTCCAGCAGGCAGAGGCAACAACTGAGTAATAGTAGGTTCCTGAGACATTGTATTGATGAACTTATTCGTCACCACATACAATTTATCCAGACGTCCTTCATCGTATGCCCGCAACATGATATTAACCGGCCCGATTAATTCGGACAGTGAAGGGTTATCTCCCATGCCTGTTACCTGAGCAACAACGTTGCCCCCAACAGAAGCAAAGAAAGAGGTCGCCTTAGAGCCGATAAGTGCCAGATCACACTGGACACCTTTATCAGACCAGTCTTTCATGTCTAACAACAGTTTTTTGAACAGATTAGTGTTCAAACCACCGCACAAGCCACGATCGGTAGAAACAACCAGATACCCGATACGTTTGGTTGCACGTTCTTCAAGGTATGGGTGTTTATATTCCAGATTACCTAACGCAAGGTGACCAATCACGCTGCGTATGGTTTCTGCATAAGGACGGCTGGCCGCCATGCGATCCTGCGTTTTACGCATTTTGGACGCAGCAACCATCTCCATCGCTTTAGTGATTTTTTGCGTGTTTTGCACGCTGGCGATCTTGGTACGTATCTCTTTTGCGCCGGCCATTCCTGATTCTCCTCATTAACCAGACGGCCCATGTTTAATTAAACCGGGCCGAATAGTGTTACCAGGACTGAGTTGTTTTGAAGGAGTTAAGCAGAGCGTTCAGCTTTGCTTCGATCTCTTCATTGTAACCACCAGACTGGTCAATCTCTTTCAGAAGATCAGCATGTTCACGGCTGGCATACGCAAGCAGCGCAGACTCGAAATCAATAACTTTAGCAATTTCGATATCTTCCAGATAACCACGCTCCGCAGAAAACAGAGACAGTGACTGCTGTGCAACAGACATTGGCGCATACTGTTTCTGTTTCAGCAACTCAGTGACTTTTTGACCATGATCCAACTGCTTACGGGTTGCATCATCAAGGTCAGAAGCAAACTGAGAAAACGCTGCCAGTTCGCGGTACTGAGCCAAAGCAGTACGGATACCACCAGACAACTTCTTCACGATCTTAGTCTGAGCTGCACCACCGACACGGGATACAGAGATCCCTGGGTTAACTGCCGGACGAATACCCGCGTTGAACAGACTGGATTCCAAGAAGATCTGACCATCAGTAATTGAAATAACGTTTGTCGGTACGAATGCTGATACGTCACCTGCCTGAGTTTCAATGATAGGCAGAGCGGTCAGAGAACCCGTTTTACCTTTCACTTCACCATTAGTGAATTTTTCTACATATTCAGCGTTAACACGCGCAGCACGCTCCAGCAAACGGGAATGCAGATAGAAAACGTCACCTGGAAATGCTTCACGCCCTGGCGGACGACGCAGCAACAGGGAAATTTGACGATAAGCAACAGCCTGCTTAGACAAATCATCATAAACAATCAATGCGTCTTCACCGCGATCGCGGAAATATTCGCCCATCGCACAACCAGAATATGGCGCCAGGTATTGTAATGCAGCAGATTCTGAAGCAGTCGCAACAACAACAATAGTATTGGCAAGAGCACCATGTTCTTCTAATTTACGAACAACGTTCGCAATAGTAGAAGCTTTCTGACCAACTGCGACATAAACACATTTAATACCCGAGTCACGCTGGTTAATAATTGCGTCAATAGCCAGTGCTGTTTTACCCGTCTGACGGTCACCGATAATCAGTTCACGTTGACCACGACCGATAGGGATCATGGCGTCAACAGATTTATAACCAGTCTGTACCGGCTGATCAACGGATTGACGGTCGATAACGCCCGGAGCAATCATTTCAACAGCAGAGAAACCATCATGCTCAACAGGACCTTTGCCATCAATTGGCTCACCCAGAGTGTTTACCACACGACCAAGCAGACCACGACCAACAGGAACTTCAAGAATACGGCCAGTACATTTGACCTTCATGCCTTCTGCTAAGTCAGCATACGGGCCCATCACAACCGCACCTACGGAGTCGCGCTCCAGGTTCAATGCGATTGCATAACGATTGCCAGGCAGTGCGATCATCTCACCCTGCATAACTTCGGCTAAACCGTGAATACGAATGATACCGTCATTAACGGATACAATCGTACCTTCATTGTGAGCTTCACTCACTACATTGAACTGAGCAATGCGCTGCTTGATCAGTTCGCTGATTTCGGTGGAATTCAGTTGCATATGCTCCAGTCCCCTTAAGACTGCAAGACGTCTGTTAAGCGATCTAAACGGCCACGAATACTGCCATCGATCACCAAATCACCTGCGCGGACTACCACACCAGCAATAACAGACTTATCAATTTTGCAATTCAGCTTAACTTTGCGTGACAGACGTTTTTCCATCGCCGCAGAAATTTTAGCCAGCTGTTGTTCACTCAGTTCGGCAGCAGAAATCATTTCAACATCAACAGTTGATTCAAGTAACGCACGCAATTGAATAAATTGCTGCAAAACTTCAGGTAACGCCAATAAGCGGCCGTTTTCTGCCATAACACGAATAAAGTTCTGAGCATGTTCATCAACCTGTTCACCGCAAATTGCGATAAAGGCATTGGCTAATGTTTCCGATGCCAATGAACCAGAAAGCAGCTCACCAACTTGCTCATTACGAGTCACTTCAGCTGTGAACACCAGCATATTTTGCCATTGTTCTAGCGATTGTTTTTCCACAGCAAAGTCAAAAGCTGCTTTGGCGTAGGGGCGAGCTACAGTAGCGAATTCAGACATGCCCCTCCCTCCTTACAGTTCAGCGACCAGTTTATCAACGATGTCGCTGTTAGCAGCTTCATCCACGGAACGTTCGATGATTTTCTCGGCACCTATGATAGCCAACATAGCGACCTGCTTACGCAACTCTTCCCGAGCACGCTTACGTTCGGCATCAATTTCTGCCTGAGCTTGCGCTACGATTCTGTTACGTTCCTGCTCAGCTTCCGCTTTTGCATCATCAAGGATCTGGGCTTTTTGTTTATTAGCCTGTTCGATGATGACCTGAGCTTCCGCTTTCGCTTTCTTCATTTGGTCGGTCGCATTGGCTTGCGCTAAGTCCAGGTCCTTTTTGGCGCGTTCCGCAGAAGATAAACCGTCAGCAATTTCTTTTTGACGCTTTTCAATGGCCGCCATGATTGGTGGCCATACAAACTTCATACAGAACATAACAAACAGGACAAACGCAATGGCCTGGCCGAGGATTGTTGCATTAAGATTCACAGCACAATACCTCTTTTAAAATTAATGAGTTGACGTAGTTTCGGATTTTTTCTGCAAACTACGCGACAGCAAACATTACGTACAAGCCAAGGCCCACAGCAATCATCGGGATGGCGTCAACCAGACCCATAACGATAAAGAACTGTGTACGCAGCAGAGGGATTAAATCCGGCTGACGAGCAGCGCCTTCCAAAAATTTACCTCCGAGGATGCCGATACCGATCGCAGCACCGATTGCCGCCAGACCCATCATTACAGCGGCAGCCATGTACAGCAGATCCATATTCAGGTTTTCCATGACAGTCTCCAGTTTGTTTCAGTTAAAACACAGTTATTGTGGTAAAAATTAATGTTCTTCAGATGCCATCGACAGATAAACAATCGTCAGAACCATGAAAATAAAGGCTTGTAACGTAATAATCAGTATGTGGAAGATAGCCCAAGGCAGGCTGAGCATCCACTGCGACCACCACGGTAACAGACCAGCTATAAGAATAAAGATCAATTCACCTGCATACATGTTACCAAACAGTCGCAGACCGAGTGATACCGGTTTTGAAAGCAGGCTAACCCCTTCCAGAATTAAGTTAACCGGAATAAACAATGGATGATTAAAAGGCTGTAAAGTCAGCTCTTTTGTAAAACCACCAACTCCTTTCATCTTAATGCTGTAGTAGAGGATGAGGACAAAGACACCAATAGCCATCGACAAGGTAATACTGACATCTGCTGTTGGTACAACACGCAGAGCAGGTAAGCCGAAGACATGTTCACCGATATAAGGGAGAAAATCGATTGGCAGTAAGTCCATCACGTTCATTAATAACACCCAGACGAACACGGTCAGTGCCAAAGGGGCAATAACTTTGCTCTTGCCGTGATACATATCACGGACACTGTTATCAACAAAACCCATGATTAATTCTATAGCAGTCTGAAGTTTGCCAGGTACGCCACTGGTGGCATTAACCGCAACCTTTCTGAATACATACAGAAATAAAATCCCTAATACGACTGAGAAAAAAAGCGAGTCAATGTTCAACGTCCAGAACGTTGCAGAACCACCAGAGTTGGGATCGACCAACTCAAAGGTACGTAGGTCCAACTGAAGATTATTCAGGTGGTGGCCTATGTAGTCCCTTGCAGTTGAAACTTCTCCTGATGCAGACATGATGCCTCTTACCCTTTTGTTGTTGAAAACCTAACCGTTTATCACAGCTGGTGCGATGATCTGCACAACCAGCACCGCTAAATAAGTCAAACCCAGTGGTGCAAACGCCGCTTTAAACACGCCTAAAGCAACAACCAGCACAGCTATTGCAATAATAACCTTCAACCCTTCGCCAATAGCGAAAGACCATGCAACACGTACAGGAACACTTTCTTCTTTTACTTTCTGAAAACTGGCAAATAGCATAAAAATGGCATTAGGTAACCAACATGCTAATCCACCAACAAAAGCAGAAATGCCCCATTCTATACTTTTGGTACAAAAAGCCACACTGAGAACAACAAAAGTCATTAACTGCAAAAAAAGCAGTTTCAGTGCAATTCTACCGCTGTAAAGGGATACAGACATGACTTTTATTTTCTCCCCTTGCACGCCTTGCATATCAGGTTTTGCTAAATGTTGTATAAAACTGCCTTTGCTTAAGTGTGTCAAGTGACAAAAACGTGCAAATTATACGGGCAGCCAAAATGAATTCAATCCATAAGTAGCGAAAAGGTGAACAATTATTTAAATTTTTTACTTTGGTGCCAGATTGTAAGCTAATTATTGTGCTGATTTTCTCTCTCTAATAATTTCACACTCTCAAACTTAAGTGTGATTTGAATCACATAAAATTTTCATTTGTTAATTATATTTAACATTTACAGGGAATGAAAATAAAAAATATCAACATTTAAATCAATAAGTTAATTTAAATTTATAGGAAAAGGTTATTATATTATTGACTTAAATTACCAAGCTAATTTTTAGCTGCTTTAAAAAAGCGAATCTGATGAAAAAACGCTTTATCTGATTTTTAAAGTCCCAACTATCTTAATATCAAGATAACGTTATTTTTATGTAATAACGTGGTAAATTAAAGCTGAAACGAGACAAATCATAATTGACGATGTTGACCACAGTATAATTGTGCTCAACATCACTAATTATTTATAACTTTATTGACAAATAACAAACTTAGTTTGATTTAAGGATAACCAGATGGCGTTGCCCTTCCAGTTCAGGAACATCTAACTGAATAACTGAATCAACAACAATTCCGGAAGGTAACATGGTAAATTCTTCCTTAGGAAGCATGCCCTTAAGCGCATAGAATCGTCCATGAACAGATTCAGGCAAATGGCAGCACCAAGAGACCATATCCTGTAATGAGGCAAAAGCACGGCTTATAACGCCATCAAAAGGTGGTTCAGAAGAGTACATTTCAACCCGGCTTTGTACAGGTTCGATATTCGCCAAACCAAGTTCATGCTGAACCTGGCGCAAGAACCTGACTCTTTTACCTAAACTATCCAACAATGTGAAATGAGAATCTGGACGAACAATAGCTAATGGGATCCCCGGTAACCCCGGACCTGTGCCTACGTCTATAAAACGATGACCCTGTAGATAAGGGCTGACAACAATGCTATCCATAATATGACGTACCAGCATTTGCTCTGGCTCACGGACAGACGTGAGATTATAGGCTTGATTCCATTTGTTGAGCATATCAACATAGGCCATGAGCTGCTGTTTTTGCTGTTGTGAAAGCTCTATTCCTGCTTTAGTCAGCAGAAATTCCAGTTTATTAAGCACAATAAAAATCCTCTCAGGCACTACGGCGCAGTAAGCCCTGTTTTTTCAGCCATACAAGTAAAATCGAAATTGCAGCAGGTGTTACCCCTGAAATGCGTGAAGCCTGACCAATTGAGTTTGGCTTGTGATCATTAAGTTTAGCGACAACTTCATTAGAAAGACCACTAACTTGACGGTAATCAAGATCAACCGGTAATGACGTGTTTTCATTACGCAATTGTTTTTCAATTTCTTCCTGTTGACGGGCAATATACCCTTCATATTTGACCTGAATTTCAACCTGATCAGCTGCTTGTGGTTCTTTAAGACCAGGTGAAAACAGTGGTAATGAAGTTAGTATTTCATAATTTATTTCAGGGCGACGCAATAGATCTTCACCATTAGCTTCTTTCGATAATGGCATTTTTAATATGTTGTTGATGTCACCAAGATTATTTGAATGAGGATGAATCCAAATATTACGCAAACGCTGACGTTCCTGTTCGATCATCTCCACTTTACGGCAGTAATGTTCCCAGCGGTAATCATCCACCAATCCTAATTCGTGGCCCTTCTCTGTCAGACGAAGGTCAGCATTATCTTCACGTAACATCAGGCGATATTCAGCCCGAGAAGTAAACATACGGTATGGTTCTTTAGTGCCCAGAGTACACAAATCATCAACCAGAACACCAATATAAGCTTGATCACGACGAGGGAACCATCCCTCTTCTTCAGAAGCGTAACGGGCTGCGTTAAGCCCAGCCAAAAGCCCTTGAGCAGCAGCTTCTTCATAACCAGTCGTACCATTGATTTGCCCGGCAAAGAATAAACCGTGGATAAATTTACTTTCCAGTGTCTGTTTCAGATCTCTTGGATCAAAGAAGTCATATTCTATTGCATAACCTGGGCGAACAATGCAGGCGTTTTCCATCCCTTTCATGGAATGAACAATTTGCATCTGTACATCAAATGGCAAGCTGGTAGAAATACCATTTGGATAAATTTCATTACTGGTCAGTCCTTCTGGTTCAAGAAAGATCTGATGAGCATTGCGATCCGCAAAACGCATGACTTTATCTTCGATCGAAGGGCAGTAACGTGGGCCGATCCCTTCAATGATCCCTGCATACATTGGGCTGCGATCTAAATTATTGCGGATCACATTGTGCGTTTTTTCATTGGTATGAGTAATGTAGCATGGCATCTGTTGTGGATGTTGTCCCACATTTCCAAGAAAAGAGAATACAGGTGTTGGATTATCACCCAGTTGTTGTGTTAGCTGACTAAAATCAATAGTTCTGGCATCAATACGTGGCGGCGTACCTGTTTTTAATCTGTTTACACGTAAAGGCAAATCACGTAAACGCTGTGCTAATGAGATCGCAGGAGGATCACCAGCTCTCCCTCCACTGTAATTTTCCAGACCGATATGGATTTTACCATCAAGGAATGTCCCTACAGTCAGAACAACTGCTTTGGCCCTGAATTTAAGTCCCATACGAGTCACAGCACCAGTGACAGTATCGTTTTCAACAATGAGATCTTCTACAGGTTGTTGGAAAATCATTAAGTTAGGCTGATTTTCTAATGCTGTTCGTATGGCTTGACGGTAAAGAACCCTGTCAGCTTGAGCACGTGTTGCGCGGACAGCGGGTCCTTTACTGGCATTTAAGGTTCTAAACTGAATACCAGCCTGATCGGTGGCTTTAGCCATTAAGCCACCCAGAGCGTCAATTTCTTTAACCAGATGTCCTTTACCGATCCCACCGATGGCTGGGTTACATGACATTTGGCCCAAAGTATCAATATTGTGAGTCAGTAATAAGGTTTGACGGCCCATACGAGCAGCTGCCATAGCAGCTTCAGTACCGGCGTGACCACCACCGATAATGATGACGTCAAATTGCTCTGGATAAAACATGGTGATGAACCTTCAGTTATAAGAATGCTTAGTGTTGCATTAAGGGAAGATAATTCTACTCAAGTTTAGACGATAGACCAAGTAGGTAAGATCGCCGGTAATTAAAAGAAGATCTTTTTTATTTAAAGATCTCTTTATTAGATCTTTTATTAGGATCATGATCTTTTGTGGATAAGTTATTTTTACTTAGAAAGATCATAACATTGTAAAGGATCATTTACTGTGAATGATCCGTGATCCTAGCCGGTATAAACTGGGATCTAAACAGCAAGTTATTCACAGTGTGATTATGCATTGATAGTTATACTATGGATAACTACGGGTTAACCCCCGCTTCTTATATGAGTTATCCACAATCGTTCGCTGTTTTTTTGTTCAAATCAGAGTGAGTTTGCCCAAATTTTAACCCATTCTTCTGCGGGATCTTCGGGGATCTCATGTTGTTGGATATCAATTTCCAGACGATCGCCGAGGCGTTTGGCCCCATTTTCCACCAATAGTTGATCAAGCGATCTTATTGCCCCACAGAAAGTATCGTATTCAGAACTGCCAATACCAACAGCACCAAATGTTACTTTGCTGAGATCAGGTTTTTGTTTAGAAATTTCTTCTGCCAGTGGTTGTATATTTTCTGGTAATTCCCCAGCCCCATGTGTGGATGTGACTACTAACCAGAGCCCTTCTTGAGGAAGTTCATTGAGAGAGGGGCCATGCAGCATTTCGGTGGAAAAACCAGCATCTTCCAGAATTTCAGCCATATGTTCAGCTACGTATTCAGCACTGCCCATAGTGCTGCCGCTGATTAAGGTAATAGTGGCCATAGTGATCCCTACAGATTTCAAGAGCGGCTATTGTACGCTGTGAATCTGTTGGGATCTACCTGTGGATAATGTGGTTATAACAAATTTTATCTTATGGCTTGATTGTTCGCATAATCGGGTTTTGCAAGGAGATCAGGGTTTCTGTTGATTGGATCTCATCGATAGTCTGTATTTTGTTGATAAGTACATCTTGAAGAGATTCAATTGAGCGGCACATAACTTTAGTAAAGATGCTGTAGTGGCCTGTTGTATAGTAGACCTCAACGACTTCATTCAGGTTACTTAATTTTTTTAGGGCTGATGGGTAATCTTTAGCGCTTTTAAGAATAATGCCAATAAAGCAACAAACATCATAACCAAGTTGTTTAGTACTGATATCTACTCTGGTACCGGTGATGATCCCTGCTTGCTTCATTTTTTCTACACGAACATGAATAGTTCCTGGGCTGACAGCAAATTTCTTTGCCAGTTCGGCATAAGGTGTACGTGCGTTGTCCATTAAAGCGTGAAGTATGTCACGGTCCAGATTATCGATCTGATAAATTTCTGCCATTTTCAGCTCCATTTTTTATCGAATTTTCATTTTTTCTATATTAAAAATGAATTTTATAAAGCATAAAGACTATTTTTATTAAAGTATATTGAATTTATACCTCATTCTATTGCTTAATGTTTTCAACAGGGCATCAGGGCTACCTAAAAATTTGAGAATAATATTATGAAAAAGTCATTTATTGAGAAGCAGCAACAAATTAGTTTCGTGAAATCCTTTTTTTCCCGTTTGCTGGAAAGCAAGCTGGGTCTGATTGAAGTACAAGGGCCAATCCTAAGTTGTTTGGGTGATGGTATTCAGGATAACTTGTCCGGCCATGAAAAGGCTGTTCAGGTGAAAGTGAAAACGTTACCGGATTCAACTTTCGAAGTAGTGCATTCACTGGCTAAATGGAAACGTAAGACACTGGGTCGTTTTGATTTTCAGCCGGAGCAAGGGCTTTACACCCACATGAAAGCATTGCGTCCGGACGAGGATCGCTTAACACCAATCCACTCTGTTTATGTTGATCAATGGGATTGGGAAAAAGTGATGGGAGATGGGCAACGCTCACTTGCTTATCTAAAACAGACAGTAGGCAAAATTTACGAAGCAATAAAAGAAACAGAAAAAGCTGTCAGCAAAGAGTTTGGTCTGGCACCGTTCCTGCCAGATCAAATTCACTTTGTTCACAGTGAAACGCTTCTGAGCCGTTATCCAGATCTGGATGCAAAAGGTCGCGAACGTGCTATTGCTAAAGAACTGGGTGCTGTTTTCCTCATTGGTATTGGTGCGAAATTATCTGATGGTCAAGCACATGATGTTCGTGCACCGGATTATGACGACTGGACGACGCCAAACAGTGATGGTTTTGCTGGTCTGAACGGCGACATTATTGTCTGGAACCCTGTATTGGAGGATGCTTTTGAGATCTCTTCCATGGGTATCCGTGTTGATGCAGAAGCGCTGGAGCGCCAATTAGGGCTGACCGGTGATGAAGGGCGCTTGCAATATGATTGGCATCAGGCGTTACTCAAAGGCGATATGCCACAGTCGATTGGCGGAGGTATTGGTCAATCCCGTTTGGTGATGTTACTGCTGCAAATGAAACACATCGGTCAGGTTCAATGCAGCATATGGTCACCTGAAGTACGCGAAACTGTAGAAGGCATGCTCTGATTCAATTCAGTGACGCCATTTTCGCAGTAAACGGCTTTTGAGTCCGGTATCAAAACGCCAGATATGATCGAATATCCGCATAATACCGGGCTTACCATATTGGGACATGGAGACCGCATGGAAGCGGTGTTGCTGATGCTGTTGCAGATTTTTTATCTGATGGATTAGTGGGTCCGGTAAACGCTGGACAATGAAATCTGAAATAACAACAGCATCAGCATCTTTCCAACATTGCTCTTTCATTTTTTCTATTGTACTTGCCAGACAAAAAGCTAAATCTGTTCCTCCTCTAAAAGTCTGGCTGAGAAAACGAATAGCTTGCTCCAGACCATCTGGTGAAGATAGTTCATAGTGCACAATTTCTGTAGCAAATAACATGATGTGACAGTTACGATCATCTGCTAGTGCAATGCGCAATAGTGCCAGACAAAAAGCTTTGGCACATTTTTCATTGAATCCTCCCATAGAGCCGGAAGTATCCACACAGACAATAAATGGCCCTCTTGGCTTTTCCTCCTTATTATAATGAGTGACTGGTCGTAATGTTGTTTTCTGTTGCCAGCTATCGCCTTGTAAGCGATAGGTCAATAAGCGCTTTTCCACCAATCTGCGATAAAATTCATATTCCAGATCTTCAATTCCTAATATTGCCAGTTCTGTTGGTAACAGGCGTAAAATATCATCACTTTGCCCTATGCCATTTACCTGCTCAGGAACGGTATCAGGTGTCTGTTCAATGGTAGTACAGGGTTCGAGAAGATGGCTTTCCTGTGGTTTTGATTTTGCAGATTGGCTACGACCAAGTAATTGAGCCAGTTTTTCCAGTTCGGGTTGTTGGTGAAGAAATTCACTGTAGCGAATCAATAACTGTTCATCATTTCGGGAATGGTTTAACTGACTTTTACTCATATCCCATAACCGTCCCGCCGCCCTGTCATTTTCACTGAAAACAGGATCAAGATTACCGCTTAGTGTTAGCCGTTGTTGCAATTCTGCCAGTAATTGCTCTTTTTCTTGTTCCAGTAATTTCTTGTGGAAAGTTGTAGTTTGCAGGATCAGGCTGAGCCGCCATCGTTGGATAAACAGGATTTGTAATGCATTTGAATGATCAGTGGTGCCGATTACCAATTTCTGTGCTTCTGCAATAAAAGGGGATTTAATTTGGTTCAGTATTTCCAGAATATCGGGAAGTTTAAGATAAAAATTATTGGTGTTGGCAGACAGTACTTGTTGATATAACTGAAATTCTTCTGCCAGGGGGGCAGGAATTAGCGCTTCTTTAATTCTTTGTTGTAAATCTTGTTTCCAACCGGGAATGTCTTTCAGTAGCGCACGTTTTAAACGAGGATATTTTTCAAAAAAGATAGCTAACTGAGGTGAGGCCAGAAGAGTTAATATGATCTCTTCTATCAGTTCTCCTTCGTTTACTGACAATAAAAGATCAAGAGTGGTTAGGCTAATCATTTGTTAACTGCCCATTTTTATTTTCAACTGGTTGATTTTATCTGTCAGTTGGATAAAACTTTGTTCTATTGCAGCAACCCAATGGTTTTCAATAAATATACATGGTTGATGCTGACTAAATAATTGGCGTTGATGGTGAATCTCTTGGTTAATTTTTTCCAGTTTTTCCAACCACTCGCTGTTTTTTTCGTTTTGTTGATATTGACTATCCGGTAAATATAAAGTAGAGGAACGACGGCTAATATCAAAAATCTCTGGTTGATGTGCTGAATTAATTTCGGCTGCTATATCTTGTGGAAAACCGATACCGTTCAGGCGGGCTGGTAAACTTCCACCTTTATTTATCCAGGTATTTAGCATCTTTTTTTCCGCTTCAATAAAATTAACTTGAATATCATGGATATGAAGAGGTGTATGCAGGAACAAAGTCAATTTTTCTTCATTGATGTGATCGGGTAGCGAATATTGTATTTTGCGTCCAAACAAGCCTGTTTGTTTTTCCAGGTACAACGCCTGCTGATTATTTTTATCCTGACGGGCTTGAATCCATTGGTGATAAAGTGAATCAATTTGCTGAGATGATACTCTTTGCTGATAGGCTTGTTCGATCATGAGAGTATTCAGATATTGAGGTAATAATTTGAAAGAGTGAAGATCATACCACAGACAATCTTTCAACAATATTAAATCAAGTGGCGATATTTCTCTTCTGCCATTGAAGAAAGCACTAGCTTGTAATAAATGAATTGCTTTCTTCCAGCGCCGATCTGAAACGTAAGGTGAATGTTCTGTTGCATCAAGTTGCTGGCGTAGATGATAGATAATATCAAAACAATTCTCTGGTAGGACTATTTTATTAATCTCTTGTTGCCATTGATGAAATTCTTCACTTGTTATCTGAATATTTTCTGGGACAGGGTTATCATTTTCATCTTTTTGGTTAGTAAGTAGTGCCCGGAAGTTCTGTTTTTCTTGAATTTTATCCAACCAAATACGGATTAGCATTCGGTCATAAAGAGCCTCAAGGCTGCTATCTGTTTCAGGTAATTCATTAGATGCTGTTATCAGTAATCGCATCGGAATTTTCTCTTCTGTATCCCCATTCCTGAATTTTCTTTCGTTAATTGCAGTCAGCAAGGTATTGAGAATTGCCGGGCCTGCTTTCCATATTTCATCGAGAAAGACAATTTCAGTTTCAGGTAAATAGCCAGTGGTCAGTCGCTGATAACGTCCTTCTTCTTTCAATGCCTGAATAGAAAGAGGACCAAAAATTTCTTCGGGAGTGGAGAAACGGGTCATCAAATACTCAAATGCTCTGGCATCACGAAACGCAAATTTTAATCGGCGGGCTATCAGACTTTTCGCGATCCCTGGGGGACCAAGCAGGAAAACGCTTTCCCCGCACAGTGCAGCTAGCAGGCATAAACGAATCGTCAGTTGTCTTTCATACAGACCACTCTCCAGATAGTTACTTAAACAAGCTATTTTTTCCACTGTTCGCATAATTCATACCAATGTTATCTGTTGGGATAAATAAAATCTAATCATTCTTCTTCATAGATTTTAATCATCATTTATTGATGAAGACTATATTTACCTTAAAAATCGATTCAGCGTCAAATATTCAATCAGTTAACGTTTATTTTTGGTTTTTTTATTGTCGAAACGTTATCGATAACGATCACACTTTTGTATTATTAATGTTGCATTTTAAATGTTACTTTCTATATTACTTTAATAGCGAAACGTTTCGCTAATGGAATAAAAAAATGAAAAAAGGTGTATTACTTAATTCTGAAATTTCAGCCGTAATTTCTCGGCTGGGGCATACTGACCAGATTACAATTGGTGACATTGGGTTACCAATTCCTTCTTCAGCCCAGCGGATTGATTTAGCGCTAACCCAGGGGATCCCTAGTTTTATATCCGTTCTTAATGTCGTGACTCAGGAAATGCAGGTTGAAGCTGCATTTTTGGCAGAGGAGATCATTATCTATAATCCTTTGATACATCAATTAATATTATCTCAGATTAAGGAACTAGAGGAACAACAAGGGAATTCAATTATTGTGGAATATATCAGTCATAATATATTGAAAGAGAAAACGGAGTATAGCCGAGCGATGATTCTCACAGGAGAGAATTCTCCTTATGCTAATATCATCCTTTGTGCTGGTGTGACATTTTGAGGTGGTTATGCGACCTGCACTGGAACTAAAAGGAATTAGTAAATCTTTTCCTGGTGTTAAAGCATTATCCGGCGCTGCACTACGTGTTTATCCGGGCAAAGTCATGGCATTGGTAGGGGAGAATGGTGCAGGTAAATCCACGATGATGAAAGTGTTGACCGGAATATATACCAAAGATACAGGCACAATTCATTATTTGGGAAAAGAAGTGACTTTTTCTGGTCCTAAATCCTCTCAGGACGCGGGTATTGGGATTATCCATCAAGAATTAAATCTTATTTCTCAACTGACTATTGCAGAAAATATTTTCCTGGGGCGTGAATTCGTTAATAAATTTGGTGCCATTGATTGGAAAAAAATGTATCAGGAAGCCGATCGCCTTTTGAAAAAGTTGAATTTAAGTTACAGCAGTCACTGGCGGGTAGCTGAACTTTCTATCGGTGATCAGCAAATGATTGAGATTGCTAAGATGCTGAGTTTTGAATCCAAAGTTATCATTATGGATGAACCAACTGATGCACTGACTGATACAGAAACTGAATCATTGTTTAACGTAATACGTGAACTGACATTGCAGGGGTGCGGTATTGTTTATATCTCTCATCGTCTGAAAGAAATTTTTGAAATTTGCGATGATGTTACAGTATTCCGTGATGGACAATTTATTGGTGAAAAGCCGGTAAAGCAGTTAAAAGAAGAGACGCTGATTGAAATGATGGTTGGGCGAAAACTGGAAGAGCAATATCCTCGCCTAAATTTGCCTCGTGGTAAGAAGCGGCTTGAAGTTAAGCAAATTTCTGGTCCCGGTGTGACAAATGTTAGCTTTTCCCTTTATAGTGGAGAAATTTTGGGTATATCGGGGTTGATGGGGGCTGGTCGCACTGAATTAGTGAAAATTATTTATGGTGCGTTGCCAAAAACTCAAGGACAAATCACTCTGGATGGGGTGCCTGTTGTAACCCGTCGTTCTCAGGATGGGTTAGCTTGTGGGATTGTTTATATTTCAGAAGATCGGAAGTGTGATGGATTAGTTTTGGATATGTCGGTTAAAGAGAATATGTCTCTTACCGCTTTACGTTATTTTAGTAATAAATCAGGTAGCCTGAACCATAAAAAAGAGCAGCAGGCAGTCAATGACTTTATCAAGTTATTTAATATCAAAACACCTTCAATGGAGCAGACGATTAACCTGCTTTCTGGAGGTAATCAGCAAAAAGTGGCAATTGCTCGTGGATTAATGACCAGACCTAAAATTCTTATCTTGGATGAGCCGACGCGGGGAGTCGATGTCGGTGCAAAAAAAGAAATTTATCAACTCATTAATCAGTTCAAAAAAGAGGGCTTGAGTATCATCCTTGTTTCTTCTGAAATGCCGGAAGTGATAGGAATGAGTGATCGTATTTTGGTCATGTATGAAGGTCATATCAGCGGAGAATTTTTTGCTGAACAGGCAACTCAAGAAATTTTGATGGCGGCGGCTGTTGGCAAACAATATGGAACGATTCGGGAGTAATTCAGTATGAATTCGAACATATCACCGACATCTAAGCGTTGGTTTACTAAAGAGTGGTTACTGAAGCAAAAGTCATTGATTGCGTTGTTAGTATTGATAGCCGTAGTTTCTTCTCTTAGCCCAAATTTTTTCACGTTAAATAACTTGTTTAATATTCTGCAACAGACATCAGTCAATGCCATTATGGCAGTTGGGATGACATTGGTTATTTTAACATCGGGTATTGATCTGTCTGTTGGTTCATTGCTTGCATTAACAGGCGCAGTAGCCGCTTCATTGGTTGGTATGGAAGTTAATGCGCTGGTGGCTGTAGTGGGGGCTTTGGCTTTAGGTACTGCGATCGGTGCTTGTACAGGAATAATCATTGCTAAAGGTAAAGTACAGGCTTTTATTGCCACTTTGGTCATGATGTTATTACTTCGTGGAATAACCCGCGTCTATACTGATGGTAGCCCAATAAATACAGGATTCAGTAATAATGCGGATCTGTTTGGCTGGTTTGGTATTGGTCGCCCATTGGGAATTCCTACTCCAATATGGCTGATGTTGATCGTTTTTGTTATTGCATGGTATCTCCTGCACCACACCCGCTTAGGTCGTTATATTTATGCTCTGGGTGGTAATGAATCGGCTACCCGTTTGTCTGGTATCAGTGTCGATAAAATCAAGATTATCGTTTACGCCTTATGCGGTTTACTGACGGCATTAGCAAGTATTATTGAAGTGGCCCGTCTTTCTTCGGCTCAACCAATGGCGGGGAGTGGTTATGAATTGGATGCTATTGCTGCTGTCGTTTTGGGCGGAACCCGTCTGGCTGGTGGTAAGGGATTAATTACGGGGACTTTGATTGGTGCGCTAATCCTCGGTTTTTTAAATAATGGCTTAAATTTATTAGGTATTTCTTCTAACTACCAGATGATTGTTAAAGCAAGTGTAATATTGCTGGCAGTTCTGGTTGATAACAAAAGTGGTAAATAACCTCATCCTACAGGAAATAATATAATGAGAATGAAGAAATTAGTCACAATTTTATCTGCTGTTGTACTAGGCGCGACTATAAGTGTAAATGCGTTAGCGAAAGATACTATCGCGCTAGTCATTTCTACACTAAATAATCCATTTTTTGTCTCCATGAAAGAGAGTGCTCAAAAAGAGGCGGATAAGTTGGGCTATAACCTAATTGTATTGGATTCTCAGGATAATCCAGCGAAAGAACTAGCTAATGTTCAGGATTTGACGGTACGTGGTACTAAACTAATGCTGATTAACCCAACTGATTCTGATGCTGTAGGTAATGCCATTATCATAGCTAACAATGCGAAAATTCCAGTAATTACTCTCGATCGGATAGCGAATAAAGGTACGGTTGTCAGCCATATTGCTTCTGATAACCGCCTAGGTGGTAAAATAGCGGGTGATTTTATTGCTGAAAAATTAGGGAATGAAGCCAACATTATTCAGTTAGAAGGTATTACTGGTACTTCTGCTGTCCGTGAACGTGGTGAAGGATTTAATAAAGCAGTACAAGAACATAAGCTTAATGTGCTGGCTAGTCAGCCCGCTGATTTTGACCGTACTAAGGGTTTGAATGTTATGCAGAACTTACTGACAGCTCATCCGGCTATACAAGCTGTATTTGCTCAGAATGATGAGATGGCGTTGGGGGCTCTGCGTGCTTTACAGACAGCAGGTAAAAGAGATGTATTAGTTGTTGGTTTTGATGGCACGGCAGAGGGTATCAAAGCTGTTCAAGGTGGGAAATTAGGCGCGACAATCGCTCAGCGTCCTGATCAGATTGGTATCATTGGCATTCAGACAGCGGACAAGGTGCTGAAAGGCAAAAAAGTTGATGCTGTTATTCCTGTAGAACTGGAGCTGGTTATTAAAAAATAAATCGGTATTACTGTGCTGTTGCTAATTGATGGTAACGGCATAATGGAAAAGGAATAGATTTAATGGGTACAGCAAAACTTGCAGTGCTTGGCAGCATTAATGCTGACCATATTTTGAATCTTGAATCGTTCCCTCGTCCGGGTGAAACGGTGATCGGGAAACAATACCAGATTGCTTTTGGTGGTAAAGGTGCTAATCAGGCGGTAGCAGCAGGTCGCAGTGGTGCTGATATTGCATTTATTGCTTGTGTCGGTGAGGACGATATTGGTTCCCGTATCTGCCAGCAATTAGCAATGGATAATATTAAAACTTCTGGCATTGAAGTTATCGAAGGGGAAACAACCGGTGTAGCGTTGATTTTCGTTAATCAGCAAGGTGAAAATGTGATTGGTATCAATACGGGGGCTAATGCTGCACTGACACCGAAATATTTCTATCGCTACCAAAATATTATTGAAGAGGCGGATGCATTATTAATGCAACTTGAGTCTCCATTGGAAACTGTACAACTTGCCGCAGAGATAGCTAAAAAAAATGATACGAAAGTAATACTTAATCCGGCACCGGCACAAAAATTATCTGATCAACTGCTCTCGCTGGTGGATATTATTACTCCGAATGAAACTGAAGCTGAATACCTGACTGGAATTACAGTAAACGATGATTCAGGTGCGGAAAAAGCGGCTCAGATATTGCACGATAAAGGTATTGAAACAGTTATTATCACATTGGGTAGCCGTGGTGTATGGTTGAGTGAAAAAGGTCAGAAAGGAGAAGTTGTTCCGGGATTTAAAGTTAAAGTTGTAGATACTATTGCGGCGGGAGATACTTTTAATGGCGCGTTTGTGACAGCTTTGCTGGAAGGAAAAGCAATGTTATCTGCGGTACGGTTTGCCCACTCTGCTGCTGCAATAGCGGTAACCCGTCAGGGAGCTCAACCTTCTGTCCCGTGGCGAAATGAAATTGATGCATTTTTAACTGAACAGGACTGACTGTGGCTACAATGAAAGATGTTGCTCGTTTTGCAGGCGTCTCCACATCAACAGTGTCTCATGTTATTAATAATAACCGTTATGTCAGTGATGGTGTAAAAAAGAAAGTTAATGATGCTATTGAGCAATTAAATTATGCGCCATCAGCGCTTGCACGAAGTCTTAAAATCAAGCAGACAAAAACCATTGGTATGTTGGTAACAACCAGTAATAACCCTTTTTATGCTGAAATTGTAAGAGGGGTTGAAAGAAGCTGTTATGAACGTGGTTACAGCCTTATCTTGTGTAATACAGAAGGTGATACTAAACGAATGGATTACAGCATGGAAACGTTGCTGCAAAAGCGGGTAGATGGGGTGTTGATCATGTGTACTGAGAACCAACACAATTCCTGTGATGTTTTGCGCCGTTATCCCCCTTTGCCGATGGTTATGATGGATTGGTCTCCATTTGATATTGTTAGCGATGTAATTCAGGACAACTCCTTGTTGGGAGGAGAGATGGCCACTAATTACCTTATTAGCTGTGGTTTTAAGAAAATAGCCTGTATTGCAGGTCCACAAGATAAAACGCCTGCTAGTCATCGGTTGGAAGGATATAAAAAGGCAATGGCAGATGCTGGCCTTGTTATTCCTGAAGGATATGAAATTCATAGTGATTTTGAATTTGCTGGTGGTTTTAAATCAATGCAGGAATTACTACAACATCCAGAACTGCCTGAAGCTGTTTTTGCTGGCAATGATGCAATGGCTGTTGGTGCTTATCAGGCTCTTTACCGAGCAGGGCTTTCCGTGCCGGATGATATCTCGATCATTGGTTATGATGATATCGACCTGGCCCCTTATATGATCCCACCGTTGACAACCATTCATCAGCCAAAAGATGAATTGGGAAAATTGGCTGTTGATACTTTGCTTTATCGGATGGATAACCCGGAGAGTGATCCTAAGTTGTTAGTATTAACTCCAACATTGATTGAGCGTAATTCAGTTTCCCGTTCTTAAGTACTCTGTTTCTTATCCTTGATCATATTATCTCCATCTTCCTTATGTAATAACAGGAAGGTGGAAGAAGAGAGTAAAGTGATTATTCCCACTGTAATAAAAGTGTTTTGGAAATTATCGACTGTTGTTCCATAAGGTATAGACTCATAGAAACGGAGGATAGCCGCACTTGCTGCAACACCGAAACTAATAGATAACTGTTGAGTTACCGCTAATAAACTATTTCCTGAGCTGGCATTATTATCGGTCAGATCAGCCAGAGTAATGGTATTCATCGAAGTAAATTGAATGGATACTGCCATACCTAGTAAAAATAGTGGGATAACTAAAAGAACAACGGACATTTCTGGTGATTGCAGTGAAAATTGGGAAATCATTAATCCGATGATGACTGTTATGCTAACCAGAGTTTTACGATAACCGAAACGTGTTAATACATTAGTAACAAAAGATTTAGCTATAACAGAACCGATAGCTGTTGGTGCCATCGCCATCCCGGCAAGGATTGCTGAATAACCAAAACCAACTTGTAGCATCAGAGGCATCAGAAAAGGAATACACCCAGTTCCCAGGCGCGTAGCAATATTACCGATAATACCGATAGAAAATGTGCGAGTACGGAATAACTTCAGACTGATAAGTGGTTGAGGGTGTTTTCTGGCATGCATCAGGTAGCTAAATAATATCATAAAACCGCCGACCATCACTATGAGAGGTATATAGCTTGGTAACGAACTCTCCCCCAGTAAATCTAAGCTAACGGAAACCATGACTAAACTCAGTCCAAAAAGTATGAAACCGAAAAAGTCGAATGAACGCTTTGGCATTGTGAAATTAGGCATATGCTTTTTAGCATAAATAATCCCCAATAAACCAATTGGAATATTGATAATAAATATCCAATGCCAGGTAGCATAAGTGACTAGTAACCCACCAAGCATAGGACCAAGAATTGGCCCTACTAATCCTGGCATGGTGACAAAATTCATAACGGGTAAAAGTTCACTGCGTGGGTATGCGCGTAATAAGGCAAGGCGGGCTACCGGCATCATCATTGCACCACCAATTCCCTGAATTACACGGGAAATAACCAGAAAAGCCAAATTACCTGACAAAGCACAGGCTAGAGAGCCTAAAGAAAATAAGGACACAGCAAAAATAAATACCCGGCGGGTACCAAAACGATCTGCTAGCCAGCCACTGACTGGAATTAGCAAAGCAACAGTCAGAGTATAGCTGACAACAGCAGATTGCATTGCCAGAGGTGAGTGTTCGAGGCTTTCAGCAATAGCGGGCAATGCTGTGTTGAGAATTGTTGCATCTAAAGCTTGCATAAAAAAAGCTATTGCAGCAATCCAGGGTAGCCCCGCCATATTACGAGCGGTTTTTACCATTAATCGTCCTGCTGTATTTATAAACCAATGTTTGATTAGATATTAATCTAACACATTACTATATAAGATCATTCATGCTCTGTTAATAACTTTTGGCAAGCGAGAAGTGCTCTGCGACTGTCACCTTTGATGATTGAATCAACAATTGTTTTATGATCTTCCAGTTGCACAACTTTGTCGGAAATAATAGCTTCGAAATAGTTCTGATAAACTGGACGAAATAAGTTGGCAAAGGAACCTAAAAATGGGTTTCCACAGGATTTATAAATGGTGTGGTGAAACTGGTAATCAATATCTATCCATTTTTCCCGGTTGAAATTTTCTTTCAACAGATACATTTCATCTATTAGTTGTAAAAGCTGCTTCTTTTGTTCTTGTGTGGCATTTTTTGCAGCAAGAAAGCAAGCTTGTGGTTCTATTGCCAATCTCACTATATGGAAGTGTTCAATCACCTGGTTAAGATTATCACGATTCATCCACCACTTTAATAAATCCTGATCAAGGAAATTCCAGTGCATAGTTGGCATGATGCGAGTACCAATACGTGGGCGAGGTAATAGCATACCTTTGGCTGCAAGTATTTTTATCGCTTCGCGAACAGAGGTCCTGCTGACGTTGAACTGTTCAGCGAGTTCTATTTCACCAGGGAGGATGGTTTCAGTTTTATATTCACCAGACAAAATCTGTTGTCCGATTTTTTCAGCTAAAAGATAAGAAAGGTTTTTCTGGGAAGCTTTTCTTTGTTCTTTAAATTGCATAGTAGATTTGAACCTTTTCCCGAATTTATCCATTTATACTACTTTAGTTTGGGAATAATTACTGTCGATGACATCCGTTTTTGTGTAAAAAAAAACCAAAAATACACATTTTGTTGAAAAAAACTGCGAACGACAGTTTTTTTTAATTAAACGCTTGCCAGCGCCAAAGAACCCCCTATAATGCGCCACCACTGACCGACACAACGCTGACAAAACGTGTGAGGCCAGGCAGGGCAACGTGAATAAGCGCTTGACTCTGCGGGCGAAAAGCGTAATATACGCAGCCCGGCTGAACCAGAATATTAATTTTTATTTCAGCCTGCTCTTTAACAATTAATCAGACAATCTGTGTGGGCACTCACAAGACCGTATCACAAAAGAAATACACTAAAGTCTTGAAGAGTGAACAACAGTGAATTCATTACGAATGAACAGTCAGTTTCTTTGAGCATCAAGCTTTTAATAGAAGAGTTTGATCATGGCTCAGATTGAACGCTGGCGGCAGGCCTAACACATGCAAGTCGAGCGGTAACAGGAAAGTGCCTGCACTTTTGCTGACGAGCGGCGGACGGGTGAGTAATGTCTGGGGATCTGCCCGATGGCGGGGGATAACCACTGGAAACGGTGGCTAATACCGCATAATGTCGCAAGACCAAAGTGGGGGACCTTCGGGCCTCACGCCAT